>CAYMBC010000036.1:0-10192 GCA_964388605.1 uncultured Gammaproteobacteria bacterium
GCAGGAATGATCATGCCCACGAGATGCAGAATGATGGAAGCCGTGATGTACGGACCCACGCCGAGAGACACGAGCGAGAAATTATCGAGCGTGCCTCCGGAGAAGACGTTCATCAAGCCGAGCAGCTGATTCGATTGGAAGAAGGCTTTTAGGTTCGCCAAATCGACGCCAGGGATCGGGATGTGCGCGGCGACACGGAAGATGACCAAGAGCCCGACGACTTTCAGCAGACTGGCACGGAGATCTTTCTGTTTCCAGATTTGGGAGAATTTTGCCCACATATATGTGGCAGTCTACCGTAATAACTGACGCTTACGCAACCGTACCGCCGGCTTTCTCGATCGCAGCTTTGGCGCCAGACGAGACTTTCAGACCTTTGACCGTGAACTTGCGCGTCAACTCGACGGCGCCCACGACCTTCAATGTCGCTCGAGCGTCGCGAATGACGCCGCGTTTCGCGAGTTCCGCGCGAGTGACGATCCCGCCCTGCGGAAACGCTTTTGCAAGGTCATGGAGCGTGATCGTGCCATCCTTGTCGTACTGGCTCTTAAAGCCGCGCAACTTCGGAATGCGGCGGATGATCATCTTCATGCCCATGAGGCGCAGTTTGTTGCGGCCGCCCGTGCGAGCCTTCTGACCCTTGGTACCTTTACCGGCAGTCTTCCCGCGACCGGAACCCGGACCGCGGCCGAGGCGCCGGGTCGCGGTCTTGGCGCCCTTAGCAGGCTTGAGAGAGTGAAGTTTCAGCATATTAGGCGTTGACAACCACTTTCTTCATGCGAAGCTGTCCGAGCGCTTCGATCGTCGCTTTGGTGTTATTGATCTTGTTTTTGCCGCCAAGAAGCTTGCCGATGATGTTCGGCACGCCTGCGAGCTCCATCACGACGCGCATGGCGCCTCCGGCTTTGACGCCGGTACCTTTCGGGGCGGGCTTCATCAGCACCTTGGAGGCGCCGAACTTGCTTTCGACCTGATGCGGGATGGTTTCATTGACGAGCGGAACGGTCATGAGGCGCTTCTTGGCTTGCGTGACGGCTTTGTTGACGGCAGCCGAAACGTCGGCGGCTTTGGCGACGCCGTAGCCGACGCGGCCTTTGTGATCGCCGATAATGACCGTTGCGCGGAAGCGCATGCGCTTGCCGCCCTTGGTGACGCGCGTGACGCGATCGAGGGAAAGAATGCGCTGATCGAATTCCTTCGGCTCTTCCGGACGGCGTCCGCGCGGCGGGCCTCGGCGATCACCGCCGCGGCCGCCGCCAAAACCGCCGCCGCGCGAATCGCGTGACGGAGCGGCGTTGGTCGTCGCCGGAGCTGCGGATTTTGCGTTGGTGTTCTCCATAGTTCCGGTTAGAATTGGAGGCCTCCGGCGCGAGCGCCATCGGCGAGAGCCTTGATGCGTCCGTGGTAGGAGTAACCTCCGCGGTCGAAAACGACGGTGGTCACCCCTGCCTTCTTGGCTTTCTCGGCGAGATCCTGACCGACGGCGTGAGCCGACGCGATCTTCGCTTCCATACCTTCGGCCTTCGCGCCCTTCTTGGACTTGGCGTCCGTCGAAGCGGCGAGCGTCTTTCCGGTCGTGTCGTCGATCAGCTGCGCGTAGATATGCTTCGCGCTGCGGAAGACGGCAAGACGAGGACGAGCGGCCGTGCCTTTGACGCGAGCTCGGATGCGCGCGCGGCGGCGGGTACGGGTTTCGATTTTCTTCTGGCTAAGAGATTTCATAGGCGTCGATTACTTGGCGCCGGCCTTGGCCGACTTACCGGCCTTGCGGCGAATGACTTCGTCGACGTACTTGATGCCCTTGCCCTTGTACGGTTCCGGCTTGCGGATGCGGCGGATTCTCGCGGCGGTTTCGCCGACGAGCTGCTTGTCAATGCCGGAGAGGGTCAGCGTATTCTTGTCGACTTTGGCTTCGATGCCGGCAGGAAGCGGGAAGTCTACTTCGTGAGAGAAGCCAACATCCATCTTCACCGTTTTTCCGGCAAGGTTGACCTTGTAGCCGACACCGACGAACTCCAAGCCTTTTTCATACCCCTTGGTGACGCCAACGATCATGTTGGCGACCAAACGGTTGAAGAGACCCCAGAGAGCGCGGTCCTTCTTGTTTTCCTCGCTCTTGACGGAAACCGTAATCACGTCGCCCGCGCGTTCGAGGCGCACGTGCGGATGCAAAGCGAGCTTCAGCTCCCCTTTCGGGCCTTTGACGCGCGCTTCCGTTTCGGAAAGCGTGACTTCAACGCCCGCGGGGACCTGGATGATTTTTTTACCGATACGAGACATAGTCGCGGGATCAGTAGACTTCGCACACGACTTCTCCGCCCAGGCCGCGCTTGCGCGCATCCCTGTTGGTCATAAGACCCGCGGAGGTCGAGACGATAGCGATGCCCTGGCCGTTCAAGACGCGGGGCAATTCGGTCTTCGTCGCGTAGACGCGAAGACCCGGTTTCGAGACGCGGCGGATGTCGCGAATAGCGGCACCGTTCTCGTCGTAGCGCATCTTGAGCTTGAGCTGCCCATGATCCGCGTCCGTTTTCTCGACACCGGAAAGGTAGCCCTCTTTCTCGAGGATCTTGGCGATCTCGAATTTCATCCGCGAGAGCGGGAGGACGACTTCCTGTTTGCGCACCATGGCGGCGTTGCGCAGCCTGGTGAGCATGTCAGCGATGGGGTCGGTCATCATAGGTTACCAGCTAGCTTTCTTGATACCCGGGATCTCGCCGCGGTTGGCGAGTTCGCGGAAGCAGATGCGGCAGAGGTCGAAGTCGCGCATGAAACCATGGCGGCGACCGCAGCGCCAGCATCGGCGGACGATGCGGGTCGTGAACTTCGGCTTGCGATTGGATTTGGCGATCTGATTTGCTGTTGCCATAGGGATGCGGCCTTAGCCGTGGAAGGGAAAGCCGAGACGTTTGAACAATTCCAGGCCCTCTTCACGGGTTTTGGCCGTGGAGGAGACCGTCACCTGCACGCCGTGCAGGCGTTCGATCTCGTCGGAGCGGATCTCCGGAAACGCGATGTACTCCTTGAATCCGATCGAGAGGTTGCCCTGCTTATCGATCAGTTTCGGAGAGATGCCACGGAAGTCGCGGATACGAGGCATGGTCACGTGGATCAGTTTCTCGAGGAAGTGCCACATGCGGTCGCCGCGAAGCGTGACCTTCATGCCGATATGCTGCCCCTGCCGGATCTTGAAGCTCGCGATCGACTTCTTCGCCAGCGTCTTGACCGGCTTTTGTCCGGTGATGCGGGTAAGCGTCGATTCGACGGTTTCCGGGATCTTGGGATCCTTGAGAAGGTTGGTGGACATGCCGACGTTGACCGAAACCAGCTTCAGCTTCGGAACCGCCATGCGGTTCTTATAGCCGAAGTGCTTCATCAAGTCGGGCGCCACTTGTTTTTCGTAGATTTCGCGAAGCATATCATTCGATCGTTTCACCGCTCTTTTTCATCACGCGAACCTTTCGGCCGTCTTCCATAACCTTATATCCGACGCGGGTCGGCTTTCCGGTCTTGGTGTCGACGAGCATGACGTTGGAAGCGTTGATCGGGCCATTGTATTCGATCTTCTGTCCCTTTTCTCCCTGCTTGCGGGTTTTGGCGTGCTTGACCGTCGCATTGACGCCCTCGACCACGACTTTGCCTTCCGTCGGGAAGACTTGAATGACCTTGCCGGTCTTGCCGCGATCTTTGCCGGCCATGACTATGACGTTGTCGCCTTTTTTGATCTTCATATGCATGGGGATCAGACGACTTCGGGGGCAAGGGAGATGATCTTGCCGTACCCCATCGCGCGGAGTTCGCGAGCCACGGGTCCGAAGATGCGGGTACCTTTCGGTTCCTTGCTAGCCTTGTCGATGATGACGGCCGCGTTGTCGTCAAAGCGCACATAGGATCCGTCCTTGCGGCGGGTTTCCTTGTGGATGCGGGTCAGAACCGCATGGACCACATCGCCTTTTTTGACCATTCCGTGGGGAACAGCCTCCTTAACGGCGCATGTTACGATGTTTCCGAGAACGGCGTAGTGCTTTTTATAGCCGCCGAGCACGCGGATGACCTGGAGCTTCTTGGCGCCGGTGTTGTCGGCCACCTTCAGCATTGAACGATGTTGAACCATACGCGTGGGTTAAACGGCTTTGCCGATCACGCGCCAGCGCTTATCGCGCGAGTACGGACGGCATTCTTCGAAGACAACCTTGTCGCCGACTTTGTATTCGCCTTTTTCATCGTGCGCCTTGAAGCGCGTCGAGACGACGTACTGCTTTCCGTATTTCGGGTGCGTCTTCACCGCGTCAACCTTGATGACGACCGTCTTCTGCATTTTGTCGGAGACGACCGTGCCAATGAGTTCGCGGCGGTTATTCGTTTTCGTAGTCATACGTCTTACTTACCGCTCTCCTTTTTGAGGAGAGTCAGGATCCGCGCGATCGTCTTGCGAGCGCCCCGGACTTTGCGGACGTTGCTCTCTTGAGACGCGGCGATGGCGAAGCGGGTGGCTCGCAGGTGCTCGCGCTGTTCACGAAGCATCTTTTCCAGCTCCGCAAGAGGCTTGTCCTTGAGTTCTTTCAGCTTCATAGAGCGGAATTAGTCGTGCTTGGTGATGAATCGCGAGCGGAACGGCATCTTGTGCGACGCGAGACGCATCGCTTCGCGAGCAGCTTCGGTCGGGACGCCGTCCATCTCGAAGACGATGGTGCCCGGGCGAACGATCGCGACGTAGTGATCCACGCCGCCCTTACCTCCGCCCATCGGGACTTCGAGTCCTTTGGTGGTAACAGGCTTGTCGGGGAAAATGCGGATCCAGATCTTTCCGCCGCGCTTGATGTAGCGCGACATGGTGCGGCGAGCCGCTTCGATCTGGCGCGAGGTGACCCAAGCCGGCGTCAAGGCCTTGAGGCCGAATTCGCCGAAGCTCAGCGAGAGCTTTGTGGTCGCCTTCTGAAGGCCGGAGCTCTTCAGCTTGTGCCACTTGCGATGTTTGACTTTTTTCGGAATCAGCATAGCGGTGGATTACGCGGCTGCTTTCTTAGGAGCAGCGGCGCGGGGAGCACCGGACGGCGGCCGCGAGGACGGGCGGCGATCCGAACCGCCGCGAGGGCGATCGCGGTGCGCGCGCTCGGCAGCCGAGAGAGGCGCCTTGAGCGCCGGAGCGATGCCATCCTTGTCGAAGATTTCTCCGCGATAGATCCAGACCTTGACGCCGATGGCCCCGAAGATGGTGCGGGCGAAATCGGCGGCATAGTCGATGTCCGCGCGAAGATTTTGGAGCGGAACGGAGCCCCAAGAGAGCATTTCGCGACGAGCGATTTCAGCGCCGTTCAAGCGGCCGGACACCATGACCTTCACGCCGAGCGCGCCGGCCTTTTGGGCGCGGTCGATCGTCGTTTTCAGGACGCGGCGGAACGGCATGCGCTTTTCGAGATCGGCGATCATGTTTTGCACCGTGATCGCGGCCGAAAGGCTCGGACGCGCGACTTCAACGATGTTGAGCTGGAGCTTCGCCTTCTTGCTGCCGGCGAAGAACTTCTCAGCGAGCTTCTTCTTGAGGTCTTCGATGCCGGTGCCTCCGCGACCGATCACGAATCCCGGCTTTCCGGAGTGGATCGTGATCGTGATCTGATTGCGGCCACGGTCGATTTCGATCTTGTCGACGGCAGCTTCGCGAAGGGCGCTGCGAAGGAATTCGCGGACTTCGACATCCTGCCTCAGATTCGGCTTGTAGTCGGCGCGGCTGAACCATTTCGAATCCCAGCCGTAGATCGTGCCGATGCGGAAGATTTTCGGATTGACTTTGTGTCCCATATTACTTCTTCTTCGCAGCGACTTTCTTAGCAGCGGGATTCTTTGCTGTTTTCTTCTCCTTCTTCTCAGCTTTTGCTTCTTCATTTGCTTCCTCTTTCTTCATTGCCGTTTTCGAATCGAGAACGAGCGTAATGTGGCAGGTGCGCTTCAGGATCGGAGCAGCCGAACCCATGGCACGAGGGCGCCAGCGCTTAAGCGTCGGACCCTGGTTGACCAGCGCGGACTTGATGAACAAGCCGTCGCGATCAAGCTTGAAGTTATGCGTCGCGTTGGCGACTGCGGATTCGAGGAGTTTTTTGACCGGGCGGGCGGCCGCGCGCGACATGAAGGTCAGCTGCGCGATTGCCGGATCGACCGCCATCCCGCGAACAGCGTCAACCACGAGCCGCACCTTGCGGGGCGACATGCGGAGATAGCGGGTGTGAGCTTTGACTTCCATAGGAGATTATTTCTTGGCGGAAGACGCGGCAGCCGGAGCGGCAGACGCGGCCTTAGCAGCCTCAATTTCCTTGGTGAGCTTGCCGCCATGGCGCTGGAACTTGCGCGTCGGGGCGAATTCGCCCAAACGGTGACCGACCATGTTTTCGACAACGATGACCGGCGTATGCTGGCGTCCGTTGTGAACGCCGATCGTATAGCCGACCATCTCCGGCGTAATGACGGACGAGCGAGACCACGTTTTCACGATAGTCTTGTCGCCCGGCTTCACTTTGGAGAGTTTTTTGAGGAGTTTGGGTTCCGTAAACGGCCCCTTCTTCAGTGATCGGCTCATATTACTTGCGGCGCTTCACGATGAATTTGGACGACTGTTTCTTGTGCTTTCTGGTCTTTACGCCGAGCGCGGGCTTGCCCCACGGAGTCTTCGGATTCTTGTGACCGATCGGGTTCTTGCCTTCGCCGCCGCCGTGCGGATGATCCACCGGGTTCATGACCTTGCCGCGGACGCGCGGGCGGAAGCCCTTGTGGCGCATGCGGCCAGCCTTGCCCAGCCGAACCAGCCAGTGGTCAGGGTTCGAAACGGTGCCGAGCGTTGCCGAGCACTCTTTCGATACCATGCGGTACTCGCCAGACGGGAGCTTGAGCTGGGCCATGTCGCCTTCGATGGCCATGAGCTGAGCCGCGTTGCCGGCTCCGCGCACCATCTTGCCTCCGGAACCGACATAGAGCTCGATATCGTGGACCATGAGACCGATCGGGACGTGCTTGAGCGGCATGCGGTTGCCGTTCTTGCTTTCAATTTTGTTCTTTGACGAGATAACGGTTTCGCCGACTTTCAAGTTGGCGGGAGCGAGAATGTAGCGCTTCACGCCGTCGACGTAGGTCAGCAGGGCGAGGCGCCCTCCGCGTCCCGGATCGTATTCGATCGCGGCGACTTTGGCGGGAATGTCATAACGATCGCGCATGAAATCGACCACGCGCACCATGCGCTTGGCGCCGCCGCCACGATGGCGAACGGTGATCTTGCCCTGAGCGTTGCGCCCATCGATGCGTTTTTTGTGCACCAGAAGAGACTTTTCAGGGGCTTTCTTGGTCACGTCTTCGAACGAATCGACGCTTGCGCCTCGGCGTCCGAACGTGATGGGTCGGAAAGATTTGATCGGCATACGCGAGAATTAAGCGTTGGCGTACAAGTCGATGCGATCGCCCTTCTTCAAGGTCACGATCGCCTTGCGCCAAGCGCTGCGTCGGCTCCGGCCGGCGCGGGTACGAACCGGCTTGCCGGCGATGCGCATGACGCGGATTTCCTTTGGCTCCACTCCATAGACCGCTTTCACGGCCTTGCGGATCTCAAGCTTGTTGGCTCCGATCGCGACTTCGAAAGCGTACTGGTTGTCTTTGCCAAGCAGAGTGCTCTTTTCAGTAACGATGGCGCGAACAAGCACGCGATACGCGGAACCGGTTTCACGGGGAGCCGAAACGGTTTCTTTCTCCTTTTTCGGCGTGCCGGCCTTCTTGGCCTCCGCCTTCGGCTTCTCGGCCTTTACGGCTTTCGCCGGTGCTTTCTGACCTTCGTCGTTTTTCTTGCGGTTGAAGAGTCCCATATCAGTTCTTGCTAACACCCTTCTTGCTCGCCGACGTTTCAGCGTAAGCGGATTCGATAAGGGCGATCGTCTCGAGCGGAGCGACGACCGTAGTCGCCTTCAGCACGTCGACGAGGTTGAGATCGCCAGCGGTCACCGTCCAGATATTCTGGAGGTTGCGCGAGGCACGGATCGCCATCTTGTCCGCCTTCGGGAGGACAAGAAGGATTTTGCGTCCGACCGGGAGCTTCTTGAGCATCCCGACCATGAGCTTCGTTTTGCCTTCCTCCATCTTGAAAGCGTCGAGGCCGACGAACGATTCGCCGCGGACCTTATCGGCAAGCGCCATGGCGAGCGCGGCCTTCTTGGTTTTGCGGTTGATCTTTTTCGAGAAATTGCGATCGGAACGGGGGCCGAAGGTGATGCCTCCGCCGACCCAGATCGGAGAGCGCGTCGAACCGTGGCGGGCGCGGCCAGTACCTTTTTGCTTCCAAGGCTTTTTGCCGCCACCGCGAACCTCTCCGCGGGTTTTGGTGTGTGCGGAAGCGGTGCGGCTGTTGGCCATCTGCGCTTCAGCAGCGAGGTGAACGAGGCCTTCGTTGACCTTCACGTCGAACGGCTTCGGAGCCATTTCGCGCTCGGACACGACCTTGCCCTCCATGTTGTAGACTTTGATCTTCGACATATGTTTATTCGGTCACGGCTGCAGCTTCCGAAATGGGAGACGCTTCCTGTGCGGCCGACGAGGCTTCTTCAACCGGTTTTTTCGCCGAGAGGTACTTCATATCGCCCTCCGGAGCGACGACGAGAAGGGTTGCGCCGCGAGCGCCCGGAACCGCGCCTTTCACGGCGATCAATCCCGCTTCGGCGTTCACGTCAACGATTTCAAGATTTTTGACCGTCACGCGATCTCCTCCCATGCGTCCAGCCATGCGTTGTCCTGGGTGCACATGCTGATGACCGCCGGCTCCGATCGAACCCGGCATGCGGAGGTTGTCCTTATGGCCATGAGTCGCCGGACCGCCTCCGAAATGATGGCGCTTGACGACACCTTGGAATCCCTTGCCCTTCGAGAGGCCGGTAACGTCGATAACGTCTCCTGAAACGAAAGATTCGGGATCGCACACCGCTCCGACTTCGATGCCGGCAACGGATTCAAGACGGAACTCGCGAAGCGTCGCGAGATCGCCGTGCTCAGCGACAGGTTTCAAGTGCCCGACCTGAGGCTTGGCGAGGTGCTTTTTCGAGCCCGTACCGACTTGGACGGCCGTGTAACCGTCGACTTCGTCGGTCTTGACCTGCGTAATAACGCAAGGCTCGATCTTCACGAGGGTCACCGGCACCACTTCGCCCGAGGGGCGATAGCGCTGGGACATTTCGAGTTTTCGTCCGATGATGAATTTCATAGTTCTCTTAGGCAGAGGAACACGTTAAGTTATGTTCGGTGCCTGTCTCCGTTTCGCTTGGGATCCTCCCCCGTCCTGCGCAATAACAGAAACAAGAAGTTCCGGCGCCGATCCTTCCGAACATGTTCGGGGGATATCAGCGAAGAAACTTCTTGCATCTGTCACGTACGCGTGGCTTGGCGTTATCGAGACAAGTCAGGTTGTAGCGGGAACTCTCACGCTCGCGAGGGATGCATCCAGAGGTTTTGGCGCCATAGCCACCAGGAGATCATGCCATCTTTCTCTGCCGTTCCGTCGCGAGTTGAGTTGTCGCACGTACTCGAACCGATCTTACATTTTGATCTCGACATCGACGCCTGCCGGGAGATTGAGGCTCATGAGCGATTCGACCGTTTTCGGGGTCGGATCGACGATATCGATGAGCCGCTTGTGCACGCGCATCTCGTACTGCTCGCGGGCATTCTTGTGAACGAAGGTCGAGCGGTTGACGGTGTACTTGTGCTTCTCGGTCGGAAGCGGGACGGGACCTTTGACGGACGCTCCGGTGCGCTGAGCCGTATCGATGATCGTGCGCGTGGACTGATCGATGACCTTATGGTCGTACGCGCGGATCTTGATGCGGACGCGGCTGCTCACGGTCGTTTCCTCGGTCTTGGTTTTCTTCTCCATAAAGATCGTTTTCAGCAGGCAACCCCGACCCCCTTGGCGGGGGTCGGGGTCTCTGCTTTTTTACTTGATGATTTTGACAACGACGCCCGCGCCGACGGTCTTTCCGCCTTCACGAATAGCGAAGCGCATTTTTTCTTCAAGAGCGACCGGGGAGATCAGCTTGATCACCACGTTCTGCGTGTCGCCCGGCATGACCATTTCAACGCCGGCCGGAAGTTCGATCTCGCCCGTCACGTCAGTCGTGCGGATGTAGAACTGCGGCTTGTAGCCCTTGAAGAACGGCTTGTGGCGGCCGCC
>CAYMBC010000037.1:0-10057 GCA_964388605.1 uncultured Gammaproteobacteria bacterium
CCGATGACCCCTCGGCGCCGGCAAAGTATCGCGTGGCGTTCGATTTTCTCCGCTATCTCGGCATTCGACAAACGAGCGATCTCCCGGAGTACGCGGCGCTCAGTTCGGACGAAAACCTGCAGAAATTGCTTGATGCAGCTCCCGCCAAAGAGATGCCAGCCGAAATCGCTTCGGAAACCGCGAGCGACGCTTCACGTGCCGAAGGGCTATGATGGAGCTCCTTTTCCACCTGCTGTTCAAGGCCGTTTTTTCGGAAACGGTTCCGCAACGCGACCTGCTGAGGCCTGCTTCTGTCATCTTGCCGGCCGAAGCTGCCGTCTTGGAACCGGAAGTTTCCGCCGCTCCGGCCCCGCGCAAGATCGATCCGCGAAGCTTGGGCGTGAAGCTGACCGCACCGACCGCCGCGCTCGTCGATACGAGGAGCGGGGAAGTCCTTTTTTCGCAAGGAGACGATCGTCGTGTCCCGATCGCTTCTATCACCAAGCTCATGACCGCGCTCGTGGTCCTCGACCTCGACCCGGATTGGAATAAAGAGATCTCGGTCGAGCCCGGCGACAATGCGCTCGAGGGCATTCCGTATTTAAAGACGGGCGATACCTTGACCGTTCGCGAGATGTTCGAAGTGATGTTGATTGGTTCCGCGAACAATGCTGCCATGGCTCTTTCACGCTCCTCGGGGATAAGTCGTGAAGAGTTCATCGAGCGGATGAATTCGAAGGCGCGCGAGCTCAAGCTGTATCATACGAAGTTTGTCGACCCGACGGGGTACAAGCCTGAAAATGCTTCCGTCGCGCTCGATATCGCGCGCTTGGCGGCTGTTGCGTTCGGGCGAGACGAAATCCGGGAAGCTTTGACGAAAAAAGCAACCGTCGTGCGGACGGCTTCGGGGAGCGATCGTCGCGTGCCGGCGACGGATGAGCTGCTTCAGAGCTTTTTAAACCAGGGAGAATTTCAGATCATCGGCGGAAAGACCGGGTATACCGAAGAGGCGGGGTACACGCTTGTTTTGCGGTCTAGGAAGGGAAAAGGTGACGTGATCGGGGTTGTTCTTGGAAGCCGAACGTCGAACGATCGCTTCCAAGACGCTAAATCGCTGCTTTTTTGGGGATTTAAAACATTCGAATGGTAACGTGGTAGAATGAAGGGGTATGCGCATCGCCATTGACTGCCGCCCTGTCGTGAGCCCGGACAGAGGAGATCTGACCGGTATCGGTCATTATGTCCGTCAACTGGCCAGGCATCTTTTACGTCTCGATGAGGAGAACGAGTATATCCTGTTTTTTGACGAACGCGCCAAGCAAGGGACGATCGGCGAGATACTCGGCGGGCATCGGAACGCGACGGCAAAAATCCTTCCGTTCTCGCGCTTTAAAAAAATCCTGCCGTATGCTTACTCGCATCGGCTGGTCGCGTCGGCGATTCAAAAAAGCGGAGCCGATGTCTATCACGGCACGACAGGCAGCCTGCCTATGGGGTATCGGGGCAGGAGCGTCGTCACGGTGCACGACCTCGCAATCTATCTGCACCCTGAATGGTTTCCCAGCGGGCAGTTTTTTTCGCGCCGTTTCGTTGTTCCGGCCAGCGTGCAGCGAGCCGCAAAGGTCATCGCGCCTTCGCATTCTACCAAGCGCGATCTGCAGAAACTGTTCGCTGTTCCCTCGGAGAAGATCGCTGTCGTTCACGAGGGCGTTGAGCCGCCCTCGCCGGATTCATGGGAAGAAGATCCCGCCTTCAAACACCCGTACATCCTTTTTCTCGGCACGGTCGAGCCGCGAAAGAACGTAGACGGGCTCGTTCAGGCGTACCGCTCTCTTATCGAGCGTTTTCCGAAGCTGATCGCCGAAACCGATCTGGTCATAGCCGGAGGCCGAGGCTGGAAATCAGAAAAGACTTTCGCTACGATTCGCGAAGCGAATCGGGTGTTCGGCTCGGAGCGCATTCGCGTTTTGGGATACGTGCCTGAAGAGAAAAAAAACTCGCTTATCGCGAAAGCGAAAGTTTTTGTTTTTCCGAGCCGTTACGAGGGGTTCGGCTTGCCGGTGCTCGAAGCGATGAATATGGGCGTACCCGTCGTCACTTCCGCTTCGTCTTCGCTTCCGGAAATCGCCGGTCGCGGTGCGGCGCTCTTGGTCGATCCGGACGCTCATGTCGAGCTGACGCGCGCCATCAAGCATCTGCTTGAAGATGAGCGGAAAAGATCGGAGCTTGGACGACGCGGGCTTGAACGTTCGACAGAGTTCCGCTGGGAGAAAACGGCGGGGGAGACTCTCGAGATCTATGAATCCGCTTATCGATCAGCTTGACACGCTGCGTCTGCCAGTGTAGAGTGCCTCTATCCCGACGCGGGATAGAGCAGTTGGCAGCTCGCGAGGCCCATAACCTCGAGGTCGCGGGTTCGAGTCCCGCTCCCGCAACCAAAGACCCCCCACCAAACAGTGGGGGTTTTTTGTTATAAAAAATCGCCTTAATCAGGCGATTCTGCGAACCCGGAAATAGTTCCGGAGTTTTTTTACGGCTTCTTGCAAAATCTGCCGGACGCGTTCCCGGCTAAGACCGTATTGTTCACCGATTTTGGCAAGTGTTCTCTTCGTATCAGTCTCGGAAGAGAGACCGAAACGTTGGCATACTATGTCCCGCTCTCTGGCATCGAGTATCTCCATCGCTCCGTGCAGATGCATCTTGAGCGCTTCGCGCTCCAAGAGCCTATCCTGCGTTTCGGAAGGGTCAGCGATGACATCGCCAAGCTCAACGTGGCCACTGCCATCATTATGATGGTACATCGGCGTTTGGAGCGAAGCATGTGGCAAGGTTATGAGCTGTAACGTCTGGAGCTTCTTGATGACAGCGGTCTCATCGTCTCTCGTTTCCCGGCCCCGACGGGTTTGTTGTCTTACGGCAAGCAAGCGCCCGGCAACCTCCTGTGCCTTCGGCGGCCTCCCCGTCTCGCGCATGAGCGCGTCTTCGATCGCTCCGGCCTTGTACACCATTTCGAGGGCATGCACCGGTATGCGGATCAATCGAGATTTATCTTGAAGGGCACGCGTGATAACGTGCCTGATCCAGTTACAGGCGTATGTTGAGAACCGATAGCCGAGGCGCTCGTCGAACCTCAAGGCGCCGATGAGTAGTCCGAACGTGCCTTCTTGGATCAGGTCGAGCAGCGTCATGCTGCTATTGGGGCGATGATGCTTTCGAGCCATCGAAATCACGAGCCTGTGATTGGCATTGACCAGCGCTTCGATCGCGCGGCCTCCGCGATCCCGATCGTACGTCTTGAGGAGTCCGAAACCTTGTTCCGAATGGAGGAGTTCTTTGACGACGGAGACAAGCTCTTTTCCTTCGAGACGCGAAGGATTCCAACGCGTTGTCCGTTCCTCCGCGCCCTTCAGGCCGGTGTCGCCTGCAAGGCGTTTGGCGTCGGCGAGCAGTCGGAGATCGTTCTCCAGCAACGCGGCAAGAGAGCGTGTTGTCCTACGGATCGAGGTTCGGACGAGGCGCCCTAGCGAAACCTCCTGCTCAGGGGTCAAAAGCCTCCCAGATCGCCGGCGGAGATCAGCCACGTAACTGTCGAAACTGTCTGCGGGTGCTTTGATGCGTTGGTGCGTCGGAGCAACTCGAGGACCCCGATTCTGCCTTCTATTGCGATGAACAGGGGTCTTGGCGCGTCGAGACATGGGTATCCTCCTTAATGACATGGGAAAGACCGATATGTCTTGGTATCAGAATAGCGGCTTTAGGTCAAGTTTTTCGGAGTCGTGGCGGCAAGGCGTAAAAATGCGACGTCTTGCCAGATGAAAGCGATTTTGCTAGCATACGGTGGGTATAGGCTCGAGGCGGGATAGCTCAGTTGGTTAGAGCGTGGGACTCAGAAGCCCAAGGTCGAGGGTTCGACCCCCTCTCCCGCTACCAAAAACATCCGTGCTTTTTGCATGGGTGTTTTTCGTATGACGAACGCTGATCGCGAGCGGGTCGTTGTCAGGCAAGCTTCCACGTGCTACCATGGTTCGGTATGTTTGTAACCACACACGCCGCGATCGGAGCTCTGGTCGGAGCCGCTGTTCCCAATCCATACCTCGCGTTCGGCCTCGGCTTCCTTTCGCATTTCGTCGTCGATCGCATCCCGCATGGCGACGAGCACATGCTTGATGGATACAAATCGGGAGAAAAAGTCCGTAGAGCGATCGCATACGTGACGATCGATGCGGTGATTTCCATGTACGTGACGCTGCTCATCCTTTCGAACGCGCCTGCGCCCATGCACGGCGCTATGAAATGGGGACTGATCGGAAGCGTCCTTCCAGACCTTCTGGTCGGCGTCTACGAAATCACGAAGATTCAGCCATTCTTCCGCCGTTTCACCGCGTATCACCACAAAAACCATCACCAGTGGATCGGCAGGTTCCGCAAGGGAAAGGATATCCCGTTCAAGTGGGGGGTAGCGTATCAGGTCGTTGCCGCGCTCATCCTCGTCAAAATCGCGGTGATCGGCTAAGGCACGGAATCTGCCGCGCTGGTTCATGAGCGCGCGTTCGTCATTCAAAAACGCCCCCAGATGTAGACTGGAGGCGTTTTTGGTGCCACGGGAGGGACTTGAACCCTCATGACCTTGCGATCGGGGGATTTTGAGTCCCCTGCGTCTGCCATTTCGCCACCGTGGCGGGAGCATGCTCGGACGAACGCAGGGGTATCGTATGTCCTCGGAAATACCTTGTCAATCTTAGGATTGGCGAGGATCCGGAACCCGGGCCGACCGGGGGCCGTTTTGTTCCGGGTCTTGCCCTCATCGTTCCGCTCCTATAGACTGGAGGCATATGGCCCTCATTCTTTCCGTCGTTAATCAGAAAGGGGGAGTCGGCAAGACTACCACGGCCGTCAATCTCGGCGCGTATCTCGCGCGCCAGGGAAAATTCGTGTTGCTGGTCGATCTCGACCCGCAATGCAATGCGACATCGAATCTCGGGCACGATCATCGCGCCCTTGAGAAGGGCGTGTACGAGGCGATTACCGGCAGCGCCGATTTTCGCGACATTATCTTGCCGACGCCGATCGAGGGATACCGGGTTGCTCCCGCCACGCCCAACCTAGCCGGAGCCGGCGTCGAGCTGGTCACTGCCGAGCGCCGGGAGTTCAAGCTCTCCGACGCGCTCATGAGCATCCGGCACGACTACGATTTCATCATCATCGACTCTCCTCCGTCTCTCGGCCTGCTCACGATCAATGGCCTGATAGCCGCCGATCAGGTGCTGATCCCCGTACAGGCGGAATACTTCGCCCTCGAGGGTTTGGGAGCGCTCATGCAGACGATCGATCTCGTGAAGCAGCATGTGAAGCCCGAACTCGACGTGCTGGGAGCCGTCATTACCATGTTTGATAGCCGAAACAAGCTTTCGAACGAGGTCATGGCCGAGCTCTACAAGTTTTTCCCGAACAAGATTTTTCGATCCGCCGTTCCGCGCAATGTCCGCCTGGCCGAAGCGCCTTCGTACGGCAAGGTTATTGCCGAGTACGATCCTGATTCGAAGGGCGCCAAAGCGTATGAACGCCTCGCTGAAGAGATAATTGCCGCCGTCGAAGGCGTCGAAGCACCTGCGTTATGAAGGGAGGATTAGGGAGGGGTCTTTCTTCATTGATTCCGAATCGTGCCGCCGAGACGGAGAAACCGGCCGCTATCCAAGGGGTTGCTTCTGCCGCCGCGCCGGCACCCATGAAGGAAGCATCGCCGGAAAAGACTGTCGAGATCGTTCCGGTGGGCGATCGGATTTTGCATGTTCCGGTTTCCGATATCGTTCCGAATCCGTTCCAGCCGCGCCGGGAGTTTCACCCTGAGGAATTGGAGGAGCTTATCGCTTCCGTGAAAGAGTTCGGCATCATGCAGCCGCTCGTCGTCACGGAGAAAGCGAACGGCATGTTCGAACTGATCGCCGGCGAGCGCCGCTTGCGATCCGCGCGCGAGGCCGGCCTTGCGAAGGTTCCCGTCATTGTTCGGACCGCCACGGAACAGCAAAAGCTGGAATTGGCGCTGATCGAAAACATCCAGCGCGCCGACCTTTCGCCGATCGAAGAAGCGCATGCCTATGCCAAGCTCATGGAGGAATTTCATCTGACGCAGGAAGCGGTCGCGAAGCGCGTCGGCAAGAGCCGGTCCGTGGTCGCGAACACGCTTCGGTTTTTGAACCTTCCGGGCGAGATGCAGATGGCTCTGGCCGACGGACGCATCTCCATGAGCATGGCGAGGGTTTTGTGCGGCATGGATGAGGCCAAGGAACGCAAGGCGATGTTCGATCGCATGCTTGAAGGGGCGTTCAACGTGCGCGAGGCCGAACACCAGGCGCGGGAGCGCAAGAGCGGTTCTTCGGCGAAAAGCTCGCTGCGCGACGCGAATGTGCTCGCGGTCGAAGAGGAGCTGCGCCGTATCCTCGGAACCAAGGTGGCTGTCCAAAAGAAAGGGCCGAACGGCAGCATTACGATCGAATTTTACTCCGACGAGGAATTCAAGGATCTTATCAATCGGTTGAGGACGTAAAAAAACGCCTGCTCAGCGCAGGCGTTTTTTCTTTGCGTAGGTTTTTACCCGGTCTTTGGCGTGATTTGTTTTGACGAATTTCAGCCAATCCGAGTTGGGTCCCTTGCGGTTTTTGTCAACGACAATTTCGCACATGTCCCCGGATGTGAGCTTGGCGTCGAGCGCCGCGATCTCATTGTTGATGCGGGCGGCCGTGCAGCGATCTCCGATGTCAGAATGGATCGCGTACGCGAAATCGACGGGGGTTGCGTCTTCCGGAAGATCGATGACGTCGCCTTTGGGCGTAAAGACGAAAATGCGCTTTTGAAAAACGTCGATCTTGAGATTCTCGAAGGATTCCATCAGTTTTCCGGAATCGGTAAGCGTTTCCTGCTGGAGCTTGATCAGATCCTTGACCCAGGCGATTTGAACCTTGGCGGTTTCGGAGGATTCTTTGCCAGCTTCAGCATACTGCCAGTGGGCGGCAATGCCGTATTCCGATTCTTGATGCATTTGTTCGGTACGGATCTGGATTTCAACGATATCGCCGCCGTCGCAAAAGATGGTTGTATGGAGCGACTGGTAGCCGTTCGGTTTCGGCTGGGCGATGTAGTCCTTGATGCGACCCTTGAGCGGCTTCCACAAATGGTGAATGATGCCGAGCGTCGCGTAACAGTCCGCGACCGACGGCACAATCACCCGCAGGGCTACCAGATCGTAGATCTTGTCAATGTTTCGGTCGTACTTCAAGAGCTTCTTGAAGAGGCTGTACAAGTGCTTGGTTCGTCCATGGATGTCGAGCACCTCGACGTTGTTTTTCTTCAGCTCGTCGACAATTTTCTGGCCGACTTTTTTGAGATAGCGTTCCTTGGCGCGGTAGCGTTCTTTGACAAGGCCGGATACCCAGGCGAATTCTTTGGGATTTACGTACTTGAAGGAATAATCCTCGAGCATGCCTTGGATGAAGCCGACGCCGAGGCGGTTCGCGATCGGGGCGTAGATCTCGAGCGTTTCGAGCGCGATGCGCAGGCGTTTTCTGGGTGGCAGGGCGTCGAGCGTCGAAAGGTTATGGAGGCGGTCGGCGAATTTGATCAGGATGACGCGGATGTCGGAAGCCATGGCGACGAACATCTTGCGGAGATTTTCGACATAGCGCTCCATCCCGCGGTATTTGATTTTTCCGAGCTTGGTGATGCCGGAAACCATCGAGGCGACGTCGGTTCCGAAGTCTTTTTCAATGTCAGCGAGCGTAACGCTCGTGTCTTCCGGCACGTCGTGCAAAAGCCCGGCCACGATCATGTTTTCCGGAAGCCGCAGCTTGGCAAGCGTAATAGCCGCTTCGACGGAGTGGTTGATGTACGGCTCTCCGGAAGCTCTTTTTTGGCCTTCATGCGCCTTGGCCGCGAAATCGTACGCCAACGCGACCGTGTCGAGGTCGGCTTTCGGCGAGTACTCCTTTACGGTTTCAAGCAAGCGTAGCAGTCCCATAGATATTCAGCCTAAACCAAAACCGCCCTTCGAGGGAAGGGCGGCCGTTCGCTACTCTTTCGCCGGAGCATCTTTTAAGAATCCGCATTCTTTGTGTGAGCAGGCGATTTTTTGGTCTTTGGCGAAGACGAGGAGGTTTCCGCAGGTCGGGCAGTTTTCGCCCGTCGGCTTCGACCACATGGCGTGGTCGCAGTCCGGATAGCGCGAACAGGCGTAGAAATTTCGTCCTTTTCGGGAGCGCTTCTCGATAATGTCGCCTTCCTTGCACTTCGGGCACTTGGCACCCGTCTTCTTTTGGATCTGTTTGGTGAATTTGCAGTCCGGATATTTGGAGCAGGAGAGGAACGTGCCGAAGCGTCCGCGCTTCACCATCATCGGCGCGCCGCAGGTTTCGCAAACTTGTCCGGCGGCTTGGTCCTGGGCGGCGTCCTGCGCAGCTTTGTCCTTTTCGTCGTACGGCTTCGTCGTTTTGCAGTCCGGATACCCGGAGCAGGCGTAGAACTTTCCAAAACGGCCGAACTTGATCACCATCGGCTTTCCGCATTTTTCGCACGTTTCGTCGGTGGCTGTTTCAGTGATCGTCTTCTTGGAGAGCTCCTTGTCCTTTGCTTCCAGATTCTCATGGAACGGCTTGTAGAAATCGCTGATGACCGGAACCCACTCCTTCGTACCCTCGGCGACATCGTCGAGGGAGTTTTCCATGTTGGCGGTGAAGTCGAGGTCGACGATCTGCGCGAAGTGTTCGGTCAGGAGATCCGTGACGAGAAAGGCGAGATCGGTCGGCTTGAGACGGCGCTCCTCCTTTTCGACGTAGCCGCGTTCGACGACGGTCGAGATCGTCGGGGCATACGTAGACGGGCGGCCGATACCGTGCTCTTCGAGCGCCTTGACGATCGTCGCTTCGGAGTAGCGTGCCGGAGGTTCGGTGAAGTGCTGCTTCGGCTCGATCGTCTTGGCTTCGAGCGCATCTTTCTCTTCAAGCGGCGGAAGGAGATTCTCCTTCATTTCCGTCTGGTAGACGTTCATGAAGCCGGGTTCGACGACGATGGAGCCGGTGGCGCGGAAGCGGTACGGCGTAGCCGTCGCGATCGTAGCCGCGGTCGTTTCGATTTCTGCATCTCGCATTTGGGATGCGACCGCTCGGCGCCAGATCAGCTCATACAGCTTGAGCTGGCGGTCGTCGAGGTAGGCGGCCAGCGATTCCGGCGTGCGGGACGCTTCCGTCGGGCGAATAGCTTCGTGGGCTTCTTGGGCGCCTTTGGATTTCGTTTTATACACGCGAGGCTCGTCGGTGACGGCTTTGGGGAAGTTGGCCTTGATGTACTCGGCCGCGTCGGCACGGAACTTCTCGGCGAGGTTCACCGAGTCGGTACGCATATAGGTGATGAGGCCGACCGAGCCCTCGTCGCCGAGTTCGACGCCTTCATAGAGCTGCTGGGCGATCATCATGGTCTGCTTGGCGGAGTAGCCCAGCTTGTTGTTGGCGTCCTGTTGCAGGGTCGAAGTCGTGAACGGGGCGGCGGGGGAGCGGCGCGAAGTTTTTTTCTCGACGGTTTCGACGGAATACGAAGCCTTGTCCAGCGCTTTCAAAATATCTTTCGCCTCCTTTTCGGAAGAGATCGCCATCTTATCGAGCGTCTCGCCGTCCTTACTGTGGAGCTTGGCGCCAAAAATTTCCGGCGCGCCGTGCTTGGCGAACTCAGCTTCGATCGACCAGTACTCCTCGGCTTTGAAGGCCTGGATCTCGCGCTCGCGCTCGACGATCAGGCGGACGGCCACGGACTGGACGCGTCCGGCCGAAAGGCCGCGGGCGACTTTGCGCCAGAGGAAAGGGGAGAGCTCGTAGCCGACCAGGCGGTCGAGCACGCGGCGGGCCTGCTGGGCGTCGACCAGGCGCGTGTCGATCTGGCGCGGGTGTTCGAGCGCGGCCTTGATCGCCTCCTTGGCGATTTCATGGAACGTGATGCGCTGGACCTTCTCGGTTGGCACGCTCAGGATCTCGCTCAAGTGCCAGGAAATGGCCTCGCCTTCCCGATCCTCGTCAGTCGCGAAGTAAATGGCGTCGGC
>CAYMBC010000038.1:0-9662 GCA_964388605.1 uncultured Gammaproteobacteria bacterium
GTGGCCTGTGCGGAAGAAATCGTCGCGTTCGCGCCGATCAAGCTGTCGACAATCCGTTTCGAGCAGTTGATGCCAACGTCATCAAAAACGACAGAGTGCTCGATTTCCGTGTTATACACCTCGACGCAGCGGCCGATAGACGTGTACGGGCCGATATACGCATTTTCAATCCTGCAGCTCTCGCCGATAATGACAGGTCCGCGGATCAGGACGTTGTTTCCTATTACCGTACCCTTCCCGATCGAAACCTTCCCCTGTATCACGGACGCCGAGTCGATCTCGGCGCCCTCCCTCCCCCCGTCGGGCATTTCATTCAAAAGCAGCTGGTTGCCCTCAAGCAAATCCTCGGGCTTGCCGGTATCTTTCCACCAACCGGTGATTTCCTCATAACCGACGGATTTTCCGTTTTCGATCAGCCAAGTGTGGATATCGGAGATTTCGTACTCGCCGCGAGCCGACGGCTTGATGTGACTGAACGCTTCAAAAAAAGTTTTGTCGTAAACGTAAATACCTGTGACCGCGCAATCGCTTTTCGGGTCTGCCGGTTTTTCATCAACACGAACGATTCGCCCGTTTTCGATGCATGGAACGCCGAAACGCTGCGGGTCTCTCACCTTGGAGAGAGCCAAGACGCAGTTCAGTTTTTCCGTTTCGAATTTTTCGACAAAACGCTTCAAGCCGCCAAGAATGATGTTGTCTCCGAGGTAAAACACGAACGGTTCCTCTCCCAAGAAATCTTTCGCGTTATTGACGACGTGCGCGATGCCGAGCGGCCCGCCTTTCTGCTCGATGAACGTGATGTTGACGCGCCAGCGAGAACCGTCCCCGACGACCTTCTGGATCTCCTCTTCACCCAAATTGACGCTGATGCCGATGTCCTTGATACCGATCTGGGCAAGCTTTTCGATCGCGTAAAAAATCATCGGCTTGTTGGCCAACGGGATCAAGTGCTTGTTGATCGTGTGGGTGATGGGCCGAAGACGGGTCGCGCGACCCCCCGCGGTGATCAAGGCTTTCATAACTAACGTAACACTAACAAAAGAGGCTATATCCGTAAAGAACGAATGTTCAACCGCCGCAGAAGAAGCGAGGATCTCTTGGAGAATCAAGGCTATGCTCGTACCTGAATCTGCTTAGGATATTGAAGGAACCATCGGGCTGACTATCACCGCGGAGAGATCCAGATCGTCAACGATCACGAATACATTGCGAAAGACGCCAGGAATGAGCAGCAGCGCACTGTCCTCGTCTATGAAAATCAGTATGCCTCTCTGCTGTGTATCGTGCTGCTGCCCCACCAACTAGAAAAAACCGACAGGTCGCGGGGAGCATCCCTGTCAACCCTCGTTGTCGATTTTCTCGACCGATGAACGGAATTCCTTTTTATAAATA
Source organism: uncultured Gammaproteobacteria bacterium (assembly GCA_964388605.1). Classification (GTDB taxonomy): domain Bacteria; phylum Patescibacteriota; class Patescibacteriia; order SG8-24; family DYFX01; genus DYFX01. Next base: position 1,393 of record CAYMBC010000038.1, read on the forward strand.
TCGATCAAGGCGATCGTGACGGAGAGCACGATCGGGCCGAAGAAGATGCCGTAACCTCCGAAGAACTGCATGCCTCCCAGAATCGAGAGCAGGATCAGCATCGGGTGAATCTTGATGCGGGACCGCATGACTTGGGGCGTCAGGAAATTGTCGACGAGACCGATGATCAGCATGCTGATAGCCGCGAGCGCCAACCCCGACCAAAGGCGGCCGACGGCGAACAAGTAGATCGTGAACGGCACGGTCACGAGCGCCGTTCCGATCGCGGGAATGAAGTTCGTCACCGCGATCATCGAACCCCAAAAGACCGGGGCAGGCAAACCAAGCGCGACGAAAGCGATGCCTCCCACTGTCCCTTTGATCAATGAAACGACGAACTGTCCGTGGGCTACGGCCTTGATCGCATCCATGATGCGATCGACGATCGTCGTATCGTCTTGATCTCCCAGCGGGGACAGGTCCAGCAACTGGCGTTTGAACTCGCTCCCGTCTTTAAGCAGGTAGTACATCCCCATAAGCAGGAGAAAGAACCCGAGGATGAACGCGAACGTGTCGGCGAACAGCGCGGCGATGTTGGATGTCAGGCTTGATACGACAGGCTGCGCGTACGACGCGACATCGCGCACGGCGCGCGTGGCCTCGTCCGCGACCGCACGGGCTTGCTCCGGGCCGAGAATCTTCGCCAACGAATCGGCAACGTCTTCAAAACGCACCTGCTGACGCACCGCATTGAACAGCTGCACGGCTTCGGTTACCATCGTGCCGATGATGAACAATAACGGAAGCAGAATCAACACCAAGGTCAGGAACACCGTGGCAAGAGAAGCAAGCATTGAATTGCCGCGAAAATGCTTGTGCAGATACCGGTGCACCGGCTGCATCAAGACCGCCAAGATTCCGGAAAACACCATCAAGCTGAGATAAGGGCGGAATACGAGAAATGCCACGACAAGAGTCAAAGCGAACACGGCCATGAAAAAATAGACTTGAAGCCTGCGGTAGCTCATAGTTTGTGCAGTATATCATATTAAAAAAGACCGCGCCTTGAACGCGATCAACCTTCCTCCTGTACCGCTACAACAAGCGGCATCTCAGTCGTCACGAGCCAGCGCTTCGCCGATCAGATAGACGGATCCACCGATCGTAACGAAAACCAACGCAATGACCGTAACGACCGTAAAATCATTCGCGAGCACCCCCATTGCAAGGTACGCCGCGATCAACTTGAGAAACAGGAAACCCCGAGATTTGACGGACATCGAAACCTTCGCTTTCTTCCCGCCGATCGGCAGGATGATGCGCAATATGGTAGCAAAAAAGGACGATTCCGTCAAGTGCCAGCCGACCGCCAGCACAAGATTTCAATGCCAGTTTTTCTCGTGTTTCCTCTTCGGTTTTCCGCAAAGCCTCGCCGCCCTCACCGGAAACAAGGGCGCTCTTGAGCGTTGACATGGTCTCCGGAAGCCGTTCTTCGATCGGGCGCAATGTGATGCCTAGGGCTTCAAGCTTGGCGATTGAGAGGACGCAATCGACCCGCTTGGCAAGCGTCATGCGGTTCAGCTCATCCTTGGAAATTTTCGTTACGTGCATGTCGGGCTTGAGGCGTTCTTTGAGCATCTCGGCGATGCGGTAGGGCGTCGTAACGCCAGGGTTCGCGACATTGTAAAGACCGGTCGCGTCTTTTTGAAGCAGCGACCACGTGACCTCCATGAGATCTTCGACGATCGTGCAGGAGTTGGCCGTGTCGACGAATTTCGAATAGGTCAGCATGTTTACGAGCGCGTTGCGCGGGCGCGCCATGCCGGAAAGCAGTTGCCTCGGCCGAACCATCAAAACTTTCAACGTCCCGCGCAAGGCGCGTTCGGATAACAGATTTTCAGCCCATACTTTGGTCCATGCGTAATAGCACAAAGGGTGCGGTGGGTCGTCCTCCGTACGAACGCTGTCGGCTGCAAGGCTTTCCTGGACGCACCCGCTTGAGACATGCAGCAAATAGACGCCGCGCTCTTCCGCCACCTTCGCAATCACGTCAGCGCCGAGCACGTTGACATGAAAAGCCTCCAGCATATTCATCTCGCACCAATCGATATTGGTCTTGGCGACGGCATTAACGATCACATCCGGCTGCGAGGACGAAACGGCGCCGGAAACGAAGGCTTCATCGCGGATATCGCCGACGGGAGACTCGACATGGCATCCTTTCGAGGCAAAAAAATCGCGATACAACGTCCCGAGCTGGCCGCGCCCAAAAATGAGTACTTTGGTGGGAATCATAGATTTTCCTTAGGCTCCGACTTGTCTAGCGCTCCGCGGTCCTTCTGATGCTCCCCCGTTTTCACCCGCCTCCACCACCCGGGATTGTCGCGATACCAGAAGATGGTCGATCGGATACCCTGCTCGAAAGGAATCTTCGGCTCCCACCCGAGTTCGGTCCGTATCTTGGTGGAATCGATGAAATACCGTCGATCGTGGCCGGGACGATCCGGCACGTACGTTTTGAGCGAGTCCGGCTTGCCCAAGGTTTCAAGGATCACGGAAGTGATTTCCTCGATCGACCGCTCGACGCCGGTTCCGATATTGTAAATCTGGCCCGCTTCCCCGTTGCGCAAAATGGCGTCCACGGCGGCGCTGTGATCGTCGGCATGAATCCATTCGCGGGAATTCTTGCTGCTTCGGAAAAGCGGCAGAGGCTTGTCCTCGAGGGCATTGGTCGTAAACAGCGGGATCAGCTTTTCTGGAAACTGATGCGAGCCGTAGTTGTTGCAGCAACGGCTTATGGTCGCGCGCATGCCAAAAGAATGCGCGTACGCCATGACGGCGTGATCCGAACCGGCTTTCGAGGCCGCATACGGGGAGCGGGGGTTCAGCCTGTCGGTTTCGAAGAACGCACGGGGTTCGTCGAGCCCGAGATCGCCGTACACTTCATCGGTCGAAACATGGTGGAACCGCGAGACGCCCGCCTTGCGGCACGCTTCAAGAAGCACCTGGGTACCAAGCACGTTGGTGCGAAAGAACGCGCGCGGGTCGAGCACGGAACGGTCAACATGCGATTCCGCGGCAAAATGCACGACCGCCTCAACGCCCACAAGCGCGGCTTCGACCTCCGATGCTTCGCATATATCCCCTTTTACGAAGCGATAACGCGGATTCGTGTCATATCCTTTCAGGTTCTCCAGATTTCCGGCGTACGTCAGTTTGTCAAAATTGACGACATCGACTTCGGGACGGGAGTTCAGCAAAAAGCGGATGTAAGCGGAACCGATAAAGCCGGCGCCGCCGGTAACGAGAATCTTCATAAGTTCTGGTCAACGTAGCGCTTCTCGCAATTTTTGTCCAATCTTCGCCATTTCCCCATCTTGATACGTTTTGCCGGGCCAGTGCTCAAGGCCATCCCCTTCGAAGCGCGGAATCACGTGGACATGGAGATGATCGACGAGTTGACCCGCCGCGCGTCCGTTATTGACGCCGATAGTGAATCCTCCCGCCCCCAAAGCCTGCATGAGCGCCCTCCCCATGCGCTGAGCAATCAGCATCGAAGCCGTGATCGACTCGCGTGACGCAGAGGAAAAATCGTCCGCGTGGGTCTTTGGAATGACAAGAATGTGCCCTGGAGCGATCGCTTTGATATCCAAGAAAACGAGGACCTCGTCATCCTCATGCACGGTTTCGGAAGGAATCTGCCCGGAGACAATCTTGCAAAAGATGCACTCATTCATACTTATTCGTTTTTTGAAAAAATCGCCCATGAAGCCAGCGCCGCGAGGAGCACGCCTCCGGAAGCGGCTGCGCGCCAAAAAAAGCGCGCATCGCTCGGAAAGAATACCCAAACAGCCGGTGTCAGCGCCAGCAAGGCGAAGCGCAGCACCGTGGCTGCATGCGACGAGGAGTTTCGACGCGCCTCGGAAACCGTTCCGGGCGGCTGCATCAACAAAGCAGCGCAAGAAGCGGAAAAGACGAAAAGAACAAGCCATATGATGTTCAAATGCCTTGAAACAAACCCACGTTCAACCGACTCAAGCGCCAAGCATGCGACAAGCATGACCGTTCCGGCGCTCCAAGCATCGACCGACATTTGGTACAGAACCGTTCTGGAGGGCGTCATAGCGAGCGTTTCAAGACATCGAGGAGTTTTTCGGGGTCGATGGGCGGGCGCTCGTAATCAATCTCGACGCGATCGATGCGCATTTTGCCGCCGGAAGTTCTGATCGCCGGAAGCGACAAGATCGTTTGAACGCGACCGTGAGAAACGGCCGCAGAGGAAAAATCAAACTGCGCCTCCGACGTGCGCCAGCCGTCGGCATCTATCCGCGGCGGCCGATAGTCGGCGATGATCGTATCATAGGGCGCCTGCGCGAGATCTGATTCCCACGTCACGACGGGAAATTCCGGATCAAAAGCGACCGCTCCGGCGGGGATATGAAGATGCTCTCCCGCCGTATCGATAAGCGCGAGGCGCGAATGACGCGTCGCAAGAGCGATAAGCGAAACATCGGACGGGGCTTGGAGGTCGACGCGGTACAGACCCGGCTCGGCGCCGCTCAAGATGAGCGCAACCGCCCCGTCTCCGCGATGCTCGCGCGAAAGAAGGGTCTTACCCTCTCGCACGAGCGATACTCGAGCAGCAGCTTTTTCCGAGCCGCGCAAGCCGAGCGACATCTCGAAAGCGCCATCCTGCACATAGACGTAGATCGATCGCGAGCCTGTTTCGTGCAACGGAATCTCCAGCATCTTTTCGTTCGAACGTTTCGGCAGTTTTAATCCCCAACGCACAGGCTCGGCGCCAAGAACGGCGACACGGGTTCCTGTAGTGAGAATATCCCGGGCCGAACGCGCTGACGCCTGTCGTTCGTAGATGCGCATGCTTCCGTCCTGACGCGCGTTCCAATCGGAAGCGTCAAGCATCGGGAGATCGATCGGCTTCATGTCAAAGTTCCAGCCGGAGATATCCGTACGGACGCCGAGGGCGACGTACGGCTGACCCTCAAGCTTGTAACGCAAACGTACGCGAAAACGCTCGTAGAGGCTGGGGGCGGCGACATGCAAGTAGGCAGGCTCGCTGACAACATCGGAATACCACAAGCCTCCTTCCTTGACCGGTTTCGCGCGATCCAGTGGCGTGAAACCGCCGAGGTACCCATTCGACTCATTCGTCCTAGCTGTCACGTGAATCTTGCCGTTCGGAGGAAGATTGAGCCAAAAAAGCCGGAAAAGCAGGGAAACCCCGAGCACGAACCAAACGAGCCGCAGCACGCGCCGGATATACAGGAGTTGAGGGACGGCGCTGTTCATTGTCGCTTTTCTTTTCCAGCCGGATACCCGAAACGCAGCGCCGTTTCTCCGGGAATCGGGCTGCCTGTTTCGTAAAATTCGAGCCCCTGCATCCGGACAAGCTCCTCTAATCTGGAGCGTTCCTGGGTCGAAGGCGTCAAACCGTACCAATAAACGGGCGCGTACCCGTACGCGACCGCGGCGGCCGCAAAGGCCTGCGCATCCGTGCCCGGAATGATACGCATGATCCTGGGGACGAGCAGCTTATCGAAACGCTCCGTCATCACGACGGCATTCTCCGGAAAAACATCTTCTAACAACGACCGGGATGTCGAAGCGTTCCGGAGGAGCGTTGCCCGAACGGCGCGCAAGCTTTCGTCCCCAGAAAAAATCGTGACACGAAGCGTCAAGACGGCAATTGCGGCCAAGACCAGCAACGCAGCCGAAGAGCGATTCTGCTTCTCGAAAAGCCGAACGAGGCCGAATGCGCCGAACGGCAGCATCGCCACGTAGGCAGGAAGGAAATAACGGACATACGAGGTTCCGATCGTCACGCGGGAAGCATCGAGCCGATCGTAGATGGCCCAGCTGCCGTACAGCACCGCCAGCCAAACGGCGGCGGCGACGGTCGCGCTCGCGTATGTTTTCTGGACAACGCTCGCTTTTTTCCATGCTGCAAACCAGGCGCACAGGCCGCCGACGGCGACGATCGACTGCCACCAAAACAAGGACAGGCCGTATCGCCAAGAGTTTCCAAGGGCGCGCCTGGCATCAAAACCGAACGGAAGCCGCGGGATCGGCTTGGAAAATCCCGCGGAATCCTCGCGCGCGGCACCGGCTTCTGCGGCCGGAGAGGAAACATACGCCGTTTTGAACGGCGACCCGTAGATAGCGGCGTTCACTTGCAATAGGAGAAAGATCGGTAGCGCGGCACCGGCCACCGCCCATCCAAGCCGTTTCCAGCGCTCGGATCGCGCGATCAACGGCAGGAAAAGGGCGAAAGCCGGAACGGCCCAAACCGCTTCCGACGTTCGAGTCGCGATCGCCCAACCGAACGCAAAGCCGCCAAACGCATCGCTCAAGCGACCTTTTTGCGCAGCAAAGCACGCGGCGGAAAATATCAAGAGATCAACGAACAGCACATTGTGAAACACTCCTCGTGAGGCGTAATACAGCACGGCCGGGTGCAGGAAGAACAACAGTGCCGCGACAACGCCCGTTCGTCGATCAAACAGCTTCCCGACAGCCGCAGCAAAGGCCGCCCCGGCCGCGACGGTGAACAAGGGGGTCAGGAGGAAAATCGGGATCTTGAACAGCAGCCGCAGCGCGCCGTAGAGCATGATCATCCCGGTAAAACTGCCGGGAACAAGCGCGTCTCCGACAACAGCCATGCTGCGCGGATGAATCGCTCCGGACCCGAGGCCGACAATGACGTCCCGCACGGCCAAGGAGCGTCCTTCGGCCACCCGTTCGATCCAAAAAACATTCGCTGTTTCGTCAGGAGAATTCCAAAGACCAGCCGGACGGCCGTACCATGCCGTCACAGAAAAAAACACAAGCGCGACCACTGCTAAAAAAATCCGAAGCCGTTTCATAAACCGTGCGCGAGAAGGCTGCAAAGGGCGAGAATAATCGAAAGGCCGAATAAGCCATAAGAACCGGTTTGCAAAGAAGTCGATCCCGATTCTATATACAGCAGGTAGCTCATGACGGCAGCGACCTGACAGAGCATCTTGAACTTGCCCCACCAGTTCGCGCCCGTCACGATCCCCTTCCGTTTTCGCAGATAACCTCCCGCCAAGAACAAAGACTCGATCGCGAGCAAGAGGAGAAAGATGCTGGGAGGGAAGTTCCGAAACAGGAGAACGGCGAGGACGGAACCGATTAAAATCTTGTCGGCGATAGGATCCCACAATATCCCCCAACGCGTGACCTGTCCGCGGGTCCTCGCAAGCGACCCGTCAACCATGTCCGTAAACGCGAGCAAGAGAAAGAGGGGTACTCCATGCTCGTAGCGCCCGTAGGCAAGCAAAACAAGCACGAAGGGCGTGCACAACAACCTGCAGACGGTAACGTGATTGGGCCGCACTGAAGCCGGAACGATTTTCAGGATCGTTGCCGCCAGGACGCGGTCGTGCAGATAGATTTTTGTCTCCATTTCCTGTGCTACAATCAAACCATGAAGCCGCTTCATTCTACCATCCTTGCTTCGATAGGAGGAGTGCTCGCAACCCTCGGCCTAGCCTCCTCGACCCTTGCCTTTCTCTTGCCGATCGGCGGCGCGCTGCTGCTTTTTGGCGCGGCAGAAACCGCCGGTCGTCTTGCTTTTCCGGAAGAAGAACCGGCGATCCGCCTCCTTTTCGGACTCTTGGGAGCCTTCGCGTTGTTTGCCACGATGGGAACCGGGGTCTATTACGCGTACAAGCTCGATTCAATCGGTCTCTCGTGGTTATTCATCACCTTGCCATGGCTCCTCTTTGCCGTCTCGCCCCTAGGATCGAAAGCTCGCCGCGGACAAGTTCCGGCGGCGGCACTGGCGGTTGAAAAATCCGTTCCGGAAGATTCGCTCTCCGGCCTCCTGCTCGCCTTGGTAGTGTGCGCGGACGCTTCCGCGCTCAGATGGCTGCTCGGTGCCCGCACGGAAGAAGCCTTGCGCACGCCTTGGGAAGTCGTTTCACCGGTTTTTTTCCTTTGGGTCGCGCTTGCGACCTTTTGCCTGATCGGCCTGAGTTATCGGCGCCGCTACCCGCATCTGACGCTTGCCGCAGCCTCCATCCATCTTTTCACGCTGCTTGCTCCGGTCGCGATCGTTTACGCCGTCGGGTACGGCTTCGACCCGTTTGTTCACAGAGCCGCCGAATCCCTGATCTCGTCGACGGGTCAGGTTACGCCGAAAACTCCCTACTACATCGGTCAATACGCGCTCGTTACGACCCTCACTCGCCTGTTCGGCATTTCGGTCGAGACCGCGGACCGTTTCTTGCTTCCCGTTTTGGCGTCGG
>CAYMBC010000039.1:0-8898 GCA_964388605.1 uncultured Gammaproteobacteria bacterium
AAAGGCCGTGATGGATGCCAAGGTGGATGATGCGGCGGAAGCATTTGCCGAGGGGACGAAAACGTGGTGGAGCAGGGTTAAAAATACCTTTCGCTCGGCAATGGAGCGTATCGAAAATAAGCCTGAAATCGACAAACTTGACGAGCAGCTGGAAGCCATCAAAAAGATCTACCAAGACACTGCAGACGGCGCAGTGGCACAAGAAGCGGATCGCGTAAAGAAAGCGAATGAAAAGGAAAGCCCCGCTTCCAGGAGAAACCCCGAAGAGGAAGCCGCGGCGACTCTTCGCGTCTTTGACGAACTTCGCAAAAAAGGCGATCCAAGGGCGCGCGAAATGGCAGACTTATTTGCGAGGTACAGGGACAAGATCGGCCAAATCGACGACAAGCACGGGCAAATAGGGGATGTACGGTTCGAAGAACGGCTTGATCAGATTCGAGTCGAATACGCTGACGGAACCTCTCTGCGGATATTTGCGAACAGCTTGGTGCTGCGCGTGCACGAAAACGGGAAGATCGAGGTGCTGGACGGCCCTTTTTCCGCAAAGAAAACGCCCCCGATTCCCAACCTCAGGTCCGTGGGCAAACCCCCTCTCGAACCCGAGAGTTCTCGAATCGTTCCGGATTGGGAAAAGGACACGCTTCTTGCTGAAAATGGGTTGAAGGAGCTCGAGGCTGCAAAAACGACAGCCGAACTCCGGGCGTTTATCGTAAAGGAAAAAATCCTTTCGGTTGAAGATCTTGCTCGTCTCACCGATGCTGAGGTGGAGTCCCATCGCGAAGCGATCAAGGATGAAATCGCCGCCGTTGGCGGCGTTGTGGCCGAGTGGATAGACGATTCGGCTTCGATGGCTGATCTTGCGGAAACGATGAACCGAGCCGCGAGATCTCCTCAGACTCAGGAACAGAATGCAAGCGAGGCTTCGGGGACGGACGCGGATCCCATCCTCCTGACACCGAACATGCGAAAAGGTGGCGAGAGCGTAGACGAGGCAGAGATTGTCTCGGAATCGCCCGACGAGAAACAGCTCGCCGCCCTCGGAAAGGCCGAGGTCTCTGATGGAGTTCCAGAAAACATCGCTTTCGCGGACACGGTACTGAACAATTCCCTTCCGACAGCAGAAAATGCGGCAGCAATCAAGGCTGAAGACAAGGAAGTTTTTGATCCTCAAAAAAACCCGCTTGATCCGAAAGCGATGCCGGCGATACTCAACGTCTTGAAAGGAGCTGGCAAAAAACAAGACGGAAACTTCGCAACACCTGCAGGTTTTCGAGAAGCGCTCGAAAAAGCCGGATTTGAATTCTCTCCGGTCTTCGAACCTGAAGAGCTCAAGAAGCTCCACGAAGACTACAAAAAAACGAAACGAAAGGGTGAAAAATCATGACGATCCTGGATCTCCTTCTGGTTCTTTCCGTATTCGCCTTCGTTTTGGCAGGCTTGTGGTTCGGTTTCGTTCACGCCCTGGGGGCGGTCGTTGGCACGGTGCTTTCCGTGCTCGTTGCCGGACGTTACCACGGAGCCTGGGGCGAAGCGGCGAGCGGGATCTTCTTCGGCAATGCCAATCTCGCCCGTGCCGTCGCATTCCTCGCGATCATGATCCTCGTAAACCGCCTAGTCGGGATCGTCTTCTGGCTGATCGAAAAGCTGTTCAAGATTGCGTCGGTCATCCCATTCATGAAAACGTTTAACGCGATCCTTGGTGGACTGCTCGGTTTCGTCGAGGGTATTCTATTGGTCGGCGGCGCGCTCTATATCGCCGCGCGCTACCCGATTTCGGAACGCTTTGTCGAGGCACTGTCAGCTTCGACCGTCGGGATCTGGCTGCTGCGCGCCTTCGGCCTTTTAGCGCCTTTGTTGCCGGAAGCCGTTCGGCATTTGAAATCCGCGATGTAACTTTTTTCTCTCGTTTTACCGATTTTGAAACATGAAGCTGATCGACACCCACTGCCACGTGCATTTCAACGCCTACAAGGACGACAAGGATGAGGTCGTCCGTTCTTGCCTGTCCGAAGGCGTGCACATGGTCACGATCGGCACGCAAAAAGACACGAGCGCGAACGGCATCGCTCTCGCCGAACAATACGACGGCGTCTGGGCGACGGTCGGGTTGCACCCCTCCCATCTTTTTGAAGGCTATCACGACGAGGGCGAAGTGCGGTTCAAATCGCGTCACGAAACGTTCGATCCCGAATATTACGGGAATCTTTTGAAACATCCGAAAGTCGTGGCGGTAGGGGAGATGGGCCTTGATTACCACTATGCGTACGAAGGCGTTTCTTTCGAAGACATGAAGGCAAAAGAGTCGGCCGCATTCGAAGCCGGTGCGCGCCTCGCGATCGCGAACGATATGCCCGTCGTCATCCATTGCCGCGACGCGCATGAAGATCAGATCGTATTGATTGAACAGGTCTGGGGCGCATACAAGGAAAGCGAGCCGATTCGCGGCGTCATCCACTGTTTTACCGGCACGAAACGCGACGCCGAACGCTACCTGGCGCTCGGATTCATGCTGGCCTTCGGAGGAACCATCACGTATCCGCCCAGGAAATCGGACATCGCGGCCGGCAAGGAGCTTTTGACCGACGTCGCGGCGTGGGCTCCGCTGGACCGTATCGTCGTCGAAACCGACGCGCCGTATCTCTCGCCCGTCCCGCACCGCGGAGAACGCAATACGCCGCGGAACGTGAAGATCGTCGCCCAAACACTGGCGGAATTGCGCAATCTCTCTCTCGAGGAGACCGCCGCGATGACGACACGGAACGCCCTGCGGCTTTTCCGAAAAATGAGGCCTTGACAAAAAATCCTTTCCTCGGCATTTTCCCAAAAGGAGGTTTGAGATGAGTCAAGAGAAACCGGGCAGACACGACGTCCTATTCTTGGAAAACCTGCGACGGGAATTTGCACTTTGGTTTGCCAGAAATCTGCCGATGTGCGCGTACGGGTTCAGTCTCGCCGACAAAAAACTCAAGGTGAGCTTGAGGCCACCGAACGTCGAGGATCCGAACTTCCGATCGCTGTTTATCGAACTCCAAGGGAGGTTGGAGCTTTCGATGCGCCTCCGAGGAAGGAAGACGGAGGACATCCTCTACGATGTCCGTGAGATCGGCGAGGTTCAAGCTCTTTCTCCTGAGTAACACAGCCGAGTTCGGCTGTTTTTCATTACTTGGCTAAAATTAGCACAAGGAAGTTACCCACCGTTGACGTCGTTTTGTCGCTCCTGTAGTCTGGGGTCGTCTTATCCCTATGGAGAAAAACGACGAACTGCGAGCCTATTACCTGTTCGGACTTCGTATCGTCGGCGATTTCGGCGCCACCCTTGCTATCCCTGCCGTGGCGGCCGCCTGGATCGGCACGAACATCGACGATTCTTGGGGGACGAAGCCGCGCGCGCTCCTCGCCTGCCTTGCTCTCGCTTTCCTGATCTCGGCAGCGATTCTTAAGAAGAAAGCCGCTGCCTACGGAGCCGACTATCAGCATCTCGTGAATCGTTATGACCATCCCGCCGATCGCCGCTGAACCGATTTTCCATCTTGGATCGTTTCCGATCACCAACTCGCTGATCAACGCTTGGATCGCCGTCGGGTTCTTCGTGCTGTTCGCGGCTCTCGTGCGTGCCAAGCTCACGAGCGGCAAGCCGAACCGTTTTCAATCCGCGGTCGAAGGCTTGCTTGAATTCCTGCTCGGCTACGTCGATCAGGTCACGCAGAGCCGCGAGAAATCAAAAAAATTTTTGCCGCTGATCGGCACGCTGTTCCTGTTCATCCTCGTGTCCAACTGGATGGGCTTGATCCCCGGCGTCGGCAGCATCACCCGCACGATCGAGCTGCACGGAGAACTCGAAAACGCCCCGATTTTCCGCCCAGCCAACGCGGATTTGAATCTGACGCTCGCGATGGCGCTCCTCACCGTCATCGTTTCGCACGTCGTCGGCATGATCACCGTGGGCTTTTTCGCGCACTGGAACAAATTCATCGCGATCGGCACGATCTTCAAAAACGTGCGCAAAGGCGGCGTCAACATCATGGTTGGTCTCGTCGAAGCGCTTGTCGGCGTGATCGAGCTGTCCGCCGAAATCGCCAAAGTCGTCTCGCTCTCGCTGCGCCTTTTCGGCAACATTTTTGCCGGAGAAGTCCTGATCACGGTCATGTACTCTCTTGTTTCCTACGTCGTTCCTCTGCCGTTCATGGCGCTCGAATTGATCGTCGGGATCATTCAAGCGACGGTTTTTTCGATGCTCGCCTTGGTCTATCTCACGATCCTGTCAGAGAAACCGCATGGCGACCACGAAGAGGAGCGCCATGAAGGTTCCAAGGCGCACGCTCCCGTCCACGCCGCTTCCTAAGAGGAAGCCATCAGCTTCCGACCTCCCAGTCGGTATCTGATCCTCACTCTTAGCCGATCCGTTCAGCGACGTTAATCCCGCCAACCCCGTCGACCCGAAGGATCAACCTCTTTTCTATGGAAGCAGAATCCATGTCCGTTCTCATCAAAGGCGCCACCATGGCGATCGGCGGCATTGCTCCAGCTCTCGCGATCGGCCACCTTGTCGGTAAAGCCATGGAAGCGATCGGCCGCAACCCGGAATCCGCCGGCAAGTTGTTCGTCCCGATGCTCTTGGGCGCTGCCTTCGCCGAAGCCATCGCCATTTACTCGCTGGTCGTCGTCTTTACCCTGTAATCCGTGTTCTGATGCCGGTTGTTCCTGCCATGTCGAGCAACGAGGGCTCCTTCGTTGCCTCCGGAATGGGGGCACAAACGGCAGATTGAACACAGAATATCTTATGTCTACTCCCGTCCCTCCCGAATTCGTAGGCGCCGCCGCCGACATCGCCAAGGAGTCCGTTCTTGGCTCTCTTGGCGTCAACTGGAAATTGTTCGTTGCCCAGCTCGCGAACTTCGCCGTGGTGCTGTTCGTCATGTGGAAGTGGGTTTACAAGCCGCTTCTCAAGATCATCGACGCGCGCACGGCAAAAATCGAAAATGGCCTGCGCGATGCTGACGCCGCCGCCTCCGCAAAGTCGGGTGCCGAGAGGGAAGCGGGGGAGGCAATCCTTGCTGCCCGTCGCGAGGCTCAGCGTCTCCTGGAAGAAGCGCAGAAGCAGGCTGATGCCCACCATGCGGAAGCGAAAGCGAAGACGCAGCAGGAACTCGCAAGCTTGATCCAGCAAGGCAAAGACACGCTCGCATCCGAAAAGGAAAAAATGGTCCAGAGCGCGCGCGCGGAGCTCGCCGAGCTCGCGGTCGATGCCGCCAAAAAGGCGCTCGGCACGGTCTTGACGGAGCAGCAGAAAAAAACGCTGCTTGAAGAAGCGGTAAAGCGCCTGAAGAGCTGATATGGCCACGACCGCACGAACCTACGGGCAATCGCTCTATCGCTTGACGGCAGGACTTTCCGAAAAAGACGTGAAACGCGCGATCGGAAGGTTCGTCGAGCTTCTCGCCTCGCGCCACGAACTCGATCTCGCACCGAACGTCATCGACGCTTTCGAGCGCGAAGCGCGCAAGGCGGAAGGCGCCAAGGAAGTCTCTGTCTCTTCGGCCGAAGCCCTCTCCGAAGATCATAAGGAACGCTTGGAAAAGGCGTTGGCAAAGACGCTTGGCGCCGCCGTCGATATGCGGTGGAAGACGGAGCCTGACTTGATCGGCGGAGCCGTCATCCGGTTTGACGACATCCTGCTCGACGCTTCCATCAAAGGGCGCCTTGACCGCCTGAAACAGCAACTTATCTGATATGGCCACGAAAGATTTCATCATCGAAACCTTGAAGAAGGAGATTGCCGGCGCATCCGTCGATTCCAAAGCCGAGAAGGTCGGCACGGTCATCGAATCCGGCGACGGCGTCGTTCGCATGACCGGACTGACCGAAGCGATGTCTTCGGAAATGCTTGAATTCCCCGGCCCGGACGGCAAAGAGCCGACCTACGGAATGGCGTTGAACCTCGAAGAGGAAACCGTCGGAGCGATCGTCTTGGGAGATGCCAAGCATTTGAAGGAAGGCGACATCGTCCGCTCGACCGGAAAGATTTTATCGATCAACGTTTCCGACGCCTTCATCGGCCGCGTCGTCGACCCGCTCGGCCGTCCGCTCGACGGCAAAGGCGTTATCAAAGGCGGCAAGCCGTATCCGATTGAAAAAGTCGCTCCGGGCGTCGTCACGCGCGAGCCGGGTTCGGTTCCTCTCCAGACCGGTATCAAGGCCATTGACGCCATGGTACCGATCGGCCGCGGCCAGGGCGAGCTGATCATCGGAGACCGCCAGACCGGAAAAACCGCGATCGGCGTCGATACGATCATTAATCAGAAGGGGGCGGGCGTCCTTTGCATCTACGTCGCGATCGGCCAGAAGGAATCGAAAATCGCGCGCATCAAAGCCAAGCTCGAAGAAGCAGGTGCCATGGAGTACACGATCCTCGTGGTAGCGGGTGCCTCCGACCCAGCTTCGCTTTCGTACCTCGCGCCGTACGCAGGCGCCACGATCGGCGAATTCTTCATGGACCAAGGCAGGGACGCGCTCGTCGTCTACGACGACCTTTCCAAGCATGCTTGGGCCTACCGCCAAATCTCCCTGATTCTCCGCCGCCCGCCTGGCCGAGAAGCGTATCCGGGCGACGTCTTCTATCTCCACTCCCGCCTGCTCGAACGCGCCTGCCGCCGCAACAAAGAACATGGAGGGGGGTCGATGACGGCGCTGCCGATCATCGAAACGCAAGCTGGCGACGTCTCGGCCTACATTCCGACGAACGTCATCTCGATCACCGACGGCCAAATTTATCTCGAATCCGACCTGTTCTACCGCGGCATCCGCCCGGCCGTGAACGTCGGTTTGTCGGTCTCCCGCGTCGGCGGCGCCGCGCAAACGAAGGTCATGAAGAAAGTCGCCGGACGCCTGCGCCTCGACCTCGCCCAGTTCCGCGAACTGGAAGCCTTCGCGCAGTTCGCCTCTGATTTGGACGACACCACGCGCAAGCAGATCGAGCGCGGACGCCGCACCGTCGAAATCCTGAAACAGCCGCAATACCAGCCGATGCCGTTCGAGCACCAGGCCGCGATCATCTACGCCGTGACGAACGGCCTGATCGACGACGTCGCGATCGACGCCGTACGCGCTTGGGAAGATGGCTTCCACCGCTACCTCAAGGCTTCGCGCTCCAAGATGATGGAAGCGATGCGCGAGAAGAAGGCGCTCGAGCCTGAGATCGAAGCCGAGCTCAAGGAAGCGATCGCGGAATATAAGAAAACGCTGGGCGCATAACGACACAGCTTCTCGACTCGCTCCGCTCGCTCGAAGAAGAAACGAGAGAACACCGTTAACGCATCGTGTTCGAGCGAAACGCAGCGAAGTCGAGAACCTCATATGGCCATCAACTCAAAAGCCATCAATCGGCGGATCAAATCCGTCGTCAACACGAAGAAGATCACCAAAGCCATGGAGCTGGTGAGCGCTTCGAAGATGCGCAAGGCCGTCCAGGCCGTGCTCGCTTCGCGTCCCTACGCGAAGATGGCTTGGAGCCTCGCGACGCGCCTTGAAGCCAAAGGCGAGGAACCGCATCCGCTCATGCGAGAGCCCGAGGCCGGAGGACGCGTCCTGGCAGTGCTCATCACCTCTGACCGCGGGCTCTGCGGAGGCTTCAATGCTCAAGTGCTGAAGACGGCTGCGGAACTCGTCCGGTCGCGCGGCATCGAACAGGTCGACTTCATCGCCGTCGGCCGCCGCGGCGAGCAGTGGATCCGGCGCAGGAGTCTTCCGCTTAAAGCCGCTTTCAGCGATGTCGTCTCCGGCGGCGCGCCTGCCGCCTTGAAGGTCCGCCCGATCGCGCGCCTGCTCCGGAACGGTTTCACGGACGGAACATACGAGGAAATCGTCGTGATCTACACCGACTTCGTTTCTTCCATCTTGCAAAAACCGCGTGTCAAAACGCTCCTGCCGCTCAGGAAAGATTCCGAGCTCGGCGAGGTGCACGGACATCACGAGGCGGGAGCGAACGACAAGATGGCAGGGGAGTACCTGTTCGAGCCGAACCCCCGCGGCGTGCTCGACGCGCTGCTTCCGAGGATCGCCGAAGCTCAGCTCTATCAGGCCGTGCTCGAATCGCTCGCTTCGGAACACTCGGCGCGCATGCTTGCCATGAAAAACGCGACCGACGCCGCTACCGACATGATCGATGATCTGCGCCTCACCTTTAACCAAGCCCGCCAAGCCGGCATCACGCAGGAAATCGCGGAAATCTCCGCCGGGCGCGCCGCGCTCGCGAACGCATGAAACCTATGAATGGAAAAATCGTACAAGTCATCGGCCCGGTCGTGGACGTCGAGTTCGAAAGCGAGCTCCCGGCGATTTTGACTGCGCTCGAAACCAAAGCCGCCGACGGACACCGCGTCGTCCTTGAAGTCCAAGCACACGTCGGCAGCAACCGCGTCCGCGCAGTCGCCATGCAGACGACGGACGCGCTCCAGCGCGGCCTCGATGTCGTCTCGACAGGTGCCCCGATTTCCGTCCCGGTCGGCAAGGAAACGCTCGGCCGCATGTTCGACGTCATCGGCGAGCCGATCGACGGCGGCAAAGCGGTCGCCACGAAGCAGCGCTGGGCGATCCATCGCTCCGCTCCGTCGTTCGACGAGCAGTCCACCAAAGCCGAAATTTTCGAAACCGGCATCAAGGTTATCGACCTGGTTTGCCCGTTCGCCAAGGGCGGTAAAGTCGGTCTGTTCGGTGGTGCCGGTGTAGGCAAAACCGTAAACATGATGGAACTGATCCGTAACATCGCCATCGAGCACAGCGGTTATTCCGTGTTCGCCGGTGTGGGTGAGCGTACTCGTGAGGGTAACGACTTCTACCACGAGATGAAGGACTCCAACGTTCTCGACAAGGTCGCCCTGGTTTACGGTCAGATGAACGAGC
>CAYMBC010000040.1:0-8682 GCA_964388605.1 uncultured Gammaproteobacteria bacterium
TGCCGCTGCCGCCAGCCAGAAGAATGGCGTACAGGCTCATAGTTTTTTCCTCGTATATTTGCGCAAGACGGGGAGGAGTTCAAGGTACGGTTCAATCGTTTTGGCGATAGGACGCGTCGCGAACGCCGCGGCTGCGGCGACGACGGCACCGGCGATCAGGTCCGAGGGGTAGTGCACGCCGACAAATACTCGCGAGAGGCTCACCCACGCCGCCAACACGCACAGCGCGATCCCCCACTTCCGGTTATGGAGCAGGAGGCCGAAGGCCAGCGCGAACGAAGCGGTCGCGTGGCTGGAAGGAAACGATTTTTCGGCAGCCGCTTTTTCGATCAGGCGAACCGCATCCGGCAACGCGACAAAGGGCCTTGGCCGAAACCAAAGAAATCCGATCAGTCTTTCTGTCGCGAAAGCCAAGACGAATCCAACGACGACGTGCCAGGCATGCTCGATGCGGCTTTCAACTTCCGAAGTTTTCCACGCGACCACGACGTATGCGGCGACAAGGGCTCCCATGACGACGATCAGCCATTTGGCCCCGAAAATAAACACCGAGTCAGCGACAACATCGCGCCCGGCCCATCCGTTCAACGCGCGGAAAATGGAAACATCGAGATTCATCCGTGAGCCAAAAAACGGGTCATGGAGAAAATGATCGCGCACCCCAGAAGGAAAAACGCCGATTGACGCACCATCAAGGAGCGTCGCCGTTCTTTATGAATTTCCGGGACAAGGTCGGATGCGGCGATGTAGATCAACCCCCCCGAGGCAAAACCCAGCAGGGCGGGAAGCGCCCCGGCGACTTGCATCGAGAAGAAATAGCCGAGCAGGCCTCCGGCAATGCTCGCAAGCGCCGAAAAAGCATTGAAGGCGATGGCTCGGGACGGTTTCATGCCGCTCGACAACAGGACGCTGAAATCGGCGACCTCCTGCGGGATCTCGTGCAGGAAAACCGCGATCGTCGTCGTGATTCCCACGACCGGGCTCACGAGAAACGAAACCGCGATCGCGATGCCGTCGAGGAAATTATGCAATGTGTCTCCGACAAGCACCATCGTCGAAGACGTGTGCACGTCGCAATGCTCTTCGTGGCAGTGATACCAAAAAAGAAGCTTTTCAATGATGAAAAACAGCAGGAACCCTCCGAGGATGGCGAGAACGGCTCCGTCGACCGCATGCTCGCCGGAAATTTCCTCGAAGGTTTCGATGGCTTCCGGAAGCAGGTCTAGGAAGGCGACCGTCAACAGCGTTCCGGCGGCGAAGCTCAAAAAATCATGGGAGCGCTCGTGCGACCACAACCTGCCCTTATACAGCAAAATAGCGAGAAACAGGGCGATGAGGCCTGAAAGCGTGCTGGCCGCTACGATCCAAATGAGTGTCATGGGATAATCTTAGCGTAACGCGGATGAAGAATCCAGCCGCTCGGCGATTTTTCGCATGGGCAGATCCGAGGCAATCCAAGCCGGTTTCTCGTTCTTGCTGAAATCGATTTGATCGGTTTCGGTTTTCTCGTATCCAGGCTTGATCGCCGTAAGGTAATAAACTCCCGCCCCCACGTTGAACGCATATCTCCCCTGGTTGTCGGTCAAGCGGGTTTCAAGAACCTTGTGATAAGGCAGCGACAAGACGCGGACGACGGCACCGGCGATCGGACGGCGCGTGTCCAGATCATGCAGCACGCCGTATGATTTCGGCTGCCTCGGCTCCGAAAAGCGCTTGAACACCTGATACAAAAAGACTTGAAGCAGGAATATGGCCAAGAGCTTGTACGAAGGCGAAATCACGAGCGCCAGCGCGCCGAGAACAGGGCCGGCCGATGCGGCGATCTTGCGCAGCGCCTTCTTGTTTTGCTGAGAGAGCAGTTCATGCGCTTCCATCAACGGATCGTTTTTCGGGTCGAGCGGCACATTGACGGAAAGCGTCAGGCCTCCGTTCGGAACGCGAAGCAGCGTTCCGTGGTAAATGTCGGCATACATGCCGTCATCGCCCGTTTCTTGAAGCGCCGTCGACGGAAAGATGAAACCGGGCTTGACGACCTCCAAGCGGTATTCGCCGGCTTTCGGAGTAAACGCGAAACGCCCGTCCTTATCGGTCACTTTCGTCGAAACGACGTGGTTCGTTTTCGCGTCGATCAAGCGCACGGTCGCGAGATCGATCGGCACTTTCGTTCCGGCATGATACACGACGCCCCAGCGCTCCCGCTTGCGCCGCGAGATAAACAGCAGGGGCTGCGCGAAGAGCAGCATCAGCAAGCGCCCGGTGTTTCCCAGCGGCACGGCCGAGGCGGCCGCCGCGCTGACGCTCGCGAAGGCGGACACGAGAGAGGCGGGGACGATTATGCGTTCGTTCGCCTGCCGCACATCTTCCCGAGCCGCCGTTTCGGCTGCCAAAACCGCGAGTTCTTCGGCCGAACCGAATGCCGCTTCCACTTCCTCTTTCGAGGGCAAATACGTGACAAACGCCGCGAACCTGGACATGCCGCTGCTTCCGCTCTCCTCGCCTTCAATCCCTTCGTCCGTCAACAAATGCGGCCCCATCGCCAATGAACCGGTCGGGGCTTCCAGCGCGAAAGACACCTCGTAACTCGGGCATTTGCCGCTGCTGCAAATGTCACCTTCGCGCGTTTTTGATCGGTATACGTACGGGAGACCGTGCGGCAACACGTTGAACGGCACCTCTTGAAGATACAGGAGGCCGCGCTCGCCGCCGCGCGGCGTGATGCCGGCATCAGAGATCATTTTTCCCTGTTCGGAGCCAAGCACGATGCCGTCAGGCGGAGCGACCGGGTACTGCCCGTTCTGCTCGAAAAACAGCTCGATCGCGTTCCGGATCGTGCGGATATCGGAAACCCGACGGGCGTCGCGAGCGCTCACCCGGACGAATTGGTACGTTGCGGTACCGGCCACCGAAAGCAGGCCGATAATGGTCGTCGTGATCAGGAGTTCGATGAGCGTGAAACCTTTCGCGTTCATGATGGTGCGGGTGTCTTGTAAGAATATCGGCAGAACTTTTTAATCGGACACGCCCTGCAGCGGGGGCGCCTCGGCAGACACACAGCGCGGCCGAATTGGACAAAGACCCGGTTCACGTGAAGCCAGAGATCCTTTGGAATCAAGGAAACGAGGGCGCGTTCCGTCGTAACGGAATCGCGCGTCCGGGTCCAGCCAAGCCTGTTTGCGATACGATGCACGTGCGTGTCGACGGCAATCGCCGGCTTTTTGAAAGCATAACACAAAACGCAGTTCGCCGTTTTCCGACCGACGCCCGGGAGCGCGAGCAACGCCTCCATCGTCTCCGGCACGCGTCCGCCGTGCCTGCCGAGCAGCGCTTCAGCGATCCCTTGCACGGACTTTGCCTTGGCGCGGAACAAGCCGATACCCTTGATCGTCTCGGCGATATCCGCGATCGAAGCGTCGCGCAAAAGAGCGAGCGTGGGAAAACGCCGGCGCAGCTTCGGATACGCCTTGAGCACCTGCTCGTCGCGCGTCCGCGCGGACAAGACCGTCGCCAGAAGGACGTCTTCGGGACGATCGAGCTCGACTGCGCCCTTGCCAGGGAAATCGCGCTTGAGCGTTTCTATCACCTCGCGGACTTCGGGCTCTTTTGGCATACGGGACAAACATGCGTTCCACGGCTCGACACCCAGATTTTTATGATCGAAGCGCCGCATCGACGGCACGGCTCGTTTACCCGATTGTAGACCCACAAGCAGGGCGCGTTTCCGCCTTTCTTGCCGTACAGATCGCGATAGTTGTCCGAGGAGGTGCCGAGCCGCTTTACTGAAGCCCGCAACGCCTTGAGGACGCCTTCATAGACGCCCTTGAGTTCCTGCTTCGAGAGCGCATCGACCGTGCGTTCGGGATGCACGCTGGCGTACCAGCACGCCTCGTCGGCATAAATGTTGCCGATGCCGGCGATGCAGCGTTGATCGAGCAAGAGCGGCTTGATTTTTTTGCGAGGACGCGACAATGCGCGCGCCGTGAACGCCTCGAACGTAAAGCCGCGTTCAAGAGGCTCCGGGCCGTATCCTTCCTTTTTAAAAACCTCCCGTTCAAGATCGGGCGTCTTGACGATCCGTAAAAATCCGAACTTGCGCACGTCTTCGAACCAAAGCTGCTCCCTCTTATCCAAATGGAAGATGACATGCGCATGCTTCGTCGGCGTCTCCCCCTCCTTCTTGAGAAGGTACGAGCCGGTCATTTTCAAATGCGTGACGATCGTCCAACCGTTCGAAAGATGCGCAAGCAAGAGTTTCGCGCGGCGTCCGAATGATTGGAATTTCGCGCCCGAAGCGGCTCGGACGAGCACAGCGGGAGAAGGAAAAATCTTCCGGCCAAAACGAACCTCCACGCTCGTGATCGAGCGGTCCAAAAGGGCTTGTTCCATTTGTCGACGCAGGGTTTCGACTTCGGGAAGTTCAGGCATAGCGTGGACAGCATAGAAGAAAAAGGGGCGGTGCGGAAGGGTATCTCGCGAACCCCTACCTTTCCGCGAGAGCCCGGCTAGAACCGACTCTCCGCTTCAAAAAATTGACCCTCCACGCAGGTGCGGGAGAGCCAAGACCAAGGGTCGTGGACAAAGGGCTGACGAGCGCTATGCGCTAACTCGCGGGCACCGCGGCCGGGCTGCCGGAGCGCCAGCAGAAGTCGAGCGAGCGGCAGCCCCAGCCCCAGCCGTCGCCGCACCAGCGGAGGTAGCGCACGCACGGGTTGCCGTCCATGCTGCGGTAGATGGTCCCCCAGAAGAAGACGTACTGTTTCTTCCAAGACTCCGGAATGAGGCGCTGGTTCTCCTTGCGGAGGTACCAGTCCAGGAGGTTGGCGTTGTAGACCGGCCGGGCCTTCAGCTCCTCGCGGAGCTGGTTGCCCGAGATCCGCTTGTCACCCTTCTGACCCTCCGAGAGGTAGAGGGCAATCTTCGCCGTATCGAAGTCGAGCATCCCGCCCTTCCGGTGATCCTCGACGGACCAGCCCTTGGGGACGAACGGGTTGGCGTCGAGATCGACGGTCTTGCTAACCAGTTGGGCGGCCTTCTCAGCATCGGTGATCTTCATCGGCACGATGCGCTCCTTCGGCGCTGTGGCCCGTCTTGCGACACTCCGGAATGGAGCGTCATTCGACAAGCCGTAAAGGTACTGCGTTGCAGCGATCATTGCACAAAAACCTGATCCTGTCAACCATCGAGAGTCCCCTTCCAAAGCCGGACAAACGAATGAGGTTTCTTCGTTTCCTCGCGGTGTTTTATGGGATTTGCTACACTGACCGCCTATGCGCGCTTCCGAGTTTTCGTACGAACTTCCCGAAGCCTTGATCGCCCAGAAACCGGCCTCGCCGAGGGAATCCGCCCGGCTTTTCGTCCTTGAACGCGACGGCGGCGCGTCGAAACACGCGCGCGTGCGCGACCTTCCGGACTTCTTGAAAGCCGGAGACGTGCTCGTCGTGAACGTGAGCAAGGTTTTCAAAGCGCGCCTCGCGGGAACGCTGGACGATCCCAGCAAGACGGCCGTCGAGCTTTTTCTCGTCCGTCCGGAGGGAGCCCGTTGGCGGGCGCTCGCGCGACCCGGAAAAAAACTGCGGATCGGCTCGAAAATCACGATCGCGCGCGGCTTTGCCGCAACGGTCGAATGCAAAGACGAAGACGGCTCGATCCTCGTCGATTTCGGCCTGAAGAAAGACGCGGTTATCAAGCTGGCCGACAACAACGGCGAGGTTCCCTTGCCGCCGTACATCACGCGCCCGCCGCGGGCATCCGAATACCAAACCACCTACGCTAAAAACGTCGGTTCCGTGGCGGCCCCGACGGCGGGTTTCCACCTCACGAAGGCGCTAATCACGAAGCTGAAAAAGAAAGGCGTGACGTTTTTGGAGGTCACGCTCCACGTCGGGCTCGGCACGTTCTTGCCGATCCGGGGAGAGGATCTCGACGAGCATCGCATGCACGCGGAATGGGTGGAAATCCCGCAAGCCACCGTCAAGGGAATCCTGAAGGCGAAAATCGAAAAACGGCGCATCATCGCCGTCGGCACCACGACCGCCCGGGCGCTTGAGGGCGCGGCCGCGCGTTGCGGAGGCGAGCTGTGCGCCTGGCACGGAGACGTGGACATTTTCATCCGTCCTGGCTTCACATTCCTCGTCATCGACGCTCTCCTGACGAATTTCCACCTTCCCAAGTCGACGTTGCTTGTTCTCGTTTCCGCCCTTGCCGGTCGCGAAAATATTTTGAAAGCGTATCGAGAAGCCGTCGGGAAAAAATACCGTTTCTACAGCTACGGAGACGCGATGCTGATCGTGTAACCCGCGTTTCAACCGCCGCGGACCGAGCAGCGCCGGTCTTGACAAAAGCGTTCGAATCATATACCCTCCCGTCAACGACCCTCCCCACAAAAGGAGTTCACGTGACACCGAGCCAAAAAGCCCACCTGGGCAACCTTCTGGAAAGATTTCCGTACCTTGCGGATGAACGGGACCAACAGGTCGCCGTTTGGACGCTGGAAGAACTGCTGCAGGGCAAGCTCGTGGTTCGCACACTTCCTGTTGATGATCCGAACCGTGTCGAGTCAACGTGGTACCACGTTCTCATTCTCGGACGATACGACAAGGAATGGCGGTGCGTGGAGATCGACTACCATGTAGGGCGCCCCGACGACAAAAGCACGGGCATCACGACCGTGGATATCCGATCAGCGCTCGATCTCCTGGCGGAAAAGCCTGAAGGCACCACAAAAACACCTTCCGAGATCTCCCGCCCCATCTTTGCGACGGTGTGTTTGCTCCTCGTCGCAAAATCGGCCAATGGGCACGTCAGCAGCCTCTTCGCTCACGACCCCGGCCTTCCTCGCGACGATGCGGAGCACCTGGGAGGAAGGTACTTTCGTGACTCTCTCGAGAAACACGCCGGCGCTAATTAGCCCCGGCTCTTTTTTATGGCGTAATCCACCCGTTCTTGAAAGCCAGGAACCGGTCATCCATGATCGCTTTGCGCATCTCGCGCATCAAATTCAAAAGGAAGTGCAGGTTATGGATGGTGCCGAGGCGGAAGTAGGCCAGCTCATCAGCAAGGAACAGGTGGCGCAAATAGGCGCGCGTGTAGTTTTTGCACGTGAAGCAAGCGCATTCTTCATCGATCGGGAGCGTGGATTGCTCATGTACCTTGTTGCCGATTTCGATGCGGTACTTTTTCGCGCGTCCCGCTTTGCGATTGAAAAGCGCGCCGTTTCGCGCCACGCGCGTAGGAGAAACGCAATCGAACATGTCGGCGCCACCTTCGACCACATCGAACAGGTCTTCCGGAGAGAGGCCGACGCCCATCGTGTAGCGCGCCGCGTCCTCCGGCATGATGTCCTCGATCCACGAAAGGATCTCGCGCGTCTTTTCCATGTTGTAGCCGACCGATTCGCCGCCGATCGCGAAGCCGTCGAAGGCGCGCGAAGCGATGAACTCCGCCGAAGCGCGGCGCAATTTCTTGTGCACGCCGCCTTGCACAATGCCGAATAACTGCTGCTTGAAGGCAGGCGCGTCTTTTTTATCGGCGAACGCCGCAAGGCAGCGGTCGGCCCAGCGGTGCGTGCGTTCCATGGCGGCGCGCGCTTCGGGTTCGGAGGCGCTGTCGGAGGTGCACTGATCGAACGCCATGATGACGTCCGCGCCGAGCTTCTGCTGGATCTTGATCGCCTCTTCCGGGGTGAAGCGGTGCGAGGAACCGTCGAGGTGCGACTTGAAAGTAACACCGTCTTCGTCGATGTTCACCAAGTTCCCGTGCGCGGCTTTTTTCACGCCAAGCGAAAACACCTGGTAGCCGCCGGAGTCCGTCAAAATGGCGCGGTTCCAGTTTTGAAACGCATGCGCTCCTCCGAGGTTTTTCACGACGTCCTCCCCCGGCCGCAAATGCAAATGGTAGGTATTGTTCAAGATGATCTGCGCGCCCAGCATTTCCATATCCGCCGCGTCGAGCGCCTTGACCGTCGCCTGCGTACCGACCGGCATGAAGACCGGCGTTTCCACGTCGCCGTGATCGGTATGCAAAACGCCCGCGCGGGCGCGCGAGTGCTTGTCCTTGTGTTGCAGCGTGAAGTTCTGCGTCATAGCGGATCATCATGGCCTAAAAACGCGTCCCCGTCAAGCTGCCGGATTCGCGTCCATGAACGCCTTGATGCGCTCATCGGCAAAGATATCGCGCGGGCGCACGGGCCGCGCCAGCACGATGCCGCCCAGCGTCCGGCTGCGGCTGAGCGCCACGTAGGCTTGCCCGGCGGCGAAGGCGCCTGAACCGAAATCGATATGCACGTTGCTGAATGTCTGGCCCTGGCTTTTATGGATCGTGATCGCCCAAGCGAGTTTCACGGGCAGCTGGCTGAACGATCCCGTCACCTCCGGCAGCACGCTCTTTTTCTCCTCGTCGAACGAAAACTGGACCGACTCCCATTTATTCGGGCCGACGTCGGCATACGTGCCGTCGTCAAACCGGACCCTGATATACGAATCTTCCGTGCGGATGACTTCCACGATATCGCCGTTGATCCAGCGCTTTTGCGGATCGTTGTTCAGAAGCATGACTTGCGCGCCGACTTTCAATGTCAGGTCAAGCGAAGTGGGAAGGTCTTTCTCCTTGAACTTCTCTAAAATGATTCCTTGGTACGTTTTCTCCGGCGCGTCCAATTTCGCCAGCTCTTCGGCGCTGATGGCATCC
>CAYMBC010000041.1:0-8478 GCA_964388605.1 uncultured Gammaproteobacteria bacterium
GAGAGCGTATGCTCAAATTCGGTGTACGTGCGAAGCGGGATCGCATACGGCTTCGCTAGCGTAAATTCCGTCCCCCAGCAATCCCATTCCGGATCGGGATGCTTAAGGGGCACGGCCTTCGTATAATCGGCGATTTCGCTAATCTCCGCATCCGGATACTGGGAAAAAACCGAGGCCTCAATCAAGTCTCGAAACTGGATCGGGCTTCGGATGATGAATTGCGTGTATCCATCGACGGATGCGTACTCGAAAGAAAAACCGGGGGTAAACTTTCCCACCAGCCATTTTTCCTTGAAGTTCGGGGAAGAAAAGGTTCCTGCGAGATGCGAGAAGATGTGCTCTGCGGCTTTCGGCGTTTGTTCGTTCATCCTCGGAATATTGACGCTCAGCAGCACGTAATTGATCGTGCCTGCATACTTCTCTTGCCGCGACGCAAGCCATATTTCCGAAAGGCCGTACCAGAGAATCCACGCAAAAGGGATCCAGCCCCCATACGTGAAAAACGTCCAGGAAATCTGGAGAGGAGTTTGGTCCAAGAGCGCGTAGAACGGAGACAGGTCCAAGACGATCTGAGGCATGTACAAGAAAAAACTACGCTACCGTGATCTGCAGGTAGCGTAGCATATTTTCCCGTCCGATAAAAGGCGCTCCCGCCATTTACCGGACTTTCCTAGAATCGCGTAGGTTCCAGCTGACCAAAAGGGGGCTTCCCAAGAAGATCGAGGAGTAGACGCCTACGGAGATGCCAATAATCATCGTCAAGATGAAATTGCGGATGGATTCGCCGCCAAGGAAATACGCGGAGAACAGCACGAAGAGCACCGTGAGCGAGGTATTGATCGAACGTCCGAGAGTTTCGTTCAAGCTCACGTTAACAACCTCCTCGAATCCTTGGTTCCGCCCGTTCGAAAGGTTCTCGCGAACGCGATCGAAAACGACGATGGTATCGTGTACCGAGAAGCCGAGAACGGTCAGAAGCGCCGTCACGACCCACGCGCCGACTTCGACGCCGTAAAAATGTCCGAGAACGGAGAAAACGCCGACTGGGATCACCACGTCATGAGCCAGCGCCACGACGGTGCAAGCGCCGTATTTCCAAGAAGCCACGGGGTGGGAAACCTTGCGGAAGGCATACGTGATGTACAACATGATCGCCATAATGGCGCCAACGACCGCATAGATCGTCTTCTTACGAAGCTCTTCGCCGATCAGCGGACCGATCGACTCAAAGCGTTTCTCCGCAACAACGGTTCCGTTCTTCTCGTACGCGCTTTTGAGTCCAGAAAGCAGTTTCTGATGCACATCTTCCTCGATTGGCGGCATCCTGAGAACCATGCCGTTCGTGCCGAGGGGCTGAGCCGTGAGCTCCTCGCTTTCAACCTCGTTTTTTGCCGTTTCAACGAGGTTTTCGACCGGGGGGCGGTTGTGCGAGAATTCAATCTCGAGCAACGAGCCTCCGGTAAAATCAATGCCGGGTTTAAGACCCCAAATGAGCCAGGCAACGAAAGAAAGTCCGGTAAGAAGCGCGGAGATCGTATAGTAGACCCGGCGGTAATGCGTAATGCGCAGCATATTACTTGAACAGCCAGTGATATTTGGTAGTCCACGGCGCGATCAAGCGAAGCAGCGTTCGCGTCACGGTGATTGCGGAGAACATGGAGATCAAGATGCCGAGCGCGAGCGTGACAGCGAAGCCGCGCACGGAGCTCGACGTGAACGTATAAAGGATGGCGCACGTGATCAGCGAGGAGATGTTTGAATCGTAGATCGACGTCCAGGCGCGCTTGAAGCCTTCGGAAATGGCCGAATCAAGCGGGCGTCCGTTCCGCAACTCTTCTTTCATGCGCTCGAAAATGAGGATGTTGGCGTCCACGGCCATACCGATCGACAAGATCACGCCGGCGATCCCGGACAGAGTCAGCGTAATGCCGAACAGCTTGAAGATCGCCAAGCTGAATCCGGTATGCATCAAGAGCGCCAGCGATGCGATCAGGCCAGGTAGGCGGTAGTAGAACGTCATGAACGCGACAACGATCAGGAAACCGATCATGCCGGCATGCAGGCTTTTCGCCAGGGAGTCCTGGCCGAGCGAGGCTCCGATCGTCTGCTGCGAGAGCAGCTTGATCGGAACGGGCAGCGCTCCCGCGTTCAGGCGTTGAGAAAGCAGCTTTGCTTCTTTCACGTCAAAGCTTCCGGAGATCACGGCGTTGCCATCCGAAATCTCCTGCTGGACGCGCGGGATCGAAATCGCTTCACCATCAAGATAGATCGCGATCAGTTTTCCAACGCTGCGCTTCGTCAGTTCAGAAAAAAACTTCTTTCCTTCTTCGTTGAATGTCAGAAGTACCTGCGGGCGGTTGACCGTCTGGTCGAATTGCACCTGAGCGCGTTGAACATGTTTTCCGGACAATCCGGTGTTTTTCCATGGATCAGCTGGGGGCGCAACGTCGGCCGCCGTCGCTTTTTGGACGAAAATCCTATCAAGGTCGTAGCGAACCAAGGGGCGTTCTCCCGCTTTATAGATCAAATGGTAACCGAAGGGCGACTCGACAGGCTGAGAGATCTCCCCGGTCTTGAGGGCAAAAGCCGCATCTTGAAACTCCTTCACCATCTGCCCTTCGGCAAACCAGCCGAGATCGCCCGAGTTCGACTGTGCTGAACCGTCGGTCGAATTCGCTTTGGCTTTTTCGCCGAAGTTCTTGGATGTAACCTCTCCGCGCAGGGCGGTTATCCGCTCCAAAGCTTGCTCTTTCGTCAACGGTTCGGCGCACCCCTGAGCGCCCTCCCAGCAAATCAAAATATGGCTGGCACGCACTTCTTTAGAGGCCGCATCGCGCGCATTGACGCGCAGGACGCTCCAGCCGCCCTGGTCTTCAACAAGCGAGCTGGAGAGTTTTGCTCCGCGGTGCGCTTCAGCCCATTTCCAAAGCTCCGGCTGCTGGCTCTCGCCGACAAGACCGAGCTTCGTCCATGCGAGCGCGTCGTCGCTTGGATTCAACAGCGCCTTCCGGAGGGCTTCGCCGGCCTGTTTTTTGAGATCCGCATTCTTCTTTTCGAGTTCTTTCTGCTGCTCGGCGGTGAGCGGGATGGTATCCGCCGGATTCTCCTCCTTGAACTCAAGGATCGGCGTCTCGCCGATCATGCGAATTGCCTGACTGACATCGTTCACGCCAGCCAACTCAACGATGATGCGCCAGCGATCGTTAGATTTATTCGTTTGCACGATCGGCTCGGCCACGCCAAACGCGTTCACGCGCCGTTCGATAACGTCGCGCACTCCTTCCATGGCGGCATCGCGCTCGCTCGGAACGACGTCCGCCGTATCCGCTTCGTAGACAAGATGGGTTCCTCCTTGCAAATCCAAACCAAGGCGGAAAGGGACATTCTGAAAGTGCGGGGCCTTGAACACGGACGGCAGCTTGTATGCCTCAACGATCCGCGAATTCCAAGCATCGGCTCCGCGATCCCACGCCATCGGATAGGACAGGAAACCGGCTAACCCGGCAAGGATCAGCACGGTCAAAGCGCCCCAGCGGATTTTGCCGCGGGGGGAAGGCTTCATGAGCCTGCTCAGCGCCTTGCCGAGCCAGACGAACGGGACGGACACGTAAGAAAAAATGGAGCGGCCGCGACGGGTAGTCATACGGGAAAATCTGGGTCAAATCAGATCAGAACTTCCGAACAATCCACAACACGGAGAAAGTATAAAGAAGCCCGTGAAAAAAGGCAACGACGCCGAACTCTCATCTTTTTTGGTGAAGGACGGCAGGCGGCTGGGAGCCTAGGCGGAGAGGGCTCGCAGCCAAGAAAGCGGGCGGCATCGGTTCCGGCGCGTTTCTAGGGTTTTTACTCGGAGACGAGTTTCTCAAAATCTTTCCAAGAAGCCGCCACGAAAAGATCTGGCGGGAGAGGGATCCGCGTCGCGATACCGTCGACATCGAACAACACGCGTCGCAAACCCGTCGGCAGATGCGCGAGGTACGAAAGTTTGTCATCCAAAAAAACGGAGATGCCGAGCCGTTCGCAATGCGCGCGTTTACCACGACCCTCTTCACAAAAAATAACACGCTCAAAGGGAATAACTTCATCAAGGCGATGCCGTTTCATCCAGAGTCGCGGATATGACTCGTTCTCCGGACGCCGCGCCGAAATGACGTACGGCTCCCCCGGCAAACGGGAAATGACCTCGAGCGCGTCGGCGAGCGGGGGCGCTTCAAGCGTCAGCTCGCCGTAAATCTCCCGCTGCAGTGCCTTATACGCTTCTTCCGAAAGGAACTCCCGAAGCACGTTCGAGTTCAGCTGCCATGGCTCAAGCCCAAAACCGAGCGCTTTCGCCAGCCGTGCCTTGTGCGGATGGTGATTCGCGATCACGCCGTCAAAATCGATACCGATGCGCAGCAAGTTCATATCGATTCCAAGATACCACAAAGAAAAAAACCCGCCGTAGAGCGAGTCACTTGATCGTCATGAGACGATATTCGAACGCCGTGGCGAGATCGTTCAGGACCAGCCGCAACACCTCCTGTGGAGTCGACGGGGTCGTATCGTGCCAAACCATGCGCCGATCGTTGTCGCCGTCGAGGCGCTTCCAAACGACTCGATGCACTTCGCCAAGCAGCTCGAGCGTCGCCAGATTCATGGTTTCTCCAGGCTTATCGGTCACTCCATGCGTCACTTCGCGCTCAAGCGCCGTTCGCGCGTCGCAGACCATGCACACGTGCAAGTCGTAAAGACTCCGGAGCGTTTCGGTGCGATACGCGGCCTCGAAAGCGTCGCGATCCTTTTCCGTCAGCTTGCCTTTGCGGAACCAGTATTCCAACCACGCGATGCCGTCCATGAGGCCGCGATCGCTGATTACGATCTCAAGATCGCTCTCGAGTCGATCAGTGATCTCATTAAGAGCATAACGGCAGGTCTGCAGGTTGTAGTGCGGCGTCTTGCGCGACACACGGTCGACGACCTCGGCGCCTTCCGGGCGATACGTCACCTTCCAGCCGAGACGCTTCAGGAAGTTTGAAGCGGCGACCTGCACGGTCGTCTTGAAGGCCTTGGGTGTACCCCAGATCTCCAAGCCGAACGGTCGAACCCACACGCCATCGAGTCGCAGGCGGTGCAGCGACTGGAGGATGCGCAGGAATCGGTTTTCGAGTTCCAAGCGATGCGATGAAAGATCTTGCGGAGCCGTCATACGTCCTCCTCCCACGATGGGCTGAAAAAACAATACCGACCCGGCGCGGGATGCGCCAGGCCGGTTTATCCACTCTTTCTGGAAACGCCTAACGAAGAGAAATGGCGCACTCGGAGCCCTCGGCGCAAAGGTACGAGAGCGAGAGCTCGTCGAACAACGCGGGGCGAAGAGAAGAGATGAACGCGGTGAGCTTTACGGCCTTTCCATCCTTCAACACTTCGGCCAAATCGGCTTTCGAAGGTTCGCGCGTCTCGTCGTACGGAATGCTCGGCAAAACCGGCACGTCATTCAACTCGAAGAAAAGGCTCGTGACGTCGGATGCGGGCGTTGCCAACGATCGCGGACGAAACAAATGACCGCCTGCGTCGTTGAGCTTCACGAAGACGCTTTCATATTTCGTGAGCGGCTTTCCGCCAATCGAGGCCTTCACGGTCAAAAAAGCCTTGCTGATATTTCCGCTCACGGCGAGGGACGCGGTCTTTGTTTTCTCCGTCTCGACTTTGGCGTCCGGCGTCCAACTCGCGAAGTCTTTGGCGAGATCGAGCTGATGCATGCCGGCGAGATCCTGATACTCCCGCGTCTCCTTCGCCTCTTCCGGAACAGCTGCTTCCGGAGCCGGATCACTGGAACTGGCACGGTTTTTCAACGCGACACCGAAGAGAATCAGCGCAGCCACGATGAATGCGACGGAAATCGCCGCATTCAATTTTTGCATCGATTTTTCTTCCATACGGAGGACGGAACGTTAGGCCGCAAAATCCGGTTCGCGGACTTCGGCGGCGGCTTTCGACGAGCGCTCCTCCTGCATCTCGTCGTCTTTCTTAAATGAAACGGCGAACTTGGGAACCCAGCGCGCGTTGTATTCGTCAACAATCTGGACGGTCTCCCCTTTTACGTACATGTTCAACGCAAGCTCCGAAAGCATCTCGCGGTCGGACTTGATGTCGAGCGAGAGCAGGTCGAGCTTTTGCGCATCAGCCGAGGAAGCCGCCCAAACCTGGTTTTCGATCGATTTTTTCTCCTCCTTCAAAACCTTGAGCTGCTCGGCAATCTGCTGGTACCGAGGGTTGTTGGCGAGCTCGTCCTTGAATGCCTTCTGCAATTCGCTCTTTTCCCGGGCTTTTACGCGCAAACGACCGTGCACTTCTTCCAGACTGGGCATAGTGGCAGGTGGGGATAAAATCCGATGGCGAGATTTTACCATCGGGTCATCAGGATGGACAAACGGGGTCAAGGATCCCGAACGGAGCCGCTGTTGTAAGAGTGGAGCTTTGCGCGAGCAAAGGTCTCCTAAACCGGGTCACAAGCAACTTGCGAATCTGCTTTCGCACACCGCAACAGCTCGCGACGGAGAAAATACGCCCCGCCGGCAGCAGAAAAACCGTTACTAAGCAGTTTCGCGCAAATCACGCCCGTGACCCCCCAAAAGCGCCCGCCGACACCGATCGCAATGAATCGAAAGATGTTGATGGAAAAACTCGTTACATATAAAGACTTGATCATTTTTTGCCCTTGAGCAACGTAAACACCGTATGTGATTGGCAGCGTAAATACGAGATTCAGGGAGATGATTTGGGAATAACGAAGCGCGCCAATATAGTTGGGAAAAAAAGCCTTGAACAACAGCGGTGCCGCAACGATGTACGCGAGTGATCCGCATAATCCGAGACATGCCGCTTGAAAATATCGAAGATAGAGTGAACGCGAAAGCGCTTCTGCGCCTTTTACGGAAATTTTTGGAATGATCGTTGCACTGATGCTTTTGGCGAATTTTTTAATACGTTCCGGTACGATATTCGCGAATGAGTAAACGGCCAATAGCGCCGAGCCTCCGTAATGGAAAACCACAATAGCATCGAGTTGCTGCGTCACGATCGACACGGCATTCAAAGCCGTCAAATGCCCACCGAACGCTGATACATCCTCGCAAGCTTCTTTGCTGGCTTTTTTCAGATGATGTTGGCTCACCGTTTTGCGATAAAAGTAAAAGGTGAGCAGCAGGTTGCTGAACCCATAGACAGCAACCAAACCAACAACATTTCCAAGCCATACCATGGCCGCCACCATGGCTGCCGAAGAAACAGCAGTGATAAGCAAAGAATAATGCGTAGACGTTTTAAAATCTTTTTTTCCAACGAGAAACGCGGCATAGGTGTTGAATGACCAGCTGGGTGGTATTGTGATGCCAAGGATTACCATCGAAATACCGAGAGTCACGTTGCCTCGAAACGAAAAATAAGCAGCGGCAAGACTCATCATGAGAACGGACGACAAATTCCACACAAGCTGCTTTCGAACAGCGTAGAAGAGAACTCCGTCGTCTCCGCGCGCGACAGCACGCACAACCGCTGAATTCATGCCCGTTAGGGAAAACGCGCTTGCTAATCCAACCAGCGACAAAACATAGCGATACGCGCCGTACGTGTCTTTCGTCAAAACGTTCGCCGCAATAATAGCTACGCCAAGACTGAGTGCGCTTGTCAACGCGAAACTCAAGAACGACCATGAACCGTTCTTCGCCAGATACAACGTATCAGTCTTTGCGTACCTTCCGACCAAAACGACCGCAGAGCGAACAGATTTAGTCAGGCGCTGGTTCATGTTCAAAAAACTCGATTATTAAAGAAGGTCTTGGAGCGTTTCATATAGACTCCCGGCATCTTTTTGATACCGTTCGAATCGTTCGGAGCACCTAGAAGCCGCCGCGCTGCACGTTGCGAGAAGTCGATCGACAAGAGCCTTTTCACTGGCATCAAACGGGGTTGCCAAATCGTTTATGATCAAGCCTTCGCCAAAATCCATAGACGTTTTAAAAACTAAAACGGGGCGCAGGAACGACAACGCATCGTAAAGGAACGTAGAATAAATCCCAGCAATCGCATGGATTTCACCAATCCGTGACGCGCAATCGGATACAAGTTCTACCTGGTCCGTAGCGGCACCATGCAAACCATACAAGCCGACCTGCTTCTGCATATCCCAGTCGGAACGTGTTTTAAAGAAAATTTTAACCCGATTCGTAGCCAATAACCGAGCAAGAATGGCTCTCACTTCCCCGAAGGGCGCTTCAGTTTCAAATGGTATGAGTATCCCTACTCTCCCAGCATTCACCCGAGGTAGCAAAGACGGCTTAGCGATCCGCGAGGCCGTGTCCCCTTTTGGATTCCCCCCAATACGGATTTCTTCTGGCGCAAAATTCGTTCCCAAACGCAGCAATTCGTTTTTCCAGTAGGAATTCCAAACATAGAGGGCTGTCGGACGGGCGTCTTGGCCTCCATGAATCCCCGAAG
>CAYMBC010000042.1:0-8386 GCA_964388605.1 uncultured Gammaproteobacteria bacterium
TGAGAGTCTTCTCAACCGCCATTTCGACCTTCTTAGCCTTGAGCTGCTTCTTGATTTTCTGGAAGTTGGCGCGGTACGAAGCCGGGATCACCAGAATGTAGTGCTTTCCCTTCTTATCGACTTTCGGGAGCTCAACCTTCACGAGCAGCGTCTTGGCAATGCCGTCGAGTTTCTCTCCAAGAGTCTGCGCCAAATCGTACGCGGTGTAGACCTTTTTATGCGGCACGACTTCGTACGATATCTGGGCTTTATCGAGATACTTGAGAAGCGGTTTGGCGACGGCCATAGCGAGGGGTTAGCTGTTGAAAACTCCCTTCAATCTTAGCCTTTTTTCTCCTTCGGGGCGAGCGCAAGGATGTGCGCCTCCTGAAGCTGCACTTCCGGCAACGGAGAGGGCGCGCCCATCATCGGATCGCGGGCGTCGCCGGTTTTCGGGAAGGTGATGACTTCGCGGATGTTCGGCTCCCCCGCCAAGAGCATGACGATGCGGTCGATGCCCGGAGCAATGCCGCCGTGCGGAGGCGCGCCGTACTCGAAGGCTTCGAGCATGTGGCCGAAGCGCTCGACGATTTCCTCGTCGGCAAGGCCGAGGATCTGGAAGATCTTATTCTGCGTTTCGCGATCGTGGATACGGATCGATCCGCCGCCGATCTCGTAACCGTTCAGGACGATGTCATACGCCTTGGCGATGACTTTTTCCGGCGAAGTGGCGAGAAGCTCCTTCTGATCGTCGCGCGGAGCCGTGAACGGATGGTGCGCGGAGACGAGGCGGCCTTCGGATTCGGACTTTTCGAACAATGGGAAATCGACGACCCAGCAGAAAGCCAGTTCGTTCGGATCATCCTTGTTGACGCGCAGGTCCGGCTTGTCGTTGCCGTACTTCTCCATCGCTTCGGCGTAGGAAAGGCGCGGGAAGGGTTTTTGCTGAATCTTCTTTTCTGGAGAAACGGTTTCAACCAGCTTGATCAGCATTTCTTCGACCAGCGAAATAACGTCCTCCTCTTCAACGAAGGACATCTCCATATCGAGCTGGGTAAACTCCGGCTGGCGGTCGCCGCGCTGGTCTTCATCGCGGAAGCAGCGCGCCACCTGGAAGTAACGCTCCATACCAGCAACCATGAGCAGCTGCTTGAACTGCTGAGGCGACTGCGGCAAGACGTAGAACTTTCCGGCGTGGAGACGCGACGGCACGAGATATTCGCGCGAACCTTCCGGCGTGCCTTTGGTGAGAATCGGCGTCTCGATTTCGAAGAAGCCTTTCTGTTCGAGGAAGTCGCGAAAGAACTTGGTGACTTTGAAACGCAATTCCGTATTCTTGCGCATGCGCTCGGAACGCAGGTCGAGGTAGCGGTATTTCAAGCGAAGCTCCTCATCGACGGCGCGCGTATCGGCATTCAGTTCGAACGGCGTCGTCTTGGCGGCGTTCAAGACCGTAAGCTCGAGCGCTTCGAACTCGACCGAACCGAGCGGCTGATCGGCGTTCACCTGCTTCTCCGGCCGCTTGTTCACCTTGCCGCGAATGGCCACGACATACTCGGAGCGAAGGTCGGCAGCGGCAGCGAGCGCGTCCGGATTACCCGGGTGAAAAACAACTTGAATGATGCCCGTGCGGTCGCGGAGCTCGATGAAGATCATCTTGCCCATATTGCGGCGCACGTGCACCCAGCCTTTGAGCAAGACCTCCTCCCCGATCCGGTTCAACGTTTCCAAAACAAAAATGCGTTTCATGAGGGTGATTTCCTACCGACTTTATCACGAGCTTGCTTGCTTCGCAACCTGTTGTAACATGAGTAATAATAGCTTATTTTAGCCAAAATTAGTGTCTATTTTTCCATCGAGACCGGGCTCCTGTTTCAAAAACGAATCTCCCCGGGCTTACGCCCGGGGTATTGCTTTCAGCTAATAAAACCCTGCTAAGCAGGGTTTTATAATTACGGTTTGAGGCGATTAAGCAGTCTCGCAAACGGAATCGTCTCCCTGACGTGCGGCAGCTTGCAGATCCAAGCGACGGTGCGCTCGAGACCGATACCGAAACCGGAGTGCGGGACGGAGCCGTAGCGGCGGATGTCGAGATACCACTCGAAGGCTTCCTTCGGCAGGCCGTGGCTCACGATGCGTTCTTCGAGAAGCTTCAGGTCGTCGATGCGCTGCGAGCCGCCGATGATTTCGCCGTAGCCTTCGGGAGCGAGCAGGTCGTTGTTCAGCACCTGCTTCGGGTTCTCCGGATCGGGCTTCATGTAAAACGCCTTCACTTCCACGGGGTAGTGATGGATGAAGATCGGCTTGTCGTATTGCTGCGTGAGCGTCGTCTCGTCGTCGGCACCGAGATCGTCGCCCCACTTCACGTCGCTGCCGAGCTTCTGGAGCTGGGCGATCGCCTCGTCGTAATGGACGCGCGGGAAGCCGCCCGTTGCGACCGTTTCGAGTGGCGCGACGTCGCGTTCAAGCGTCTTCAAGTCTTCGCGGCGGTTGGCGAGCACCTTCTTCACGACATGCACAACCATGTCTTCCTGAAGCTGCATGTTCTGCAGGTAGTCCATGTACGCCGCTTCGGCTTCGAGCATCCAGAACTCGGTGAGGTGGCGGCGCGTTTTCGATTTTTCGGAACGGAAAGTCGGACCGAAGCAATACGTCCTGCCGAGCGCGGCGGACGTGGCTTCAAGGTAAAGCTGCCCCGACTGCGAAAGATAGGCCTTGTCGTCGAAGTATTTCACCTCGAAAAGTTCCGATGTGCTTTCAGCGGCGTTCGGCGTGAAGATTGGAGAATCGGTGAGCGTGAATCCCCTTTCGCGCATGAATTCGCGCATGGCGAACTCGATCTCGTCGCGCACGCGCAGAATCGCTTCCTGGCGCGAGGAGCGCAGCCAGAGGTGGCGAATGTCCATCAGGAATTCAACGCCATGTTCCTTTTTGCCGATCGGAAATTCCTCGGACGGCAGCGCGACGACGCGCACGGCCTTCGCTTGGATTTCGTAACCGGAAGGCGAACGCGGCTCGGCCTTCACCAACCCCTCGATCTCGACCGACGCTTCGATCGAGAGCGACTGGCAGGCATTCCAGGTTTCTTCCGAAACTTCTTTTTTGGAAATCACGGCCTGCAGGCGGCCGGAACCGTCGCGGAATTGCAAAAAGAAAATCGATCCCGACGAGCGGAAGTTGTAGCACCAGCCCTTAAGAGTAACCTCTTGGCCGTCGTGCCTGGCAATGTGGTTGACGAGGACGTGGTTCATATCGGCCTTACCTTAGCGCGAAGCCTCCCGAAAATCAAGAAGAAGCGAACGCCGGGTTCGGCTCCCCCCTCTCGGCACGACACTATCAGAAGCGGCACGGCTCTCCTTGTTTTTCGCCGCAAGCCATCTCCGCCCTCGGCTCATGACGAACAGTCTCGAACCAAAGCCAAAACGGTCATAGCGGATCCGGTGTTTTCTGCGCAAGGCGGGGCGAAGGCAGTAGCCGGCGCAGAATCGGCAAGCTTGCGAGAGGGCGGTCGAGATGCGCTTCGAGAAGGGCGAACGAGGCGCGAATCGTCGCGTGATGCGACGGGAGCGACGAAACGCCGCCGAGAACGTTGGCGATTTCGGCATGCGCCGCGCCATCGATCGGTTCAAATCCCATGAGAGCGCGCTCATCAAGCGGGCAGAGACGGCAAGCGGCTAACCCGCGCGTCGGCAAAAAACGCGACTGTTCATACCGCAAATCCCTTCCGCACTCGCAGCACCCGTCAAGCTTCGGATGATAACCGAGATGGGACAATAGCCTCCAAACAAAAACCGAGAGCCTCGGCAAGAGACGATCTTTCGGAAAGACGCTTGCATCGGCATACCAAGATTCGACCAGCCTCCAAAGCTCTTCGTCGGGTTCCCCGAGCTTTACGAAATGATCGAGCGCCTCCGCGACGAATGAAGCGGCCGCATACCGATGTTCGTCGTGAGCAAGAGGTTCTGGAGAGCGCGCTTGGATCGCTCCGCAGAGCGTATCGAGCATGCGCCCGTGCGCGAGATGCAGGTCGACAAGGGTGAACGGCTCAAGATGCGGGCCAAGCTTGGAAAGCAGCTTGCGCGTGCCTCTTCCCACGGCCAAAATTTTCCCGCCTTCCCGGGTATATAAGGTATACAGCCGCGCGGAGTCGCGCCACGTTTCGCGTCTCAGCACGATGGCACGAGCGTGATATGTCGACATTATTTCCTCTTTAACCTGTCCAGATAGGACTGCAAGAAGAGCGCCGCTGCGGCGCTATCGCGTTCGAGTTTGGAGGCTTTCCAAGCTTTCCTTCCGCCCATCGCATCCATATGCACCTCGATCTCTCGGCTGGAAAGGCGCTCATCTTCCATCACGACGGTGGCGTCGATCGCCTCTTCGAGCTTGGCGGCGAAGGCGCGCGCAAGTCCGGTTTGTTCCGAAAATCCTCCGTCTTTCAAGAGCGGCAGACCGACGACAACGCGTCCGATGTTCTCCGAAACAATGAC
The DNA here is from genome assembly GCA_964388605.1 of uncultured Gammaproteobacteria bacterium. Classification (GTDB taxonomy): domain Bacteria; phylum Patescibacteriota; class Patescibacteriia; order SG8-24; family DYFX01; genus DYFX01. Next base: position 4,467 of record CAYMBC010000042.1, read on the forward strand.
CGATTTGATTTCCTTGATCAACGAGGGTGCACCTCGGTTGTCGAGTACCTTGAACGGTACCGCGACTCCGGCATCGGTAGAACCGAGCGCGAGGCCGACGCGCTTCAAACCATGATCGATGCCGAGGATATTCATACTTAAATAGGGAGCGGCGTCAGGATTTCGTACCCGTCATCCGTAACGGCGACTGTCACCTCCCAGTGGGCGGCAGGTTTCTTGTCGACGGTTTTAATGGTCCATTGATCCCGAGCCTGGAGCACGTCCCAGTCCCCCATCGTTACCATCGGTTCCACGGCCAAAACCATGCCTTTTTTAATGGTCACGCTCGGCAGATCAGGATCGTCGTAGTTGGGCACGTGCGGATCTTCATGCACGTGATGGCCGACGCCGTGCCCGACCAATGCACGCACGACGCCGAAACCGGCGCGCTCGACGACTGGCTGGATTGCTTGTCCGATTTCCCGGATTTTCGCTCCGGGACGAATCACGTCGATACCGGCAAGAAGCGATTCTTTGGTCACGCGGATCAATTTCAACCATGAACCAGGAACTTCCCCGATCGGGAACGAAACCGCCATGTCGGTGCAGAGCCCCTTGTAGCGAAAACCGATATCAAGAGAGAGAAGCATGCCTTCTTTCAGAAGGCGTCCGGGATGCGGCGGAGCGTGAACAACCTCCTCGTCGATCGACGTGCAGACGGTTCCGTTAAAAGGAACAGACCCTCCCGCCTTGTATCCTTTGAACGAAGGCTCTCCGCCCGCGGCCCGCATGCGCTTCTCGGCATGCGCGTCAAGATCCGACGTCGAAACGCCGGGCTTGGACATCCGGACGAGTTCGCCCAAAATCTCGGAAAGGATCGCTCCCCCTTCCCGAAGCTTGGTCAGGTCGTCGTCAGTGTAATGCTGGATAGCCATGGCAGGTTTTAGGAGCTCAAAATGTATCCGGTAATCGTGATTCCGGCAAGAAGAGCCGCCGCTGTCACCAGCAGCGCGATACCCCACGTTTTGAGCTTTTGCGCGCGATTCTTCCGATGCAAAAGCTCCATCAGCTTGATCTCGGATTCGCGCGCGACCTCGGCAATGCTCTTGCGCGCGTCGATCAGCACCAGCTTGCCCCGGGCGGAAAACCATTCCTTCAACGGCTCCGTGACTTCGTGATAACGCTTGAGGCGTTCTTCGACGAGCTCTGGGGTATCGTCGGCTCTTCGCACGAGCTCTCCCCCGCAAGCATCGCATGTACCGTTCGGGGTATGCGAAGGCTGCGTGATCAAGTTGTAGTTTGTCTTGCACTTCGAGCAAATGCGGCGGTAGGAAATGCGTTTTTTCGAATCCTCGTCCGGCACCTCAAGATAGAGAACAGCGTCCGGCTTGAAAAAGCCCACGCACTTCTTAGCCTGCTCGACGGAGCGCGGGAAGCCGTCAATAATCCATCCGTCGCGATGCGTGTCGATCCAGCCCTTGACGAGCGGCAAAATAATCTTGTCGTCCACGAACGCCCCTTTCGCCATTTCGATCTTGGCCGAATGCCCACGCGCGGAATCCTCGTTTTGAAGGTCACGAAGCAAATCGCCGACCGAAGCCGTCGGTACGCCCATGAGAACGCTCAAAATATGCGACTGCGTTCCTTTGCCTGAGGCTTGCGTGCCAAGCACGGCGATTTTCATTCGTTTCATGATGGAAAGATGAGGAGTGAGAAGACATACGCGAGCATGGATCCGAGCGCGATGGGCGGAAGCGCCGGAATAGGAGCTCGCCGGGGCTGCGCGATGAAAAACATGAACATGAGCGCATACCCGAGCGCAGCCCCGGCGAGCGCGGCAACAGCTTGCACGGGACCGTTCCGAAGGGCGGAAAGGGCGAACATGACAGGCAGGGCGATATCGCCTGTGCCAAGCAGCATCCCCCGCTGCTCTGCCGTCGCCTCCGAAAAGAGCACTCGAGGCGAAAGCGGCGTAAGCGTAAACGCGAAAATGACGCCGTGCGAAGAAAGGTCTCGAAACATTTTCACCATGTGCTTCGTACGGTACACGGCCAAGATATCGTAGAAGGAAAGCATGGTCAAAAGGGCGAGCATCGCGAGCGGCGACATCTTAAGAGCCAAGCTCGCCGAGATGCCGGCAATACCGACGACGAGCGCCGCGTTCGCCATCAAGACGGACTTCCACAAGAAGCGCAGCAGGATCACGGAAGAACCGAGCGCGAGCGCAAGGCCGGGCGAGAAATAGAGGTCGGCCAAAAACCACGACCCCGCCAGCATGGAAAGAGCGAAGAGCGCTTCAAAAACCACAGGGTTCTTGAAAGCGCGAAGCGTGAAAAGGAGAAGCGCCGTCGCGAAGAGGATGAGCGCCAAAACATACGGCACCGAAACGGCCGCTGACGGCACGTAGCCGCCCTGCACGATCGTCCGGGCGCCAGCGGCAAGCGCCAAGCCTCCCGTCACGAAAAAGACCAGAAGACCGTGGGCAAGAATGCTCCACTGCTCCCCTTTCGGCAGGACGGCAAGAGGGTGATGATTCGGCATACGCACGCAGTGTACCAAAAAACCGGCCTCTCGGCCGGGTTTGGTTTTAGAAAGTTTTCGGGACGTCATGTGCCAACTTGTCGTCAAGGTAGGATTTGGTGACCATGCGATTTTCGATCGAGTCGAGCGATTCCTGCACCGCGTCGAATTTTACATTCATGGTTTCTTCAAGACCGTCGATCCGTTCTGTCAACGGTTCGATTCCAGCCTTGATAAGGGTTCCGATCGCTTTGAGATCGTCCTGGGTAAGCATGGGTTCCATACGTCAGAAGTATACGCCCCTCTCCTAGCATGGTGGCAACCGGGGGTGTCACAAATACCAAAAGAACCCCGACTCAGGGTCGGGGTTCTTTTTATCTTACTTGATGCTGTCGTAGTCGTACTCGCGCATCGGCAGCGGACGCTCGAGCGGCCGGACGATTTCCAGCACGACGGAGACGATAATGAGAAGCGACGAGCCGCCGACGACCATGTTCTGTGTTCCCGTAAGGAACTGCTGAACGACGAGCGGCAGGATAGCGATCACGGAGATCGCAGCCGCTCCGGCCAGCGTAATGCGGTTGACCGCGTACATCAGGTAGTCGGCCGTCGGCTTGCCCGGGCGGATGCCAGGGACATAGCCGCCTTGCTTCTGCAGGTTTTCGGCGATCTGCTCCGGTTTGAAGACGATCGCGGTGTAGAAGTAGGTGAAGGCGAAGACCAGGACGAAGTACGAGATGCCGTAGAGAAGCTGGTTCTGCGAAGCGGAGAGCACCCAGTTCGCCGCGTCGGCGATCCACGAAGTCTTCGCGCGAACGAAGAATTGCGCGATCATCGGCGGGAACAGGACGATCGAGATCGCGAAGATGATCGGGATCACGCCGGCCATGTTCACGCGGAGCGGCAGGTGCGTGTTCGCGCCCCCGGCCGTACCGTTGCCGACCACGCGCTTGGCGTACGTCACCGGGATGTTCCTTTGGGCTTCCGAGATTACGACGACGCCGGCGACCGTCAGGATCGCGACCAGGACAAAACCGATATACACCGGGAGCTTGGACGGATCATATGTCAGAAGCGCCTGCTGGATCATGCGCGGGAGCCCGCTCACGATACCTGTGAAAATCAGGATCGAAATGCCGTTTCCGACTTTCTGCGCGTCAATCAGTTCGCCAAGCCAGACCAAGAACATCGTGCCGGCCGACATCGCAAGAAGGGTCGTCGCAAGCTGAATCGTGGTCAGGCCGGTGATGACTCCTGACGACTGCTTGAGCAAGCTGATCATGGCGTATGCCTGGAGCACTGCGAGCGGAACCGTCAGGTAGCGCGTGTACTGGGCGATTTTGCGTTGACCCTGCTCGCCGTCTTTCTGAATTTCTTCCAAGGCAGGAATGATCATGCCCAAGAGCTGCAGAATGATGGAA
>CAYMBC010000043.1:0-8230 GCA_964388605.1 uncultured Gammaproteobacteria bacterium
CTTCTGCATAAATAAAACTAGGAGTTTCGGACGAAGTATAGCACAAACGCCCCGTTTCCGGGGCGTTTGTGCTATCGCTGCGTCTTTCTCTTATAGGCTTTCCTGATAGCCTGCCTGATCGCCGGAGCGTCCATGCCGAAGCGCCGCAGCAGCTCGTTCGGTTCTCCCGATTCTCCAAAAACGTTCGGAACGCCCACGAACTCCTGGATTGTCGGTCTTGTTTTGGCGAGATACTCGGCAACCGCCCCTCCCAACCCCCCGGTTACCTGATGCTCTTCGACCGTCACGATCGCCTCGCAGGTTTCGGCGGCGTGTAAAACAGCCTTCTCGTCGAGCGGCTTAATGGTGTGAGAGTTTACGACCATGACGTCGAGGCCGTCTTCGGCCATCTGTTCCGCCGCGATCAGAGCCTGATAGACTAGGGGGCCGCAGGCGATGATCGCGACGTCTTTGCCTGCTCGAAGCGTCGCAGCCTTGCCGATCTCGAAGGGGGTTTCCTCCGTCGTGAATACAGGCGATTTTTCACGGGCAAAACGGAGGTAGCATCCTCCCTCGTATTCGGCCACGGCGAGCGTGGCTTTTTTTGCTTCGATCGCGTCGCACGGAGCGATGATGACCATGTGGGGGATCGGCCGCATGATCGCGATGTCTTCGATGGCTTGGTGCGTCGCGCCGTCGGGTCCGACCGAGACGCCGGCGTGGCTGCCGACGATCTTCACGTTGGCTTCATTGAGCGCGATATTGGTGCGCACCTGCTCCCAAGCCCTTCCCGGACAGAACATGGCGTACGACGTGATGAAGGGGATCTTGCCTCCGAGTGCCAGCCCCGCCGCGCCTGCGGCCAAAAACTGTTCATGAACGCCGATTTGCACGAAGCGTTCGGGAAATTTCTTTTTGAAATCGGCGTTTCGCGTCGAATCGGTCAAGTCGGCGCAGACGACGACGACATTCGGATTTTTTTCAGCGGCTTCGATCACGCCTTGGCCGTAGCCGTCGCGCGTCGGCTTTTGCGCGATATTCGGGTCGAGGAGGTGGTCGACCAATTTCGCTTCTTTGCGAATCATAGCTTGGCAAGTTCGGCTTTCAGCTGTTTTTTCGCGGCATCGAGTTCGGCATAGGCCGCCTCGGCCTCGCCGGCCTTGAAAGGCTGGCTGTGCCACAGGAAATTGTTCTCCATGTAGGATACGCCTTTTCCGGGAACATTATGCGTCAGGATGCAGATCGGCTTGTCGAACAGGGACTTTGTCGCTTCGAACGCTTCGACAACCGCAGCGACGTCGTTGCCGTTGCATTCGATGACGTGCCAGTTGAAGGCTTCATACTTGTCTCGGAGCGGTTCAAGAGGCATGACGTCCTCGGTCCGACCGTCGATTTGAATGTTATTGCGATCGACGATGCAGATAAGGTTGTCCAATCGGTATTTCCCGGCAAAGAGCATCGCTTCCCAATGCAGCCCGGATTCGTGCTCTCCGTCGGACGTTTGGCAGAAGACCCGCCACTTCTTTTTGTCCATTTTGGCGGCGTAGGCGAGCCCGGCCGCCTGCGCGAGCCCGGCTCCCAGAGGCCCGGACGTCGTTTCCGTTCCGGGGAGTTTCGTCCGTTCCGGATGCCCTTGCAAGCGCGTGCCGAGGCGTCTCAGCGTCTTGAGTTCTTCGACAGGGAAGTAGCCCGCTTCGGCCATCGCGGCGTAGCGGATCGGGCAGGTATGCCCGTTCGAAAGGATCAAACGATCGCGATCTTCCCACTCGGGATTCTTCGGGTCGTGGTTGAGCGCGTGGAAATAGAGCACAGCGAAGACGTCAGCCATGCCGAGCGGGCCGCCCTGATGGCCGCTTCCCGCATGCGAAATCATCTCGATGATGTGGCGACGGAGGGTATTCGCGATCAGCTCCAGCTCTTTGATGCGTTTATCGCTTTGGTGAGGCATAGGCTTGTTGGATCAAGTATAACATAGAAAAAAACTCTTCCATGCCGGAGAGCTTTTATTCTTCTTTCCCTTCATCTGCCGCAACCAAGACGCCTTGGGAACGGAGAAGGGCCGCGTAGGCTCCGTTTTTCGAGACGAGTTCCTCGTGCCTCCCTTGCTCGGCGACGCGCCCCCCCTTGATGACGAGGATACGATCGGCGTCCCGAACGGTACGGAGGCGATGCGCGATGACGAATGTCGTGCGTCCTTCCATCAGCGTTTCCAGCGAGCGCTGGATCTCCTCTTCCGTCTTGCTGTCGAGATTCGACGTCGGCTCGTCGAGAATCAGGATCTTGGGGTTGCGCAGGAAAGCTCGGGCAAGGGCGATGCGTTGGCGCTGGCCGCCGGAGAGCTTCATGCCACGTTCGCCGACGAGCGTGTCGTACCCGTCCGGCAGGCTGGCGATGAAGGGCTCGAGTCTCGCGCGCCTCGCCGCCTCCTTGAGCTCATCGTCGTTCGCGTCGGGACGTCCGTAGCGGATATTCTCCCCGATTGATTCGTGGAGCATCGGCAAGTCTTGAGGTACGAGGCCGATCTGGGAGCGCAGCGAACGGAGGTTCACTTCGCTGGCATCGATGCCGTCGTAGAGAATGGTTCCGCTTTGCGGCAGGTGATAGCGTCCGATCAAGTCGATCAGCGTCGTCTTGCCTTCGCCGGATTCTCCCACCAGCGCAACGCGCTCCCCGGGTTTCACAACGAAGGAAATATCTTCGAGCACGGGCACGTCTTCGCGGTAGCGGTAACGGACGTTGCGAAACTCGAGCCCTCCTTGAATGTCGATGGAGCGTCCGGTGTCGTAGGCTTCCCCCGGCTCATCCATGATTTTCTGCATTTCCTTGTGATTGGCAGCCGCCCTGGTGAGATTGCGCATCTGCCATTGGATCCAGCTGACATGCCCGAAGACCGTGAGCGCGTAAGCGGAAATCGCGGTGAACTGGCCGGCGGTGAACGTTCCGGCACGGACGTTCAGGAGCGCGACGCCAAGGACGAGCGCGGAGCCGGTTTGGATGATCAGGTTCTGACGATTGTGCATCCGTTCGTCGAGCTCGCTGTCGAAGCGAACCGTCTTCATGAGCGCCACGCGCAGCGTTTCGAACCGTGACGACAGACGCGCTTCGGACGACGTTGATTTTACGACGAGGATATTTTTAATCGCGTCCCAGGCTGTCGAGCTGACTTCTCGATCCGCCGCGCGCCAAGCCGTTTGGCTTTTCATGGCCGCCGGGAGAGTGCGGATTTTTTCAAAAACAACCCCGGCAATCGACAAGCCGAGCAAGAGCGCTATTTTCCAATCGAGCCAAGCAAGGTAGCCGAGAATCAAGGCGATGGTCAGCGACGTCGGGCCCAAATCGAAAATGACCCCGCTCACGACATTGATGAGTTCGTTTTCGAATTTCGATAGGCGCTCCGCGACGTCATTTCCCCGCTTCCCATAGTGGAAGGAGAGCGGCTTCCGAATCAGCGCGGCCACAGTTTCAAGCTTGTACGCCGTGACCGATTCGTAGGCGATGTCGCTTCCCTCGCGGTTCAAGTAGCCGCGCAGCCGCGTCGCGAGGTGTCCCAAAAGAAGCCAAGCGGCGAGGTTTCCGGCGATGATCAGAACCGTTTCCTTGCGGCTCGCGGCATCAATCGCGTTTCCCAGGGCGATGGGAGAGAGCAGACTGAAACCGGAAGACGCAATCGCCAGCAAAGAACACCAGATGATGGTTTTCTTATAGGGCTCAAGCAGGCTGATGAGAAAGCGACTGACGGCTCGCATAATGGGTCAACATACGCAAAAAAACGCTCCTCGTCAAGGAGCGTTTTTCATTATTTTTGGATCCCCTTGCTCGGGGGTGGATCGCTTGGGGCGTTCCAGTCCGGAGGCGTCCATGGAACGTATTTTCGGGAGTCGTTTCGGGATGTTTCGTCCGGAACCCCGTTGGCGGCCATTGCCAAACCCGCGATGGCCATCAGCGACAGCATGATGGCGGTACGAGGCGAGATGTTCATGCTATTCGAGCTCGGTATCCGCGCGCAGCGCGTCGATCGACTTGGCGGGAGCGCCGGAATTGAAGACGGCGCTGCCGGAGACGAGCCTGTCGGCGCCCGCTTCGGCAAGTTCGCGGGCGGTACCGACGGCAACGCCTCCGTCGACTTCGATGACAAGATCCGGGAATTTTTCGCGAAGGTTCCGTACTTTTTCGATCGTGCCCGACTCGAACGGCTGTCCCATGCGCCCGGGATGCACGCCCATGATCTGCACGACGTCCGCTTCAGAAAGCGCGTCCTCGATCGAATCCACGGGGGTTTCCGGGTTCAGCGAGATCCCGGCTTCCATGCCGTAGAGCTTGATATGGCGCAAGGCCTCAGCCGCATTCTCGACGGCTTCGGCATGGACGATTGCTCGTTGGCAGCCGGCAACGGACCAAGCGTCGAGGCTCGCGAGCGGGTCATTCACCATCAAGTGCACTTCATACGCCATCGGCAGGCGCATGAGATCGATGCGTTTCGGGTCGGCCCACGTAGTATTGTCGACAAAGGCGCCGTCCATCACGTCGATCTGCACGGTTTCGCAGAGATCGGTAATGGAATCGATTTTTCGGCGGAATTCCTTTTCGTCTTTGGCCAAAATGGCCGGGATGATCTCAACCATGGCTTTCGTATGCGGAAATTTTTTCGAGACGCCGCGCATGGCGCGATTCGCCGGAGAAGGGGGTTGAAAGGAAATCGTCGAGAATCTCGATCGCGTCTTCTTTCGATATGTTCCAACCCGCAAAGCACAGGATATTGGCGTCGTTGTGTTCACGGGCTTTGATCGCATCTTGCCTCGTAACCGCCGAGATTGCGCGCGCGCCCTTCACTTTATTGGCGGCGATGCAGATGCCATGGGATGACCCGCAGGCCAAGATGCCGAACGATCCGCCTTCTTTCGCGACCGCCTCCCCGACGGCAAACGCGTAATCGGGATAGTCGTCGGCCGGGTCGAGCTCGGCGTTGCCGAGGTCTTGCGCGTCTTTTCCTGTTTCTTGCAGATGCTGGAGAAGCGCCTGTTTCAGCCCGTGTCCGGCGTGATCAGAACCGAGATAGATCATATGGCAAAAGTATAGCATAAGGCGCATTTCCTGCTTCAAGGGAGCCATTTACAAGCGCGGAATTCCCCTTTATTGTACCTGTATATTTCGTGAAATAACCTGTATGGCCGCCCCCAATTTCCCGCAACTTGAAGAACAACTCCTTGCCGAATGGGAAGAGAAGGGGATTTTTAAGAAAACTCTCGAAAAACAGGCTCCGAAAGGCGGTTTTGTCTTTTTCGAAGGGCCGCCGACGGCCAACGGCAAGCCGGGGATCCACCATGTCCTGGCGCGCGCTTTCAAAGACCTGATCCCGCGCTTCAAGACGATGCAGGGATATCGCGTCGATCGTAAAGCGGGCTGGGATACGCACGGATTGCCGGTCGAGCTCGAAGTCGAGAAACAGCTCGGCTTGAAAAATAAGAAGGATGTCGAGGCCTACGGCGTCGAGAAGTTCAACGAAAAATGCCGTGAGTCCGTTTGGAAGTATCTCGACGAGTGGGTGCAGATGACGAAGCGCATGGGGTACTGGGTCGATTTGGAACGCCCCTACGTCACCTACAAAAACGAATTTATCGAATCAGTGTGGAATATCGTCGCTGAAGTCGAGAAGAAAAGTCTTCTTTACAAGGGGTACAAGATCGTCCCGTACTGCGCCCGCTGCGGAACGGCGCTGTCGTCGCACGAAGTCGCGCAGGGGTACAAGGAAGTGACGGAGACGTCGGTCTACGTCCGTTTCAAGATGAAGGATGAAGCGAATACCTACTTCCTCGTTTGGACGACGACGCCGTGGACCTTGCCTTCGAACACCGCGCTCGCGGTCGGTGCCGACATCGCCTACGTCAAAGCCAAAAAGGGCGGCGACTTTTATTTCCTCGCCAAAGATCGCCTCGCGTTGCTCGAAGATGCCGAAGTCGTTGAGGAGTTGAACGGTTCCGATCTTGTCGGCCAGCAGTACGAACCGCTCTATTCCTTCTTGCCGCTCGCGAAACCGGCGCACTGGGTCGTGGCGGGCTCGTTCGTCTCGACGACCGACGGTTCCGGCATCGTGCACATGGCGCCGTTCGGCGAGGACGACATGAACGTCATCAAGGAACACGAATTCCCGGTTTTGATGACCGTCGGTTTGGACGGCGCGTTCATTCCGGAAGTCACGCCGTGGGCCGGACGTTTCGTGAAAGACACCGACGCCGACATCGTGAAAGATCTCTCCGATCGCGGGCTTTTGTATAAGGAAGAAAAATACGCGCACGACTATCCGTTCTGCTGGCGCTGCTCGACGCCGCTGCTCTACTATCCGAAGGACTCGTGGTTCATCGCCATGAGCAAGCTGCAGAAGGAGCTCGTCGCCAATAACGAAAAAATCAACTGGGAGCCGGCGCACATTAAAGAAGGGCGCTTCGGCGAATGGTTGCGCGGCATCAAGGATTGGGCGATTTCGCGCGACCGCTATTGGGGCACGCCGCTGCCGATTTGGGAGTGCGAGTGCGGCAAGACGCAGGCGATCGGCTCGCTCGCCGGGATGAACGAAAAGCGTTTCCGCAAGAACCGCTTCTTCATGGTGCGGCACGGCCGCGCGTTGTCGAACCAAAACGGTTTCGTTTCCTGCTGGCCTGAGTCGGCGGATCTGGAAGTGCATTTGACCCCGGAAGGCGAGGCTTCGGTGCGCGCCACGGCCGAGAAAATGAAAGCAGAGGGAATCGACCTCATTTTCGCTTCCGACTTGAAGCGCACGACCCAGACGGCACAACTGCTCGCCGAGATCACCGGAGCCGAGCTGAAATTCGACCCGCGCCTGCGCGAGATCAACTTCGGTATTTTCAACGGCAAGAGCGAAGAAGACTACAATAAGCAGTTCGCCTCGCTCGAAGAAAAAATGACGAAGCCGGTCGAAGGGGGAGAATCGCTCGAAGACGTGCGCGCCCGCATGGTCGCGGCGGTGCTCGAATACGACCGCACGCATGAAGGCAAGAAGATCGCGATCGTCTCGCACGGCGACCCGCTGTGGGTGCTCGACGCGGCGCTGAGCGGCGAATGGAGCGCCGGCGTGCTCGAAAATTTCGGCGCGCGCTATCCGGAAACGGGCAGCGGCCGCGAGTTTACCGTTCCGAACTGGCCGTTCGACCACAAGGGCGCCCTCGACGTGCATAAGCCGTTCATCGACGCCGTCACGATCGCTTGCGCATGCGGCAAGGAAATGAAACGCGTCCCCGAAGTCATGGACGTTTGGTTCGACTCGGGCGCCATGCCCTTCGCCCAGTGGCACTATCCTTTTGAGAACAAAGAAAAAGTCGACGGCGGCGCGGGCTATCCGGCCGACTTCATCTCCGAAGCGATCGATCAGACGCGCGGCTGGTTCTACACGCTGCTCGCCGTTTCGACGCTCCTCGGCCGCGAACCGGCTTACAAGAACGTCATCTGCCTCGGCCATCTTTTGGACGCCAAAGGCCAGAAGATGTCGAAGTCGAAAGGCAATGTCGTGAACCCGTGGGACATGTTCGCCAAGTACGGCGCCGACGCGGTGCGTTTCCATCTCTTCACGGTGAACCAGCCAGGCGAAGCCAAGCGCTTCGACGAGAAGGAAGTCGACGGCGTGGTGAAGAAGCTCTTCCTCATCCTCTGGAACGTCCTCTCGTTCTGGAAGATGTATGCGGGGGAGAATGCGAAAGCTGAAAGTGAAAAGCCAAAACCGGCGCACACGCTTGACGCCTGGGTTCTCTCGGAACTCGCGAGCGTCACGAAGATGGTCACCGAGAGCTTGGAAAAATACGACGTCGTCACGGCTGGTCGCGCGATCGCGGACTTCGCGAACGATCTTTCGACTTGGTATCTGCGCCGCAGCCGCGATCGCTTCAAGAGCGGTTCGGACGAAGAAAAGGCTTCTGCCGTCGCGACCCTCGGCCATTGCTTGCTGACAATCTCAAAACTCCTTGCGCCGTTTACGCCGCATGTGGCGGAAGGGCTGTATCGCGAAGTCGGGGGTGAGAAGGAATCGGTGCATTTGGACGAATGGCCTGGAGCGGGAGAGATCGATGAAACCATCGTCCAGCAAATGGAGTTCGCACGTACCGTGGCCACGATGGGTTTGGCGGTTCGTGCATCGAAGAAAATTAACGTACGCCAAGTTCTCCAGCAATTGGTGATCGTGACTAATTACAAAGTCACTGATTGGATGAGAGAGATTGTCGCAGAGGAAGTGAACGTTAAGAGG
>CAYMBC010000044.1:0-8025 GCA_964388605.1 uncultured Gammaproteobacteria bacterium
AGTCGGCCGATATTCCGGTGTTCGCGCCGCGGCATGAAATGCAGGCGCCTCACTGTTTCTTCCGCGTATTGGCGCTGCTCGAGCATGATATTCCTGACATTCGCACGAGCGGCTACACGGTCACGACCACGCTTGATCCGTCTCTTCAGTCCGTCGCGGAACGCTCGGTCGAAAACAGGCTTCTTGCGCTGTCGTCGTCGCATGCGACCAGTGCTGCGGTCGTGGCGCTTCGCCCGAGAACGGGGGAGGTTCTGGCCTATCTTGGCAACGCCGACTACGGGAACGAGTCCTCTTCAGGGGCTATCGATATGGCAGCCTCTCCGCGACAGCCCGGTTCGGCGCTAAAGCCGTTCGCCTATCAGCAAGCAGTGATGCGGGGGGTTATCACTCCGGCCACCGTACTTGCCGACCTTCCATCGCGTTTCGAATCCGGGCGCGAGGGGGAGGCATATGTTCCTCGCAATTACGATCTTCGCTATCACGGTCCCGTCACGGCTCGAGACGCGCTCGGGAACTCGCTCAACATCCCGGCAGTGACCATCTTGTCGCGGATCGGACTTTCCGATTTTTTCGGGCATCTGAAACGCTTCGGCCTCGTCTTCGACCAGCCTCCTTCCCACTATGGCCTCTCGATCGTGCTCGGCGGAGGAGAAGTCACGCTGCTTGACGCGACCCATGCCTATGCGACGCTCGCGAACGAAAACGCCGATGCGCCGGCGCGTTTTGTGCGGTCGGTCGTCGATAAGGCTGGCAGGACGGTCTTTTCGACGTCCGATTCCGCGCCGGTGCCGATTTTCGAAGCGAAAGACGAGCTGAAAGGGCGGCAAGCCACGTACTTGCTCACGGACATGTTGAGCGACCAGGGGGCGAGATATTCGGCATTTGGCGAGGAATCGCTCTTACGCATCCCCGGCGTCGCTGCCAAGACGGGGACGACGAAGGACTTTCGCGATAATTGGGCGTTCGGCTATACGCCGGAGTTTGCTCTCGGTGTCTGGGTCGGCAACGCCGACAACAGCCCCATGCACGGGATTACCGGCGTTTCCGGATCGGTACCGATTTGGCGTGACATCATCACGGCTGAAATGCGGTTCTCAAAGCAGGCCGCTCGCCGCGCACCCGATGGCATCGTGACGCGCGAGATCTGCGTGACCTCCGGGATGCTTGCGACCGCGAGCTGCCCGAAAATCAGGCTTGAAAAATTTCTTGCCGGCAGCGAGCCTTCGGCTCCGGATACGTGGTATCAAAAAGTACGGGTCGACGTTTCGAGCGGACGCTTGGCAACGCCCCGATGTCCGCGGACGACGGAAAAGATTTTTCTCGCACCTCCGAGCGAGTACCTGGCTTGGGCCAGGAGCGCCGCGATCGAGATGCCGCCCATGCTCGATTGCGATGGGCGCCCTACGGCATATGCGCGCGACGAGGCGCCGGTCATTTTATCGCCGATGGACGGGGACGTTTTTGAGATCGATTCTCGCATCGATCTTTCCGGCCAGCTCGTCCCGTTCGTGGCCGGGAGCGTTTGCGCGGGCGGTTGCGAATGGTCACTCGATGGACGCGTGCTTCGGGCAAGCGCTTCCACGCATCTTTGGCGCCCGGAGCCCGGAGACCATGTTCTCGAACTCGCAGGAGCAGCTCGACCAGTGCATTTTCGTGTGCGATAATCGCGAGTGAAATCATTGTATGCCTACTATCAGCGCTCTCAAAAAATCCGTCGTCCCCGTCTGGAAACCTGTCTTGGCCGTTCTGGCGGCGCTGATGCTTCTTATCGGCATCGCCTGGCTTCGTTCGCCCGCGCCGACGGTTGTCGGGGCGTTTGACGGGGCACGGCCGGAAATCAAAAAAGATGCCGACATTTCATTCGATTTTTCGGTACCGATGCGGCACCGTTCCGTCGAACGCGCCTTTCGCATTTCGCCCACGATTTCCGGGACATTTCGCTGGCAGGGAAATCGCCTGACGTTCGTCCCGTCCTCCTCGCTCGAGAAAGGAACGACGTTCGCCGTGACGATCGGTCGCGGCGCCCGCACGCGATTTTTCAAAGGCCTGGCGGCGGACTTCGTTCAGGAATTTTCCGTGCGCAACGATCCGGAAATTTCCGCGCTGGCTCCCGTTGACGGAGCGACAATCCGTCCCGCGCAGACGCTGACCGTCCTTTTCGACCGCCCGCTTCGTGAGCTGACGGGTTCTTTGGAGGTGCCGGCTTTCCTGACGTTCCTTCCGCGCCTGAAAGGCGAGTACCATTGGCAGGGAACGAGCGGTTTCGAGTTCGTGCCGACCGAAGGGTGGGCGCCGGCGACGTCGTACGAAGTGAAGTTGTCCGGCCCGGTAACGTTTCTCGACGGGACTCAGCTGATGCCGGAAGATGCGTGGCATTTTTCGACGCCGAACGTCTCCGTCGAATTCGCGTCTGCCGATAGGAAGCTCGACCCGAAAGCGGCTCTTCGCCTGCGCTTCAACTATCCCGTCTCTCCCGAATCGGTGCGCTCATCGCTGATCGTGCACGAACGTTCGGTTCCGGGGTTCGGGCAGCCGGGCGAACCGTCCGAGCCGGTGGAGCTTCCCAAATCCGGCATGCTGGCTTTCTCCGATCCCGAAGATCCGAACACCGTCATCCTCCGTCGGGCGGGAGGTTTCCGTTTGGGGATGGCCTACGACGTGTCGCTGCCCAGCGGTTTTACGGGAGGTCTCGGCTCGAACGGATTGCAAGAGCCATACGCGTCCTCGTTTACGATGGACGAAGTCGGATTCCGCATTCTCGGATCGTGCCCGTCTTTGGAAGACGGCATGGAAACGGATGGCGCGTTTTTGATCGGGCTGAACAACCCCGTCGATCGCGAAACGCTGCGAGCGTCGATCACCGTCACTCCGGAACCGCGCAATCTCGAGATCTCCCCGTACGGGTGGGCGCCGAACTGCGAACAGGCAGGCTGGCCGGAGCGCATCGCGCTTACGGCTCGCTGGAAGCCCTCGACGGAATATACCATCGCGATCAAGCCGGCATTTGCCGATCACTACGGCCAAACCATCGGCAAGGCGCGCGTTTTTCGGGTGAAGACCAAGCCGTACCGCCCGAGCATCGATGTTTCCGGTTTTGGCGACGTGGGCGTGCTTGCCGCTTCCGCGCCGCGCGTCTTTCAGGTACGAACATTGAACGTCGACGACCCTCTTACGGCCACCTTGTGCGAAGCTTCGCCGCAAGAGTACGTTCGCAGGCGGTGGTCGGAATGCAAGCCTCTCGGCGAGAAGACATACGCGACGAAAACAAGCCTCAACGATTATCGCGTCCTGAACATCGATCTTGACGAGGTGGCTGGAAAAACCGTGCTTCCCGGCTTGTATAGCTTGAGGCTGCGCCTGCCGGACAAGAGCCGATTTCGCGATCTTCTGACCTCCGCTCCGCAATTTCTCGCCGTGGCTGATACGGTGCTAACGCTCAAGCGAGACAATGCTGGAAAATTGCTCGTTTGGGCGAACGATGCGCGTACCGGAGAAACCTCGGCCCAACTCCCCGTCAACATTTACGACATCTACGGGGAGTCCGTTTCCAAAATTTCTGAAGGGAAAACCGGCGCTGACGGCCTGCTCGCGGTTGAAACGCCTCGCGGAACGGCGAAGGATTTCGCCGCCATCGCTACCGACGGACGCCGTTTCGGGATAGGCCTGGTTTCCTGGTCGGAAGGCATCAGTCCTTGGAACTTCAATTTGCAACCGTCGTACTTGTCCGCAAGCGACGAGAAGTATATCGGGTTCATTCATACGGATCGCCTGATCTACCGGCCGGATCAGATCGTGTATTTCAAGGGCGAAGTCCGCAAAGACGTCGATGCCGCCCTGACGCTCCCCGAAGAACGCGATATCAACCTCTCCGTCGCGGACGCGAACGGCACCCAGGTCGCGTCGAGAAGCCTGCCGCTCTCCGAATACGGCACGTTCAACGGGTCGTTTCAGCTCGAGCCAAGTATGCCGCTCGGAACCTATCAGGTAACCGCTTCGATCCGCGGTCATGCGATCGTCGGCACGTTCGACGTACGCGAATACCGCAAGCCGGATTTCAAGATCGCGCTCGACGTTCCGTCGGCGCCCGTCGTCTCCGGAGACCCGGTTCGGTTGCCGCTGCATGTCGAATACTATTACGGCACTCCGCTCTCCGGCGCGCGCGTCGAATATACGGTTACCCGCCGGCCGTCGTTTTTCCAGCCGCGCTACGGCGAATGGTATTCCTTCACCGAATCCGGCGACGCCTATTGCTATTGGCACTGTCGAACGCAGGAGGAGGTCGAGATGGTCAAGACCGGAAGCGGGCTTCTGGATGCGAGCGGCAATTTCTCGATCGACATCCCCGTGTCGCTCGGCGATTATCGCTCAGGAGCAACCTATTCGGTTGCCGCCACGGTTACGGACGTGAATGGCCGGGCCGTTTCGGCAAACGCGAGCTTTGATGCCAAGAAGGGGAGTTTCGATGTCGGCATCAGGCCCGATCCGGACCAGCCGTGGGGCGCATCCGAACCCGCCTTCGACCTTTTGGTTCTCGGCATGAACGGGAAACCCGAGCCTGGCGTCGATGGCCGCGTCCGGTTTTTCAAGCGCACGTGGTCGAGCGTCAAGAAAGCGGGCTCTTTCGGAGAGGCGCTGTACGAGTGGACTTCCGTCGATACGCTTGTCGCCGAGGCGGGTTTCTCGACCGATGGCGACGGCAAGGCGCGGGCGGCATTCATTCCCAAAGATGACGGAGAATATCTCGCGGTGGCCAAGGCTGTCGATTCGCGCGGGCGATCCGTCACCGCTTCCGTTTCGCGCTGGGTTTCCCGTGGTCGCGGCGCGTCCGTTCGCGTTTCCGACGATCACTTGATGACCATCATTCAAAACAAAGCGAGTTATCAGATCGGCGATGTCGCCTCGCTTGAAGTGCAGTCTCCGTACGCGGCGACGAAGGCGCTCGTAACCGTCGAGCGCGACCATATTCGTTCTTGGCGCGTCGTGGATATCGATAGCGCGCAGAGGGCTATCGAGATTCCGATCACCGAGGATATGGCGCCGAACGTGTACGTGTCGGTCGTGGCCGTTCAAGCGGGCGGCGCGGCCTTGCCGGATTTTCGCATAGGGTACGCCGATGTGCAGGTAGACACCGCGTCGAAGGCTCTCTCGATGGAGATTTTTCCCGACAAGCGGGCCTATAAGCCGGGTGACGAAGTGACGCTGACGATCACGGCGAAGCGGAGCGACGGTTCTCCGGCCGTGGCGGAAACCTCGATCGCCGTCGTCGACGAGCGCGTCGTCGCGCTGCTCGGCACCGTTGATCGCGACATTCTCGGGCGTTTCTGGTTCCCGAGGCAGATCGGCGTCGCGACGGCCCAAACCATCACGCGGCTCGTCAAAAAACTGTTCGTGGGGACGCAGGGAGGAGGCGGCGGCAAGGGCGAAGGCGGGGGAGGGCCGGCCATTCGCGGGAATTTTCTCGATACCGCCTATTGGAAAGCCGATGTCGTGACCGGAACCGACGGCCGCGCGGTTGTGACCTTCAAGCTGCCGGACAACCTGACTTCCTGGCAGATCTTGGCGATCGGCACCACGAAGGATACGGTCGTCGGCTCCGCTCTCGCGAACATCGTCACGCGCCGCGATGTGATGGCGGAACCGCTGCTGCCCAGGATCGTTCGCAACGGCGATCTTGTCACATTCGGAGCAACCGTCAGCAACGCGACCGACGCGAACAAGAGGCTGCGCGTCAAAATGACGGTTGAGGGCGCGGAGGCGGAAGGCGAGGCCGAGCGTCAGCTTGCGCTGGATCCCCATGCGCGAACGGCCGTTACGTGGAAGGCGCGCGTGCCTATGTCTTCGACGTCGGTCACCGTCACGGTTTCGGCGGAAGGCGGAGGCTTGTCGGACGGCTTCGTCATGAAAATCCCGGTGTTCGGATCTTCGGTGCCGGAGACGGTGCAAGCGTCAAACCTGTTCGGGCGTTCCGCAACCGAAAAAATCTCGATTCCGGAGGGCGTACTTCCCGATTCCGGAAGCTTGGATCTCCGCGTTTCAAGCGGAGTCGGCTCCGGACTCGAAGGCGGTTTCGCGTACCTGCTCGGCTACGAATACGGGTGCACCGAGCAGACAGCGAGCGCTCTCGTGGCCTCCACGACGTACGAACGCCTCGCCAAGGCGAAGCTTGTCGCCAGCAACCAGGCGCTTGCCGACCGTGCGCGCATGAAAGCGGCGGAAGCGATCAAGCGGCTGTCTTCGCAGCAGCGTCCGAACGGCTCGTGGTCGTTGTGGCCGAACAGCGAGCGCGAATATCCGTTCCTGACGGCCTACGCGTATTGGAGCCTTTCCATGGCCGAGCAGTCCGGATACCAGGTCGATGCGCATGTTATGGAGAGGGCCGGAGCCTATCTGAAAAACTATTTGGCGAACCCGGTATCAGCCGATCGGGCCGGCCTCTCCGCGAATGAACGCGCGCAGGTGCTCTTGTCATTGGCCGACCACGATTCCGCCAATCTTTCGGGATATGCGCAAAGCCTGTATGAAGAGCGAACGGCGCTTTCGATTTATGGGAAAGCGTTTTTGGCGATGGCCTTGGCCAAGATCGACGGCAGCTTCGCCCGTGCGAGCAAACTGCTGGGCGAGATGAAATCCCAGCTGGTTTACATCGACCCGTCGACGGCTTACGCGAGCAGCAACGAAGGGTACGATGCGTATTTCATGAGCAGCGACGCTCGGACAACGGGCCTGTATTTGCAGGCGCTTATGCGCATCGCGCCCAAAGACGACGATGCTGATCGGCTCATGCGCTATTTGATGGGCAAAAAACAGGACGGCCATTGGAGCGACACGCAGTCGACGGCGCTGTCTCTGGCCGGGCTTTTAGCCTACGCGGAGCGCCACCCCATCGACTCCGCTCCGTTCGACGTGCGCGTCAGCCTCGACGGAGCGCCCGCGGCGACGCTGAACTTCGACCAGGGGGACTTGTCATCCGCGCAATCCGTCCGGTACCCGCTTTCCGATCTTTCCAAGGCCAGCGAGCACGTCTTCGACTTGCGGAAGGACTCGGAAAAGCGCTACTTCTACGATCTTTCGATGACGTATTTGCCGCAGACCGACAAGATCAAGCCGTTCGACAACGGTTTCACCGTACTTTCCGGCATCTATGCGCTCTCCGATGTTTCTCACCGGCATCCGCTCGCGCAGGCAAAACAAGGCGAAACGCTGCGCGTGCGCATGAAAGTCATCGTGCCGAAAGAGCGCCAGTATGTCGCGCTGGAATACCACCTGCCGGCCGGCCTTGAAGCGATCGACACCGGTTTGCGCACGAGCCCGCAGGATGTCGGCGACCGAACGAAAAATTGCGCTCCGGATTGGTCAGGAAAGGAAGTATGCCTTGAGGAGTGGGAGCAGGCTTGGTGGTGGGAGAACGTGTGGAAGCACATCGAGCAGCGGGACGATCGCGTGTTCCTCTTCAGCGACGAGCTCCGACCGGGCGTTTACGAGTACGAGTTTCTGGCCAGCGCGGTTACGCCCGGGGAATTCAACCTCCCGCCCGCCCGCGCGTACGAGTTTTATAAGCCGCAAGCCAACGGGCACAGCGAAGGAAAGCGCTTCACGGTGTTTCGTTGATCGCTTCTCGAATCCGAGCGGAGGCCTTCATGTTCTCGATAGTATCGGCAACAGGCCACGCATACCGGTATTTGATTTGGAGGTATAAAAAATCGCGTCTCCACGCTGGCCGTATGGCCATTTGTTAGTTTTTGGTATCCCCGCATGCAGGAGCCGTCATACAAGCTCTCAAAGAGAGCATGATTCCGGGCGCGCGAATGCGCAGCTTGATGTTGCTGCCGACTTGCCAGTCAGGCGCTTTCTTCGTGCGGTTTGAAGAAGGAACCATCCAAACAAGGACTTCTTTCTTTTCTGTGTCCACGGTGCAGACCGTGAGAATATTCCCTGAGGCCTTCGACAAGATTGACGCGTTCGTTCAGCGTTCGAGTGATATTTTTCGCAACGATTTTTCCTGGAGCATCGCCGGTGTCTGTAGTT
>CAYMBC010000045.1:0-7709 GCA_964388605.1 uncultured Gammaproteobacteria bacterium
GCAGCGGTAATACAGAGACCTCAAGCGTTATCCGGAATCATTGGGCGTAAAGCGTCCGCAGGTGGTTCGTTAAGTCAATGGTCAAATCGTGGGGCTCAACCCTACAACTGCTGTTGATACTGGCGAACTTGAGGCCGGTAGAGGTAAGCGGAATTACAGGTGTAGCGGTAAAATGCGTTTATATCTGTAAGAACACCAAAGGCGAAAGCAGCTTACTGGAACGGTCCTGACACTCATGGACGAAAGCGTGGGGAGCGAAAAGGATTAGATACCCTTGTAGTCCACGCCCTAAACGATGTGTGCTGGATATTGAAAGTATCGACCCTTTCAGTGTCGTCAAAAAAAGCTAACGCGTTAAGCACACCGCCTGGGGAGTACGGTCGCAAGACTAAAACTCAAAGGAATAGACGGGGACCCGCACAAGCGGTGGAACATGTGGTTTAATTCGACGGTAAACGAAGAACCTTACCAGGGCTTGAAATTGTAGGAGTATATCCTGTGAAAGCGGGATGGACCGTTAAATCGGATCCTATGACAGGTGCTGCATGGTTGTCGTCAGCTCGTGCCGTGAGGTGTACCCTTAAGTGGGGTAACGAGCGCAACCCCTGTGTTGTGTTGCAATTTCACAACAGACTGCCTCGGTCAACGAGGAGGAAGGCGGGGATGACGTCAAATCAGCATGGCCCTTACGTCCTGGGCTACACACGTGTTACAATGGTTGGTACAATGGGCAGCCAAGTCGCAAGACGGAGCTAATCCCACCAAAGCCAATCTCAGTTCGGATCGAAGTCTGCAACTCGACTTCATGAAGCTGGAATCGCTAGTAAACGCCGGTCAGCTATACGGCGTTGAATACGTTCTCGGGTCTTGTACTCACCGCCCGTCACGCCAAGAGAGTCGGCAATACCTGACGCGGCCCTTTGGGGTCACCAAGGTAGGGTCGATGATAGGGGCGAAGTCGTAACAAGGCATCCCTAGCGGAAGCTGGGGATGGATCACCTCCTTTCTAGGGAGTATTGCCATGATGAAACACTCTGGCCAATCCCAAGTCGGCCCGATCGTAAAGATCGGGTGGCTCGTACCGCAAGGTCGGGCAACCTTCTGCCGAATGGCAGAAGTAAAGCACTCCGGGGCTGACGTTGTTCCGGAACTTCTCACGATCAGATTGCAAAAGACGCCAAAAACGGCCAAAAGGCCGTTTTTGCGTTGTTTACGTTTCTGTGACCAGAGAAATACCGCAGGGAATTTTGATTGATGAGCCGGTGCAGTTTTGGGAAGGTTGGGGAGGCGTCATGCGGCGCCGTAACAGGTTTCTCCGCTTCGCTTCTTTTCAGAATCGGAACCTCTGAATTTTCCTGAAAACCCCCTTAAACCAGGAGCTCGGGACGATTCTTTGCCACTTGCCAAAACACAAGCCTTTTGTTACATTTCCCCTGCCCCCTTAAGGGGACGCGTAGCTCAGTTGGTTAGAGCGTCACACTGATAATGTGAAGGTCGATGGTTCGACTCCATCCGCGTCCACCACGCGTTAATGTTATTCATGCACTTTCCGGGAGCGGTCACGCACATTACGGAGGTTGAGATCCTCGTCAGGCTTGTCTTGGCGACGGTGCTTTCGGCCTTGGTCGGCATGGAGCGAGAATTTCATCGCAAACCGGCCGGTCTTCGAACGAACGTTATCGTGGGCTTGGGTTCTTGCCTGTTCACGATCGTCTCCGTTCGTGCTGTCGACTTGTTCCCTGCCGTGCAAGCGATCGATCCGACGCGCATCGCCGCACAGATCGTAACGGGCATCGGCTTTTTGGGCGCTGGCACCATTTTGTTCGAAAAAGACCGTTCTTCGGTTGTCGGTCTTACGACGGCGGCGACCCTCTGGGTTGTGGCCGCGATCGGCACCGCAATCGGCATGGGCTTGTACGTCGAAGCTATTGCTGGAACCGCGCTGATCTTCTTTACCTTCATGGTATTGAGCCGAGTGGTGAATGAAGTGCGCAAGCGCTCGAACGGATACAATGGCCACGACATGGCGCGAGAGAAATAGAAAGGATCGCGACGGAGCGCGAACAAGAGGAACGGCCGACACGCGAGAGTAAGCATGGGCTCGGCACATGCGAACGGAAGCGGATCGGGTATGCGATAAGCCGGGGTAGCTCATCGGTAGAGCGAAGGCCTGAAGAGCCTTGCGTGGTGAGTTCGACTCTCACTCCCAGCACCAGAAACATCCCATTGCAAGATGGGATGTTTCTTTTGCGCGTTGATTCGAACGGCCACTTGAATAAAACCCCGATATTCGCTACGCTTGGGCGTACTATGGCTGAAGAACAAAAACCGCTCAAGATTTCCAAGATCGTTATCGACCGCGA
Source organism: uncultured Gammaproteobacteria bacterium (assembly GCA_964388605.1). Classification (GTDB taxonomy): domain Bacteria; phylum Patescibacteriota; class Patescibacteriia; order SG8-24; family DYFX01; genus DYFX01. Next base: position 2,364 of record CAYMBC010000045.1, read on the forward strand.
GCTGTGCATCGGCGCCGCTTCGTGCGTCGTAATCGCCCCCGGGACGTTCCAAATGGACGAGGAAAACAAGGCCTATCTTGTGGACTTGAACGGGCATGACGCCGAGACGATCAAAATGGCGGCTGAATCGTGCCCAACGAAAGCCATCTTCCTCTACGATAATGAGGGGAAACAAATCTACCCGTAACGCGGGTAGATTTGGCATATGAGAGAAGTCGAGATCCTCATTATTGGCGGCGGAGCCGCAGGCACGACGGCCGCGGAAACGTACCGTGCGGGCGGCGGAGCCGGCGAGGTTGTCATCCTTTCCGACGAACCCCACAGGCTGTATTCGCGGGTTCTTTTGCCGCACGCCATCAAGGGAAAGATCGCTCCCGAAAAGGCATTTTTGAAAAACGAGGCGTGGTATGCGGAAAAGGGCATTGAACTCTTGACGGGGCGCTCCGTGCTGCGCGTTGATTTCAAGCGCCGCGTCGCCACGCTTGATGACGGGAAGGAGCTTTCCTACAAAAAAATGCTCATTGCCGTCGGCGGAAAGACGCGCGCGTGGCGGATGCCGGGAGCGGAACATCCGGACGTGCTGCATCTTCAGACATACGATGACGCGGTCAGCCTCCGCGACCGCCTTGCCGCCGGCATGCGCATGGTGATCGTCGGAAGCGGCTTTATCGGCATCGAGTTCGCCGCATTGTGCGTCGAGAAAGGCATGCGAGCGACAGTTATCAACCGGGGACCGCATTTTTGGACTTCGGCGCTTGGAGAAAAGATCGCAGCCGCCGTGCAAGCCGCTCTCGAGGCCAAAGGCATTGACGTGCGGAACAATGCGAAAGTTGCGTCGATCGTTCACGCCGGAACAAGTATGAGCGTGCGCCTTTCGCAGGGAGAGGAGATCGCTTGCGACGTCGTCGGAGTCGGCATTGGCGTAGAAGTTCCAACAGAGCCCTTCGGCGATCTTCGCGGCGAATACGGATTATTAGGGAACGCTTTTCTCAAAACGAAGCATGAAAGCGTCTGGGTTGCAGGCGACTGCGCGGAATATGAAGACGAGGTGACGGGGCTTCGCAGAGTTGTCGGAAACTGGACGAATGCGATCGCGCAAGGTCGGCACGTAGGACAGGCACTGCTCGGCAAAGAGGAAAAATTCGTCATGCTCACGGGGTATAGCACGGCCGTTTTCCCTGGAGCGCATCTCTTGTTTCTCGGCGAATCGCGCCTGTTGCCAGGCGTTGAACGCTACGAGCGCGTCATCGAAGACGGAAAAAAGATGATTGAATTCCGTACGTTGCACGGACGCGTCATCGGCGCGATCCTGCTGAATGCCGCCGAGCAACGAGCTGCGGCGGCCACCCTGATCACTTCCGGCCTTTCTTTGAGCGGGCGCGAGCCTGCACTGGCCGATCGCGCCGTCGCGCTTGACAGTTTTGTCTGATGAAGGTCGCTGTTCTCATTCCCGCGCATGACGAAGCGGCCATTCTTGAAAAGAACGCCCAGCGCGTTTGGGAATGGGGAAGGAGGGTATACGGGGAAGAATTCGTTCTCGTCCTTTCCGAAAACGGCTCGAACGACAATACGGCTTGGATCGTGAAAGTTTTGGAAAAAGCTTTGCCGGGAACGACCGCGCTTTGCTCGAAAGCGGCCGGAAAAGGAGGTGCCATCAAGCGAGCGGCGGCGGCGGTTGATGCCGACGTATATCTTTTTCTGGACGCCGATCTTTCCGCAGAGCTGGGTTCAGCGGAGCTCCTCGTGGACGCGGTTGCCAAAGGGCTGGATCTCGCGGTGGGTTCTCGACGGCTCGAAGGTTCTGAAGCTGACCGTCCTTTTTTGCGAAAAATCGTGACGTCCGCGTATGCCTTCGTGGCTCAAGCCGTATTGCATCTCGGGGTACGCGATCCTCAATGCGGCTGCAAGGCATTTTCGCGATCCTTCCGCGACGCGGTTGTCGCGACGGTGCAAGATGAGGGGTTCTTTTTTGACAGCGAGCTTTTGGCGCGCGCGCGCCGCTTTGGCGCGAGCATCGAGGAAATTCCGATCCGCTGGACGGAACGGCCAAGAGGTTCTGGCGCGAGCAAGGTGCGCCTTGCTGCCACGAGCTTCGAATTTTTGAAAAAAGCAGCGGGATTGCGCAAAAAAATAAGGTAGGTTACGGTAGTCGCACGTTCTTTTTTCAAGGAGGCAAGCCATGGACATGTGGACGATGGTTCTTTGCATCGTATTGGCGACAGGCTGCATGCATCCGGCTACGGCCACGAAGCCTCTCGCGGCAACAGCCTCGCAAAGCGATGCGTTTAACGCTTGGCGTTCGGCGTTCGTGGTTGGAGACTTTGAGCGGGCCGCCGACGTTGCACGACAGCAAAAACTTGCACCCCTTCTTTCCAGGCTGGCATTTCATGCGGCGCGGGAGTTCGTACTTGAGCACCGCCGTCTCGAAAAAAGTCCTGGTGACAATGGTAGTCGTGCCAGCAGGAGGGCGACGCTTATCGAGGCTTTGCGAATCGAGGCGGCGATCGCTTGCAAGGCTGCGCCGGCTTTGGGTTACGGAGTAGTGGTCTCAACTGATGTTGAAGCGGCGTATTTTCAAATGTACGCCAGTGAACTGTTGTTTCCGCTGCTCCAGTACGACTGTCCGATGACGCATGAGCAGCGCCTCAGGTGCATCATGGCGGCCGCTCGTACCGCGGGCAAGGAAGATTTTGCACTCGAGAACGCGGTGCGCTCTCATCTGAGCGACTTGGAAAAACGGGAACTCGCCACGTTTTTCGCGAAGCGCGCAAAGTGCGAGATCGCCTTCAGGGCGGCCTCGCGATTGGGCCTGGATAAGCAGGGCATCTTCAGGGTGATCGAAAGCAGCGATTGCGGCGCCGGGCCCATACATGCCCGTTTCTGGCCGTTTCCTTCCGAAATGCTTCGGGACATGTTTTTCGAGTCTGCACGGCTTGAAAAGTATGTTTTAGCGATCGAGCTGAGCCGACTTTTTGGATCCGACCAAACCGCGCCTTCGTGGCTTGTTCAGGAAATTTTCCGAAAGCATCATGAATATTTGGTGGCAGGGGCGTATACCAACTATCCGTGGTTTGCCGATCTGCTCTATGAATACGCTTTTGCGCACGGCAGAGCTAGATTTGTGGGGCTCGTGAGCAAGAATCCCGCTTGGCAAGAGCGGGCATTTGCGGAGCTGTTGAAGGTTGGAAAATTCGACGATGCTGCGGAAGTTTCCGAGTACGGCGTCTCCGAAACGCTTCGCGCGAACGGAGTCCTTACGGCCTTCCGAGCGGCTGTCGCTGCCGGGAGCTTCGTGAACGCGAGGTACTTGTGGAAACGCTATCCGCGCTTCGTTCCTCGAAGCGAATACGAACAAGCGATGCACGACTTTGCGAACCGCGCGCGGAAACTGCGCGCCCGAAAGCAGAGACGGGCATGTCCGGTGTCCGATGACTGGTCGGTGCGACGCTGTCATAGATGAGCCCGAGCGAGAACCGTTCGCGGCTTTTTTCTTGGATCAGTTCCCGGCTCTTGCTAGGGGCGCTCGACAATGATCGCAAGATCCTGCTCGCGCAGTTTCGGGAGGGTTCGCAGGGTCCGATCTTCTTCAAGCAGGCGCCCGAGCTGCAGGCCGCCCGCAAAGTGGGGGAGAATGACGTAGTCGGCTCCGCGCTCGTAAAGTGCGACAGCGTCGAATTCCGTAGAAGCGGTGAGAATTACTTTGGCCCGAGGATTCGATTTTTTTAGCCGCGCGAGCAAATGCGCGGACTCGTTAAACGAAGGGACGGTCGAGATAACGGCGCGCGCCGTATCGAAGCCAGCCATATCCTGGATATCAGGATCGGAGATGTCGCCGTAAAGGGCGCGGATCCCGCGATGCTCGAGATGCAAAACGACGTCAGGGTTGAAATCGACGACCATGAAAGTTTTATGCAGGTCTTCGAGCGCCCGAAGGATATTGTGCCCGACGCGATGCGCCCCGACCAGGACGATGTGATTTTTTAAAGAGGTATCATGGATCCGCTTTTCATGCTTTCCTCCGTATTCGACCGTTTTTTTGAGGAACGGAGCGAGGAAAGCGTACAAGCTTTCTGCATGCAGGATGAGATAGGAGGATACGAGGATCGTGATCAGGGCGACCGCGGTGATGATTGAAACGAGTTCTTGGTCGGTGTGTCCGATGCGCAGCGCCAGCGCCATCACGATCAGGCTGAACTCCGATACTTGGGCGATAGAGATGCCCGTCATAAATGACGTGCGAGCCCGGTAGCCGATCAATCCCATGGCAAGCATGACGATCACCGGTTTGATGACTAAGACAAGCGCTGAAAGCGCGAGGATGGGGAGCAAGTGGGAGCCCAAGCCGGAAAGCGCCAGTTTCGATCCTAATGCAATGAAAAAGGTCACGGCGAAAACGTCTCGCAACGGGCGCACGCGGCTCATGATCTGGAAGTGCTCGACGGATTCGGACAAGGCGACGCCGGCCATGAAGCTGCCGATTTCGATCGTCAGGCCGATTGACGGCAAGTCCGCGAGGGCGGCAAGGCCGAGCCCCCACGTGAGGCTGGCCAAGAAAAGCACTTCTTGCGACCCGGCCAGTCGGTGGAGAAGTTTGGGCATGACGTACTTGCCGACGGCAAGCGAAGCGATCAGCAGTGCCGTCCCTTTTGCGAAGGTCAGGCCAAGCGCGAGGGGAAGATGCGCCGGTTCGATCCGTGGTCCGGAAAGGCCTGATAAAAGAATCAACGCTCCGAGCGCGATGAAGTCTTGGACAAGCAAGACGCCGACGACGAGCTTTCCGTGCAGGCTGTCGAGCGCCTTTTTTTCGGACAGCAGCTTGATGACAATGATCGTGCTTGAAAACGAGAGGGTGATCGCGACGTAGAGGGCGGAGAGAGGCGTTATGCCGAGCGTGCGCGCGACCAGGTATCCGATCGCCCCGGTAAAGATAATTTGGATGAGGCCGATCACGGTTGCCGAGCGCCCAACATGGCGAAGTTCGGAAAAATTCATCTCCATGCCGGCCAAAAACAGCAAGAATGCGATGCCGAACTGGGCGAGGGTGTCGAGAACTTCTCCGTGGTTCAGCTGCAACAGCCCGAGAGGGCCGACGATGAGTCCGGTCGCGATGTAGCCGAGCAGGGTGGGCTGCTTGAGCGCGCGAGCCAAGCTGCCCAGCCCGGTGGCTAGCGCCAGCACGACGGCGAGTTCGAGGAAAAGGTGTTCCATGTCTCCAGCAGTATAACAAAAAAAGGCACGGTTGAGTCCGTGCCTCGGCGTATCAGCGGCTTTCCCCGTTTTTCGCCGGGCGCGGCTTGACGTAGCCTTCTTGAAAGAGCCACTCGGGGATATGCGCTCCCTCAAGCG
>CAYMBC010000046.1:0-7600 GCA_964388605.1 uncultured Gammaproteobacteria bacterium
AACTCCGAAGAAACTTCCATGCGCGATGAGCGGATGGTGACGCGTTCGGCCGCCTGCCTTGTCATTCCGCGCAAGCCGCTTTGGCTGTCGGTTACCCATTTGCGATACAGCAAAAAGGTCAGCGCGTTCCCCAAGCGCTGCGCCAAGCGCCGGGAGAACGGCATGTTTCCTTTTCGCTCGAGCATGCGTGAGCCGATCACGAAATCCGCGTCGCCTTTCGACAGGCGCTCGAATATCCGGGCAGCGTCCTCGGCGCGATGCTGGCCATCGGCGTCCATGGTGACGATAAAATCAGCCCCGAGACGCAAGGCGCCTTCGATGCCGGTCCCGAGCGCTCCGCCCAGCCCGCGATTTATGGCGTGACGCACGACGACGGCTCCCGCGGCGGATGCCGCTTCCGACGTGCGGTCGTCGGAGCCGTCGTCCACGACGAACACGAGATCTGCCGATCCGCGCGCTTCGCGAACGACATCGGCAATCGCGCGTTCTTCGCGGTACGCCGGAATGACGATAACCCGTTTCGGCATGCTACAAGTTCTTGACGAGCCCTTTGGTCACCAGCGTGTACTCGATTGCGCGCTTCAGGCCGTCGTCCAAACGGACGAGCGGAATCCATCCGAGCTCGTCGACCGCGCGACGGGTATCTGGCAGCCCGAGCGGGGTCATGAAAAGCAAGGGCGCTTCGAACTTCACGCGAGAGCCTGATCCGGTCATGGCGATGACCTTTTGCGCGACGTCGGCGAGTTTCAGGTCTTCGTCGCCTCCGAAATTGACCGGCCCTGGGTTCTTTGGAATCTGCATCAGCCGAATCAAGCCGTCGACAAGATCGGTCACGTACAGGAGCGCCGTGCTAAAATCTTCCTCTCCGTAAATGACCAGATCGCGCCCTTCAAGCGCATCAAGGACGAAGTCCGGAAGCATCTCGCCGTCGCTCAAGCGCTGGCGAGGCCCGTACGTTCGAAAAATCCGAGCGATGCGGGTATCAAGGCCGAAGACGGAGGCATAGGTAAAGCACGCCGTCTCCGCGAAGCGCTTGCCTTCGTCGTAACATGCGCGAGGCGATGCATGGTTCGTGACGCCAAGATCGGTTTCCTTGAATTTGGAACCGTCGGCATGCCGAGGGCCGTAGACGACAGCCGTCGAGGCATGCAAAAGGCGCGCCTTATATTTCACCGCCAGATCGAGCACGTTCCGCATGCCGACGGAATTTGCCAAAAACGTCTGGATGCGAAGGTTGTCGAATTTCCTTGCCGAAGTCGGGCACGCCAAATGATACACCTCCTGAATGCCGTGGACGTTCAGCTTGAACCGGGAGAGCTCGGGGTACGATTCGAGATCGAGGGGGTCGTTGATGTCCAGCTTGATGAATTCGAAATCCGGGTTTTTCAACAACGACTCGATATTCGCGACCTCGGACGTGATGAAGTTATCGATGCAGATGACGCGCTGCCCATCAGCCAAGAGCCGCTCGCACAAGTGGGATCCGATAAAACCAGCTCCGCCCGTCACGACGGCGGTACGCTTTTCTGCCATAAAGGAAAAACAGGAGATGCTTAGTCTGAACCCAGTATACCCTCGTTTTTACGGTTTGAAAAGCGCTTTCGGGAGAAGCGCACGGTCGATTTCGATGCTTGCCGAACCGGCTTTCTCGGCAAGAACGTCATAGTCTTCCGTCTTGACGATGACGGCGCCAACGCGGTACGAGGCAAAAAACGCGTCCGGAAGGTCGTCAACCTGCGCCTGCCATCCTGGACCGAAAATGCCCCTTGCCACTTCTTCCGAAGCCAGGTGCCGCAACACGCCACCCTTGCTGACAGCATACACTTCCGGGCGCGTTTGAAGCTTTATAAGGCGGGTTCCCGGCTTGTACGTGACCGTGCCCCCGATCGGCAAACCGGCAAGTTGCGCGGTCGTTACCGTCTTGACCTTGGCGAAGTTTTGATACCACGTCGCGTAAGTCTTCGCGTTCGGAAACACGTATCGCTTCCCGTCCGCCGCCTTGTAGTAGACGGACGGCGATCTTGGCGACTTTACCAATTCTCCCTCGGCAGGCAGGGGGATTCCCTGATCCGGGGCCGAAGGAACGGGAACCGCGAGCTTTGCCGCTACAACCGCCTCGATGGACGCGGCGGCATCGACAAGGCCGCCGCCGAGCTGTCCGGCATAGCCGCCGTTGATCAAATCGACGTTCTTGGCGTGAGCCGTGATCGCCGTACGCACTTGAGACGGCGCCAGCGAGGGGTCGATTGAAAGCAAGAGCGCCGCCAGGCCGGAAACGAGCGGAGCCGCAAGCGAGGATCCGGACCATCCGTTACCGTAGGGTTTGGCATACGCGGCTTGTCCCGGACGATAAACCTGCGTGGTCGTGATATTTTCCCCTGGAGCCGAAACGGCGATGCAGTCGGAGCCGTAGCTTGAAAAACTCGATCGCCGGCCTTGGGCATCAAGGGAGGATACCCCGATCACGATCGGCTCACCTACGGCTCCGCGATAGCACACGGGATACTCGGGATGAACATTCAAATTTCCTCCCCTTTCCGTATCTCCTTCATTGCCGGCGGCGGCCACGAGAACGATGCCTGCTCGATGCGCCGCCCGCAATGCTTCAGCCAAGAAATCGCTATACCCTCCTCCGTTGAAGCTCAAATTGATGACTTGGACTTTTTGGGCAATGGCGTAACGGATCGCCGCTTCGACATTGTTGGTGCGCCCGGAACCGGCGCTATCAAGCACGCGCAACGGAAGGATTTCGACGGACCAATTCACGCCGGCAACGCCTTCGTTGTTATTGCCCGCGGCTCCGATCAGGCCAGCGACCAGCGTTCCGTGATTGATGCCTTCCGTTTGCGCGAGATCGGCCATGTCCGGATTCGGATCGGGATCGTTGGAAACAAAATCCCATCCATGCACATCGTCAACGTACCCGTTCCGATCATTATCAATGCGATCATCGGGGATCTCTCCCGCGTTCGTCCAAAGCCGTTCTTTGAGATCGGGATGCTCGAGATCGACGCCCGTGTCCAAAACGGCAACGCGCACCGTCGGCGACCCCTTCGCGAAGTTCCATGCTTGCGGCAAGCCCACGGCTTTCAGATACCACTGTGAACCGTAGAGAGGATCGTTCGGCTCCGCTGCCAAGACAGGCCCCGCAACCGACGCGAAAAAAAATGCGGCAACAAGCGCGCGTTTCGCTATTTTTTGCCAAAAGGTTCCACGACTGCGAAAAACTGAGGGTTTCATGGTGACCACAGTGTAGCCCAAGAAAGCCCGCCTGCAAAGACCAAAACCCCCTCCTTGCGGAGGGGGTTTCGTTTCGCAGGACTCCGTTACGGAGCTCTGGCGAAGACGCGGCTCTTACGAGCGGGTCATCGTCTGAGCGTCCGACGGGAGAACTTTGACATGGCGGCCGTTCGTCCAGTCGTTCGAAGCGGACGTGTCATCCGTCGAGGCGTTGGTCGCCGTCGTGTCGGTATGAGGAATCACGCTGTTGTCGGACCAGATGAAGTTGTAGGCGCCATCGGCAGCAGAGCCGTCGTGGTCGTCGATGCCGTTCGCGGCACCGGCGCCAGCGGCGCTGTCGATTTCACCCGTGACCTGAGCCGTGTCGCTGAGCAGCTTGGTGCTGATCGACTCGCCAGACGTGTCGGCGCCGGCGATGGTCGCGCGGAGCTCATACGTCTTGGAGGAACCGGCAGCGATCGTCTGTTCATTCGTGAACGTGATCGGGAAGCTGCAAGTCGCAGAGCCCGTGCAGTTCAAGATGGCGGACGTGGTCGAAGCCGAGAGATCGGATCCCTGACCCACTTCGCGAACCGCCGGCGAGGTGACGGACAAAGCCGTACCGCTGACGTTGTTGAGGTTGAGTTCGAAGGAGACCGTCTTGAGCGAGATCTGCTGCGCCGCATCGGCCGTAACCGTGAAGCGCGAGATCACCTGCGTGCCGTTCGACAAGGTCGAGGTCGGGAGCGAGGCGAGCGAAACCGTCGGCTTCGTCTTGCGGATGCGCTTTTCGCGGCCAACGACGTTGCCGGAGTTGCCCGACGTATCGATGGTGCTCGAGCCTGCAGACGTGCCGCGGACTTCGAAGGTGCCGTCATCGGACGGGCAGCCTTCGTTGTTGCCGGAGCAGAGCGTCACGCCGACGTTGAGGCCGGACGTTGCGCCCGAAGGGCCAACCTGGTTGAGGGAGCCCTTGACCGTGAGGGTCTTGGAAGCATCCTTCGCAACCACGAACGAGAAGGCCGAGAAGTCGGCATCACCCGAAGAGTTCGGGGAGACCGGACCGGCAACGAGCGTCGAACCGTCGTAGAGCGAGAGGCTGTTGACCGCGGCAACCGTGCCGGTGGTCGTCGCCGCGTCGGTCACGCGGATGCGAAGCTTCGAGAGCTTGAGGTCTTCGGTCTGAGCCGTGAAGCGGTACTTGGCGAGGACGGCAGTCGTGCCGCCGAGGACCAAGCCGGCTTCGGATTCGGTGTCATCCGGAGCGAGCGCGTAGGTCATGGTGCCGCTCGTCGAGATGATCATGTTGGCAGAGTCCACGGAACCGGACTTCGAGACGGAGTTGCCGTCCATGTCCTGAGCCGTGATGTCAGCGTTCGCGACCGAGAAGTCGATGGTGTCGTTCAGGTTCGCGATCGAACCGGAGAGCGAACCAACGAGACTCAAGGTCACCGTCTGGCCGGCCGGGATCGTCAAGTTCATGTTGGTGAACTGGAGCTGACCGCCGTCATAGATGGCGCAGTCGGCCGTGGACGAGGTCGGGCTCTTGAGGTCGCCCACCTGGGTGGTGCCGTTCATGAGCTTGGCCGAGAGCAGGATGTCCGTCGAGAACTTGTCAGCGGAGGATGCTTCAACGCCATCTTCGCAACCGTTGTGGAAGGCGGAATCATTGTTCGCATCGACACGCATCTGAGCGGTCAACGCCGTAACCTTGACATCGGCACCCTGGCCAGCCTTGAGGCTGATGCCGGCGAGCGCGACGTTCTGGGAACCCTGGATGATGGTCTGGGCAACCGGCGTCGACGCGGTCGAGACCGTGAGCGACGCGGAGCGGACCGTCATGGCGTTACCGGAAACGGTCGAGGACGGGACGATGGTCGACGTCGACACGTAGGTCGAGTTGTCGAGGTTGCGGATGTCCGACGACTGGAAGGCGGCGAGGTCGACGCGGACGGTGTCGCCGTCAAGCGCGGACTGGTTCGCGACGTCCAAGGTGACCTTGAAGGTGCGCGCCTGTCCGGCAGAGAGCGTGAAGACATCCGTGTAGACGAGGCTCTGCGTGGTGTCGTTCGAGCTATCGACATCCTTCGGACCGGCGGCGACGGCCATGGAGGCGGTGTCAATCACCTTGATGTCGGTGTAGTTCGCGACGGAACCCGAAGAGTTGTAGAGACCGCCCGCAGCGTCGATACCGGTCGCCGTGATGGCGAGGCGGAGATTGCGGACTTCGACATTGGCCTGGGAGGCGAGGGTGAAGTTCAAGACTTCCTTGTCCTTGCCGTTGGTCGCGATATCGGTCGCGGACGGGCCGTTGAAGGTGATCGTGATCTGACCGCCTTCGATCGTGGTCCACGAAGCGTCCGTACCGTTGTTGGAGCTGTTGTCATACGCGGTGCGCGTGACGGAGGCGCCGAAACCGAAGGTGCGGCCGGTGGCCCAAACATCGGAGTCTTCCTCGACGGAGAGCTTGATGGTGTCGTTGGCGCGGGTGCTGCCGCCGACATCGCCCCACACTTCATACGTGCGGGTGTTGCCCTTTTCGAGGAGCGTCGTGCCCGTGAGGACGAAGGTCGCGCGGTCGCGGTCGTCGAAACCGGCAGCCGAAGCGACTTCAACGCCCGCGGTCTTCAGCTTGAGGTTGGTCAAAGCCGAGCGAGAGACGTTGCCGCTCTGGAAGAGCGTGATGCGCTTGATGTCGAGGTCTTCGGCGGCGCCAGCGGAGAGCTGGAACTCGGCGAGCTTGACGTTCTGCTGGCCAACCTTCGGGTTGGTGAGAGAACCCGACTTCGCGATCGTGAGCGAACCGACGGTGGCCGAGGCCAGCGTCATGTTGTTGCCCGTGACCGGAAGGCCGGAAGCCTGCGCGGTGCCGCTCATGACGGAAGCCACCTGGAAGGCGTTGACGTTGCCCGCGCCAGCTCCGCTCGCCATCGTCGCGGCGACCCACAAGGTGCGGGTCTGTCCGGCGGAGAGGGAGAGGTTCAAGCTGTTGAAGGTGACGTCGTTCGACGAGCTGTTGACGGAACGGCCCGTGGTCAGACGGGTGTTGCCCTCATACAGGTAGACGTTCGAGAAGTCCGTCGAAGCGCCGGCGCCCACGCGGTGGAGGACGACGGAGTCAACGACGACCGACGAACCGGTGCCGTTCGAGACGTTGAACTTCACGAAGTTCACGCCCGTCGCGGATTTCGGCACGGTGGCCGAAGCCGGAGAGTCGGAAGCGAGGCTGACAGAGACGCCGGACATCGATCCCGGGCCGGAGCTCAGGTTCTTGTCCTGGTTGATCGTCTGGGAGCCGCTCATTTCGGCGTTCTTGTCGAAGTCGCCGCAAGCGTTGATCGCGTTGCCCACCGTGTAGTTGGTGAAGAACGCGTCCGAAATGTCGTCGATCTGCTTGTTCCAAGTGGAACCGTAGAGGCAGGAGGCGACGGTTTCGGAACCGATCGCGCGGAGAACGCCGCCCTTAGCGATGGCGTAGACCTTCGGATCGGAGGTGATCTTGAGCATCTTCACACCCGGGCGATAGGTGGCATTGCCGCCGATCTGGATGGAAGCGAGGTCGGCATCAGAGATCTTGGTGACGCCGGAGAAATCCGCGTACCAGGTCTTGTAGGCCTTGTCGTTCGTGAACACGTAGCGCTTCTGGTCGGCGCCGCAGTAGTAAACGGCGGCGAGAGAACCCTTGATGAGGCTACCGCTCGTGCAGCCGGCGGCAGACGCTTTCAAAGGGGCGACGAGAACGGTGGCCATCACGGACCAGAGAACGGTCGTGAGGACAACGCCCATCGTCAAAGCCTTGCGGCTCATTTTGAGGACATCGGTCATAAGAGATGAGATCCTTTCTTCAAGTTTAGTATGCAGCGGCGCGGCCTTGCGGCCTCGACCTTGTAGTGCCACTGGTGCCCAATGGGCCCGTCCGGGAATTCCACCGCTTGCGCGGAGTACGCCTCCTGGATCGGAGACGGCCTCTCCAAAAGAAGGAGAAGTCCTCTTCGATCCAAGATGTCCGAACGGTGTATTAATTAAGGGGCAGACGTTATGGAGCGTTCGTCGCACTGTAGACTTCCGGAGTTTCCGTGGAGGAGCCGGACGGATTTGACGGTTCATCCTTGGCTGTTTCCGCCTCAGAAACGAGTTCCGCGCTTTCGCTTACCTTGCGAACCGCCGCGCGGAAATCGCCTTGCGAGAGGAGTTCTTTCGCTTCCTCGACGGCGGCCTTGGCCTTGGCGGCGAGGAGCAGGCTTTGCGGAGCCTGCGCTTCTCCCGTGTAATTGTCTTGCGCCGCCGCGACGTGCGCGGCGAAGGACTCGATGCGCTTGCCTACCGAGGAAGTCAGCTGCGCTTCAGGCAAGACGTTCGAGGCGAGGTTTTGTTTCTCAAC
>CAYMBC010000047.1:0-7315 GCA_964388605.1 uncultured Gammaproteobacteria bacterium
CTCGATACGATCAGCCCATTCGATGAGCACGACCGTGTCGGGCTGTCCGAGGTACTCAGGCAGGCCGACAGCGGCCATCTGCGCGGCATCGGCGCGATAGGCATCGACATGCAAAAACGTCGCGATCGAACCTTTTTTTTCAACTGGGTACTCCTGCATCAAAATGAAGGTCGGGCTCTGGACGCGCTTGCGTATCCCGAGCGCCTTGGCAAGGGCTTGGACAAAGGTCGTTTTTCCGGCACCGAGATTTCCATACAAGGCGATGATCTCTCCTCCGCGGAGACGTGCGGCGAGCACCCCCGCAATCGCGGATGTTTCTGCCGGAGTGTTCGTGATGAATTTTTCCATATTACTTCAGGCCAAGTTCCCACGCCGGATCAGCCTCGATGTTTTTCCAATGGTCGTTTTTCTTTTTCGACAGGCGGAAATACCCGGCCATGGCGATCATCGCCGAGTTGTCGGTGCAGTATTCGAGGCTCGGAATGACGGCTTCCGTTTCCGGCAGTTCGGCCTTGACCGCGGTTACCAAGCGTTCACGCAGCAGCGTGTTGGCCGCGACGCCGCCGGCCAGAAAAACGGTTTTGGCTTTTTTCGCTTTGGCCGCGCGAACGGATTTTACGACCAGCGTCTCGACGACGGCTTCTTGGAAAGACGCGCATATATCATTCACGTCTTGCGCAGACCATTCCTTCTTCCGTTGAAGCGTGTACAGGACGGCGGTTTTGAGCCCTGAAAAACTGAAATCAAAATTCGCTTGCGTGAGCAGCGGGCGAGGAAACGCGAACTTCGCGGCATCGCCGAGTTCGGCGCGTCGTGAAACCGCGGGTCCGCCCGGGTAGCCGAGTTCAAGCATCTTCGCAACCTTATCGAACGCTTCTCCCGCCGCATCATCGAGCGTCGAGCCGATGCGTTCGTACCTTCCGAAACCCTTCATAACGACGAGTTCCGTATGTCCTCCCGATACCACCAAAACGAGCGCTGGAAAGGCGTACGCGGAATCGATCTTTTTCTCGATCCAGTTGGCGGCGATGTGTCCTTCGATGTGATTCACGCCGACGATCGGAATCCCCCATCCGTACGCCAAAGCTCGCGCGAAATCGGTACCGACGCGCAGGGAAGTAATGAGCCCGGGACCGCGCGTGACGGCGATGCCATCCAAACGCTTCCCCGTCACGCCAAGCTCGTCGATCAGGAGCGGCAGCGTTTCGATATGCAAGCGCGCGGCGACTTCGGGAACCACGCCGCCGTATTCGGCATGCTTCCGCATTTGCGTAGCCGTGAGGTGCTTTTCAATACGAGCAATGCCCTTGCGTACGTTGAGCAGGGCAACCGACGTCTCGTCGCAGGATGTTTCGATGCCGAGAATGCGCATGGAGGTTCTAGTCTTCGATCTTTGATCTTAAATTGAATTCAAAAGAGATTCAAGAGCGCTCGAGCATAAGAAAAAGCGCCTCAGCGAGCGGATGCTTTAGCGCTTGGGGTAGCGTTGCAAGATTTCTGCCATTGCCGCCCGGATTTCCTGATCGTAGCGGCGAGGCTCGAGCTTGAGAACAAACTGTTCGGTCGGTCCCCAAGTCACCGATTCGCGCGTCATGACGCACGGACCTTCCCCTGGGGGGTAATTTTTCGAACAAAATTCTCCTCCAGGTTCGCAGTAGTGATGACCGAGCCCGATCAGATGACCGAATTCGTGGTTGAAGATCGTCTCCCATACCAGGTATACAACACCGTTGTAGGCGTAGGAGATCCCTTCATGGCCGAGAACCACCTGGAATTCGGCCTCGTCGTCATTCGCTCTGAATTGGAATGACCACCCCGGAAAAGCAAGCTCAGCCATCGAAACCAGAGCCAGCAGGTGATCTTCCTCGCTCGCCCACGGCGGATCGTACCCGATTGGGCGTTCGTAGCGGACACCGATCCGGAACGATCTGTGCTGCGGATCGCTCCTGCGTGCCCGAACGTATGCGGACTGATACCACACATACGGGCAATCTGGACGAGACCCAGCGCATGCCGGATTCGATGAAGACATCCATCTCCACCATTCAGGTGTCATCCGCTCGCGGGCAAAGGCAGCGAGCTCAGACTCGTACTGCCGTAGGATCTCTTCCCGCTCGTAATCGCGAGTTTCCCCCTCCTCGGGAGATGGCTGCTCGTCAGCCGGAACGCATGCCACGAAGGACATGAGGGTAAAAAGGATCCTGAAAAAAGAACGCTCCATACTGTCCTCCATGTTGGAATCCCAACGGCTAAATATAGCCGAAAACAAGGGAAAAGTCAAGGCTCGAAGAGGTTCCCCAATAGCAGCCGCCACTCTTGACGAACCAAGGCTTTTCCTTTAAATTAGCAGTGTTCCAAACGCGGAACACCCGCTATCCTCTCCCATTTGGGCAGACGGAAGATATGGCGAACAATTTGGCCTCATCGTCTAACGGCTAGGACGGCTCCCTTTCACGGAGCAAATAGGGGTTCGATTCCCCTTGGGGCTACCATCATGACACTCTGCCACCCGCAGAGTGTTTTGCATTTTTCAGGCTCAAATCGTGACGGTTTTCGCCGACTCGCGCCGCGTCCCCGGCTGAAAGACCTTCAAGTTCGCTTCCTGTTCGCCGTCTGTTGACGGCCGGTTGACACGGAATGCGGCTTCGTTGCATTCGAGAACATCTACCGACGCCTGCAAGTGCGCCACCGAGAGGTGCGCATACCGCATGGTCATCTCGATCGTCGAGTGTCCGAGGAGCGCTTGTATCATCGCGAGGTTCACACCGCTTCCCACGAGCTGCGAGGCGAAGGTATGCCGGAGAACATGCCAGCCGATCGGGCGGATGCCGGCGCGTGCGCACCCGCGCTGGAGCGCCTCGATGCCACTCCAGCGGTTCGGAGTCCGACCATCCGCCAGGACGAAAACCCGTGCCGCGAGGCGCGGCGACGCCTGCAGCTCCTGCCGCAGGCTTGCAGCCAACGGGATCGAGCGCGGCCGGTTATTCTTGGGGGAGCCCTCGAGCCCATCGACAACGTTGCGGCGAACGACGAGCAAGTTGCGCTCGAAGTCGATGTCGTTCCACTGCAAGCCCAGCAGCTCTCCGAATCTCATCCCCGTACGCAGTGCGCAGCGGACCATGAGGCGCCAAGGCTCGCGCGTGATCGTTTTCATCAAGGCCTCGCTCTCGGACGGGTGCAGGAAGTCGAAGGCCGGCGGAGGCGTCTTCAGGAACTTGAACCTCGGAATCTTCTCGAGGCGCCCCCATTCCACGCCCTCGCTCAATGCCCTCCGAAGCACGGAGAGCGCGTTGTTGATGGTCTTCGGGGAGATATTTCTCTGACGACACTTCGTTTTAAAGTCCTCGATGAGCCACGTCGTGATGGCACCCAATTCATACCTGCCGAAGAAGGGAAGCAGATACCTGCTGAGCACGCCGTCGTAGCCGCGCTGCGTCGCCGGCTTGAGGTTCGTGCGAACGTACTTCTCGATCCACTCGGGGGCATACGCTGCGAATGTCTGTTGAACGCGAGAGGTCTCTTTTGAACGAGGATCGCTGGGAAGATAGACAGGCTTGTCTTGGCTGAGCCGTTGGCGAAGGGCGTGCTCGTACTCGACGGCATCCTCGCGACTACGTCCCGGGGATCGCAGCCGGTACCGCCGCCCTCGCACCTGGAAGTCCACCCACCAGCTTCCTCGAAGCTTACGGACGCCCATACGTGCGCGGCGCCTTCGCTTCGATGCGCCTGCTCTCCAGGTAGGCGTCAACGTCCCGGCTCTTGAAGCGCAGCCCTCCGGGCAAGCGGTAGAACGGCAGGTGGTGCTTGGCGACGAGCCGGTAGACCGCAGCGCGGGAGACCATGAGGAGCGCGGCGACGTCGTCAACCACCATGAGGTCGTCCGGCGCGCGAAGCGCCCGTTCTTTCTGATGCTCCATAGTGCTATTCAATTGTAAGGAGCGAGACGCTGGGGCCGCGGCGATGCGCGGAGCATCCGCCGCGGCCAGGGGCTCGCGCACTGTATCTCCCGCCTGCGAATCACGGAAGCCCTCGGCCTCTTCGGGCTCCGCGCGTCGTGATGGCGCGGCCTCGGGCGCAGGCATGCTCGGAACGACCGGCAAGTTCGCGGGCGGTTCGATGTGTTTCTGCATATGGCGAGCATCGTGCCGAACCGAACGCGGCTTGTGAGGCTGACGCGGAGGCCAGAACTGGCCAGCAGCACAGCGTAATCAGCCGATCATACTGGTGTTTGTCGGCGCCTGCGCTCCGTACTGGCTCGAACGACGCCATAGGAGCGAGCGGTGCAAAGAAGCTCTCTCACAGTCGCCTTGTGATACGATGTTGCGGATGGACACAAGCACGGGTCAGTGGGGCAGGAGGTAGTCGGTCGTGGATCGCGTGGATACCTTCGCCCGCATCGCAGACCTCCAAGACGAAGCTGACCGTCTTGCCAGCGAATTCAGGGAGTGTTTCCGGCGCTCGCAGGAAGCTCACGCTGATGGCGACTACGAACTTTCACAGGAGCTCTCCGCGAGTGGTCGTGCGCTTTTGGAACGATGCAGTGTACTGAACGCTGAGGCGAACCGTCTGCGTGAGTCATTGAGACTTGGACCATTGGATGTCCGCATTCAGCTCCAGCACTGCGCCTCGCCCTCAATAGACCATGCTATGACATCAGATCCAGTCTCGCTGACAGCTCGCGAGACGCTGCATGCCCAGACGCCGCAGGCCATCGTGTTCACCGATTGGCCGAAGCGACTTGCGAGTTCAGAAGCCGAACTCAGGAAATTCGTCACTCGCCTACCGAGCGAGCACGCAAAGGCCATCACGAGCGTTCGCTTTATTGATAAGATTATTCGCATAGCCGACGGAAAAGTAAAAGGCGGGAGTTGCGACTTGTATGGCGCGATCACGCTTCACGCATGGCCCAAAGATGCAGATGAGGAAGAGGCCATTCTCCGTACGTTTGCCCACGAGATCGGCCACGCTGTTCTTCACCTTCGACTGGATGTGCTGAGGGACTGGCAGAATCTGTTCGCTGAGTCCAGCGAGTTCCGCGCCCGGATCAAAAATCGATATCGCAACTTGAGCGCTGCAAGTCTCGCGCGTGAGGGATTTGCGGATGCCTACTCATGGCACCTGCTCTACACCGCCTCGCAGTTTGCCGCAGATCACGCCATCTACAAGTTCATGCGCGACCACGTCTTCACTCCATCATCAACAGATATCGTATGACGGACATCTTCATCTCCCGTGTCACAATGGCGAATGATCAACGGACGCCAATCGAACGACTGGATGAGGTGGGGCGACTAACTGTCAACGCTCGCGGCGTGATAATTTCCAGTCTCGATGCATCGGTGAATCGCGCAGAGATCGAGCGGGCGATTGCGGACGTGTTGCGCAAGGGTGTGTGGGGATTCGCGTCAGGACCCGACCCCGATCACCCGTCTGCCACGTCCTACTACGGCCGCCCCTTGACGCCGAGCGACGAGGAATGGTTCGCAGATGAAGTTGCCAGAAGTCTGGGGCGCAGACTCGATTCGCGATCAGGTCAGCCAGGATCGACCGTACTGATTGCACACCTACAGCCGAGCAAGACGTACTCTGATGAAGTGGTGGGAATGGCACTCGTAGGGCTTTCCCTTGCTTGCTCGGTCATTGCCGTCATGCGGACTTGGGTGGGCGTGCTTCTGGGTTTGGCGGTCGGAATTCTATTTTTTGGCCTTTGGCACCTGATCCAGGCACTATCGCGCTCAACCGCGCTGTTCGATCGCTTCGCGCATCGCGCACTTCCTTGGCTTGTGCTTATACCGTTTGTCGTTGGCGGAGTCCTTCTTTTACTCCCGGCAACGAGTTCGCGAATCGATGCGCATATCGCGGCGATGCGCCCGAATGACGATCTCTGGAGGTTTGCGATCGCGGATCTCGTGTCCGGATTCGCTGTCTATGGTGCCGGTCGCTGGCGACAACGAAGACTTCGCGCGTTGCTCGCGGCAATCGCCACGTTCACTGCGTTCGTTGCGTCAGTTGCTCTTTTGCTCGATGCTGTTCTGCGAAACATTTAGAGACAGAGCCCTGGCATCGGCGAAAGATATGCACAGATAGCAACGGTGGGAATTTGCTACAATGCCTTTTTCGCCTGACGAAACCAGGTAGCCATACTTGGCCACTTCGTCAGGTTTTCGCGTCCCGGCAACATGGGTATCGTTCGGCCGCAACGTGCGCCATGGGAGTCGTCGAGCCCGGGGCCGTGCAGCTTACTCACTGACTTCGCGCGAGGCGGCTTCGGTCGAACGCCGGCCGCCTGCCGCCCTGTCCCGCAATGCCATCCGAGATCCGACACCGTTCCCACCACGCCCGGCACCTGCCGCACGAAGGCTCCCTCGCCTACCATGTCCGCCGCTACCGGCAGTGGTACGGCGCGAGCGGCATCTCGCAAGAGGAGCTCGCCCGCATCGCCGGCGTCGACATCCACTTCCTGCAGCGCGCCGAGCGCGCGACCAGGCTGCCGCACGCGGTCGAAGGCATGCTCCGGGTCGCTCTCGCCCTCGGCCACGGGTTCGAGGAGGTCATCGCCCCCGAGTACGTGGAATCCCTGCGTGCCTCGATCATCGCCCGGCGCGAGGCCTCCCTCGCCGCATGACGCGGACGAACGCGTACCTTGCCGTCCTCTACCGTTCGCCCTACCTGCTCGTGGCCATCGCAAAGCGAGGCCGCCTGCTGGAACTCCGCCGCCACCGCGTGGCTCCCATGACGCGGGCCAAGAAGCGCCTCGCGAGCTGCCTCCGTCACCATGCCGCGCGCTACCGTGCCGCGCATGCCGTGCTCGAGCCGGGCAAGGGGCCCGGGCACCGGAGCCTGGTCGAACGGGCGGTCCGAGACCTCGAGCTCCCCTGCTGCGCCATCGCCCTCCCTGACGCCATGCGCCGCGCCACAGGCGACGCCCCGCATCCCCGCACGTTCTACGACCGCCTGGTCGCCATCCGCCCCGAGCTGCGGCGGTTCGTCCGCATCCTGCCCGGCACCGGGCGGGTTGCCCGAAGCGACCGCTGGCGGCTCGGCATGCTCCAAGTCGCCGCGCTGGCGCTCGCGGGCGAGCCCGCTCCCGGAGACGCCACCCCTTCGCCACCCCCCGAACTGGCGTGAAGGGCCGTCCCCCCAACGGACGAACGGGTAAACGGCGAACAGAACGAACAAAACCGAACGCGGCCGTCGGGGGCTGCACCCCCGACTTGTCTCCGTCCATCGGGGTGGGCCCCGGCGGTTCGATGCTCTGCACGAACGCGCTTCCCACCGTCCGAGTCCGTAGACAAGTCGGGGTCCTTCGGCCCAC
>CAYMBC010000048.1:0-7212 GCA_964388605.1 uncultured Gammaproteobacteria bacterium
GACGCGCTTGGCTCTCGAAGACGCGCTGGTCGAACCCGATCCGCTCGACAAGAAAAACACGATCATCGAAATCCGCGCGGGCGTCGGCGGCGACGAGGCGGCGCTCTTTGCGGCGGAACTCTTCCGCATGTACGTACGTTATGCCGAAAAGCAGGGATGGAAAGTGGCCGCCATTTCTCAAAGCCTGAACGACTTGGGCGGCATGAAGGAAGCGATCTTCAGTTTGCAAGGCAAGAACGTCTATCGCCAGATGAAATACGAATCCGGCGTCCATCGCGTTCAGCGCGTTCCAGAAACCGAAAAGGCCGGGCGCGTCCATACCTCGACCGTCACGGTCGCCGCCATGCCGGAAGCGGAGGAGATCGATATCAAGATCGATCCGAAAGACCTCCGCATCGACACGTTCCTTTCAGGAGGCCATGGGGGGCAGGGCGTGCAAACGACGTACTCCGCGGTACGTATCACGTATCTGCCGACCGGGATGATCGTCGCCTGCCAGGACGAACGGAGCCAGATCCAAAACCGAGAAAAAGCGATGGCCGTGCTGCGCGCGCGCCTCTTCGCGATTGAAGAGGAAAAGCGCCGAAAAGCCCGCACGGAGGCGCGCCAAGGCCAGATCGGCAGCGGCGAGAGGTCGGAAAAAATCCGAACCTACAATTTCCCGCAAGACCGCATTACCGATCATCGCCTCAAGAAATCCTGGCACGGCATGCCGGCAATCCTCGCCGGCGGCCTTGAGGAGATCATGCGCGCGCTTCACGAAGCGGATCGCGCCGGCACTTTCGGAACCGTCGGCGATACAGACGAAGAATGAAAGCTGTCATCTTCGCGGCAGGCCTCGGAACCCGCCTGCGGCCTCTGACTGAAACAATCCCGAAACCGCTGATCGAGATCGGAGGCAAACCGATTCTTGAGCGCACTCTTGAAGCGCTGCCTGACCGCGTAACGGAGGCGGTCGTCGTCGTGGGCTACTTGGGGTCGAAAATCCGGGAACGCTTCGAGGGTGGCCGTGTCCGCTGCGTCGAGCAGCCCGAGCTTCGAGGCACGTACGATGCCTTATTGCGCGCTCGCCCATTTTTGGGCGAAGAGCCGTTCTTAGCCTTGAATGGGGACGACTTGTACGGAAAAGATGACTTGGAACAGCTCGTTTCATGCACCCCGTTCGCCATGCTGACGCACCGTGTTCCGACGCCGAATCCCTACAGCCATCTTGAATGCCGCGAGGGGCTCTTGAAACGCATCGTACCGAACAAGGATGCCGCGAACCTTGACGAGCATGAAGTATACGTCGGCGCCTGCATGCTCGACCGCCGTTTTTTCGACCTGGAGCCTGCAGAGCTTCCGAACGGAGAATTCGGACTGCCACACACGCTCGAAAAGCACTTGGACAAATTTCCTGTTCAGATTCTTGCATCGAAATTCTGGATGCCCGTCGGTTCCCCGGAAGAGCTTGTTCGCGCCCAAAATGCACTGCTCGCCTGAACACCAATCAACACGATCATTCTTGAAATATCCGCAAGGTTTTTCTGCCATGACGTATACCCCCGTAACCATACGCGACCTCGTGCGCGCTGCCGCGAATCGCCTCAAGCGCGCTCGCATCCCCGAGCCACGGCTTGAAGCCGAATCGCTCCTTTCGCACCTCTTGCAGCGCGATCGTTCTTGGCTCATGGCGCATGACGACGCGACGCTCCCGAAATCATCGACAAAGGCGTACGCTCGCATGATCGCGAAGCGCGCTCTCCGAATTCCTTTCGCCCACATCGTCGGCGAGCAGGGGTTCTACGGCCGTATGTTTACCGTCACGAAGGACGTGCTGATTCCTCGGCCGGAAACGGAACTGCTCGTCGAGACCGTGCTTGCCCGTTCGGGAGAACGAGAGCTTTTTCTCGATGTCGGAACGGGTTCCGGGGCCATCGGCTTGACTCTTCTTGCCGAACGACCGAAGTCCAAAGCGATCCTCTATGACGTCTCTGCCAGGGCACGCGCCGTTGCCAAGACAAACGCGAAGCGCCTGCATCTCGGTCGTCGAGCCCGGATCGAGAAGATCGATATCGTGAAGGGGCCGCTCAAGGAACCGCAAAAGCGCCCAGTCATCGCCGCCAATCTTCCCTACCTCCCTTTCGCTGCCTGGAAAAAAACTCAGCCAGAAATCCGCGTGCACGAACCGCGACTTGCGCTCGTCTCCGGAAAAGACGGGCTTGATCATTATCGCGCGCTGTTCGCAAGGCTCGCTTGCTGGAACCGGCCACCGAGGCTGCTCGTCCTTGAAGCGGAACCCGGGCAATTCAAAAACCTCTCCCGGTTTGCGGAGTCGGCCATGCCCGGCGCGAAAATCGAAACGCTGGCAGACTTGCACGGCGACGAACGCCTCTTGGTCGCTGAATACAAAAACACCCCGTAAGGGGTGTTTTTTCGAAACGGCGTACGTTCAGGATTTTGCGGCTTCTTCGGCGGCTTTGGCGGCCTCTTCGGCGGCTTTCTTCTCTTCCGCCTCGGTCTTGATAGCCGAGACATCCGTAGGGGCGGCGTTCTCGAGCGCTTTGAGCTGGTCTTCCGTCATCGGGGCTTCGACCAAGACAACCACGGCGTTCGCATCCTCGAGTACCTCGATGCCCGAGGGGAGCTTGATGTCGCTCACATGGATCATCTGATCGAAGCTCTTGAGGACGGAGACATCGACATCGATCTCGTGGACGAGGTCTCCCGGCAAGCACTCGACGCGCAGGCTGTCCATGCTCTTCACGAGCGAACCTCCCTGTTCCTTCACGGCCGGCGATTCGCCGACGAAGTTGAGCGCGATCGTTACCTTCAACTTCTCCTTCAGGTTGACCTGATAGAAGTCAACGTGAATGTGGCGGTTCGACAGCGGATCGACCTGCCAGTCCTTGACCAGCGCTTTCACGGTGCCGTTTCCCTCGAGCTCGAGATCGAGCAGGGTGGATTCGCCGGCGGCCTTGAAGGCCTTTACGAAGACGTTGTACGGGACGGCCAGGTGGTGGTTCTCGGTTCCGTGTCCGTAGAGGACCGCCGGAATGAGACCCTGCGCACGCAGCTTCTTGGCCTTCACCTGTACGTCGCGTTTGGTGAGAGGCAGCTTGATTGCATCCATTGCCATAGGGCTACTCAGCAAGAAGAATTATGGAAGGATCGTAAACGCAAAAGCCGCCCCTGTCAAGGGACGGCTTGAACGACCGCCTTACATGTACTCAAGTACCGCATCGATAAAATCGAACGACCCGTTCCCGTCTTGCTCGAGGAGTTGATGGACGCCGATGACGTCGTCGGTCGTAACCGGCGCATCATGGACGGCAAACTTCCGGACATCCTCAAACGTCAGGTCGGTGATGAGGCCGACCGAGGACACTCCGGCGTTCGAAACGAGGACCAAGGCCAGGATCGAGTTCCAGCACTTCTTACAGCGGATGTGCAGGAGATGGCCATCCTCTTTTTCGCCCAGGACGCGCGCCTCCATCGGATTGTAATTCGTTTCGCACAGAGGGCAAAACGAGATCATCCGAAGGCCGTCCTGATAAGAGCCTGGCGTAGATTGTGAAAGTGGTGCCATAGCCTTTTGTCTTGTGGACGAACGTTTGTTTTACCCTCATACGATACCATTTTTTGCAAGATGTGTCGAGTGTATAACTCCCGATCCCGCCTTCTTCGGCAGAAAAAAGAACGCTCGGAGAACGAGCGTTCAGGGCGTGATGAGGTATCAAAATGGCGCAACGACCAAGTCGTGATACAAGATACCGAGCTGCTCTGAGAGCTTCTCGAGCGAGCCGTTGTTATCGATCTCCCGCGCACGCGCCAGGTACACATCATCCAGCATGCGTTCCGATTCAGCGCATTCCTCAAGGTCGAATTGAGCGCGATCCATGAATGCCTCCCCCGCCTTCTCCTTCCTTGCCTTGAGGCGCTCGTAGCGAAGATCGGCGGAAGTCTCGACCCAGACGATGGTGACGTATTCGCGCCCGAACTCTTCGAGAAGAGCGCCGAGATCTTTCATGCGCCGCACGCCATCGATGACGACCCACGGAGTCCTGGCCTCCCGGCACTTCTTGGCCATGACCTTGGCCATGGCATCCTGCCCCTTCAAAGCGCGCATGAAGGTCGAGAGTTCCTGCATGTCCCGACGGCTGTTTTCGGCGTATCCCCAGAGCTGAAAGGTCTCTTGGAGAATGTCCGAATACGTATGCGTTTCGGCACCGGAGAGCGCCTTCGCCATCTCCCTTGCAACGGTTTCTTTTCCAGAGCCGTTGCGGCCAGCGATGGCAAGAATCCTCTTCCCGCGAGGCGAAATAATTCCTTCCATGGATCACTCCTTTGTTCAAGAACTGCTCAAAAACTATCAAGCAAAAACGCGCGCGTCAATCCTGTTGGCGCGCGCGTTTCATTCAGCCTTCTCAGTGCATTTTATCGAACAACGATTTTGTTCAGCTCCTGCGCACCGCGATATTCTCCATGAGCGCGATCAAAATGAAGTGCATGACGAGCGACGTGCCTCCATAACTCACAAATGGCAGCGCGAGGCCCGTAACCGGAAGAATGCCGGAAGCGACGCCAATGTTCACGAACGCCTCCGAGGCGATTAGGACGGACGTGCCGATCACGAGATAGAGCGTGAAATCGTCACGCGAGGTTTTAGCAAGGACGTACAGGCGGGAAAACAAGACGGCGAGCAAACCGAGCAGGATCATGACGCCGATGAAACCGAGCTCTTCCGCGATCACGGAAAAGATGAAGTCGGTTTTCGCCTCGGGCAGGAAACGAAGCTGGCTTTGGGAACCGGAAGCGACGCCTCTGCCCGTAAGCTGCCCGGCACCGATCGCGATCACCGATTGCGTGACGTTGTAGCCTTGACCGAACGGATCGCTGGCGGGATTCAAGAACGTCATGATGCGTTCCTTTTGATACGGTCTCAAGAGGAAGCCCCAAGCAAGAGCGCCGAACGTGACAGCGATCGCGGCCATGGTGAGCAAGTGCCGAGCGCGAAGCCCCGAGATGAGCACCATGCCGAACCAGATCGACGCGAGGATAATGGCTCCTCCCAAGTCGGGTTGCAAAACGACCAAGAGCAGCATCAGCACGACGGTTACCGCGCTCTGGATCACGACGCGGAGATCTTTCGTATAGCGGCCATGCGTCGCCAAAAACTTCGCAACGATGATAATCAGGACGATCTTGGCGATTTCGACCGGCTGGAATCCGGCCGGCCCGATATACAACCAACCGCGCACTCCGCGCGTCACCTGGCCCGCAAGCAGCACCGTAAGAAGCAACAGCATCATGCCGAAATACATCGGCACCGTGACGAATGCGAGCCAGCGATAGTGAAAGCCGACTGATCCGAAAAGGACGATCAGCAGGCCGAAAACGAAAAAGAACAGCTGCTTCTGAAAACTGCCGAAGTCCCCGTCGGCGCCAAGACCGATCGAATACAGCGCGAGCAAGCCCAAGCCCGTCAGCAGGGCAGCTGCGCCGAAAAGCAGCCAATCGAATTTCCGGTATGCGTGTAGGGTACGTTGCAGCATGCGGTAAAGTTCCTTACGATACTACTGAAATCAACCCCCTATGACAATGCGTACGACCGCGAGCGTTTCGTTCGTTGCTCTTCTCGCCGGCGCGGGGCTCGCCAGCGGGTTCTTTTTGCGCCCGGAAGGCTCGGGAACGAGCATTAACGCGAGCCGCGACGCTGTCGTGAAAGAAATGCGCCAGCTTGGCCGTCTTGAGACGTCCTCCTTCACCATCGAGAAGATCATCGAAGCGAAAAAAGACGGCGGCGGGCCCTGGCGCAACATTTTGTTCGGTGACAAAGTGCTCCTGATCGCGAATGGAGAAGTTGTCGCCGGTTACGATCTCAGCACCATCTCGGAAGACGCCATTGAAAAAACGTCGGGCTCTCTCCGCGTAAAACTCCCGGCACCGCAGATCCTCTCCGTTCGACTCGATAACGAAAAGACGCGCGTTTACGACCGCGACCAAGGCCTCCTCTCGCGCGGCGACAAAGACCTCGAATCGGAAGCGCGCCTTGCCGCCGAGCAGTCGATCCGAGGCGCCGCCTGCGCATCCGGCATCTTGCGGGAAGCTGAAACAAACGCCGTCAAACAGCTGAAAGCGGTGCTCGGAGCGCTCGGCTATCCAGATTCCGTCATCCAAAGCCCGCCAGGGAGCTGCTAGATTGAAAAACCGTCCCCGCAAGGGACGGTTTTTCATATCGCTCTCCGGCAATTTCAGCGCGGGGAACGATAGGCGTACGGATCGTAAATGTTGAGATCGGGAACGACTTCCACTTTCGTCACCTGGGGCAGCAGCTGATACCAGAAAATTTCCATGTTCTTTCTCTCCCCTGCCGCGAGCACATCGAGACTCGCCCGGTTCACGCCGACAACCGCATCGCCTCGATACAACAGCACGAGAAGATTCACGTCGTAGTAGCCGAAGGCCGAACTGTTCACCAGCGTAAATGCGGCGCGTGACACCGGCGTTGTCGCCAGCGGATCGGAGGGCGCGTACACGGGATTTTCCGCTCGAATGGCCAAGCGCGCCTCGGCGAACTCCGACGCGCTCCTGGCGCCTTGCAAGTCGACACGGTGCCATAAGCGCCTTTCGATCCGGAACTCCGCGCTCGCGCCAAACCCAGACGACGCGCCGAGCTCGCTTACGAATTTGGTTTCTCCGGGCAGGACGAACGCCTTACGCAAAGGCAGCTCCTCGCCGCCGATAACATACCGGTATTCAAGTTCCGCCCAGAATCCTCCATTGCGATTTTCGACAGATGTTAAAAGATCGATCTTTCCAACCCCGCCGGAAAGCACGATCGGCGCCCCGACACGAAGTTCCTCGAGCGTCAGGCTGGGAAATTGCCCGTAGTCGGAAGAAGCCATTTGGCGAATCATCTGCTCTTCGCGAAGGCCGCCGAACGCCAGCCAATCGACGAAACCCCAAAAACCGAAACCAACGAGAAGCACGTCGACAACCGCAAAAGCCGCAAGCCCGGCATTTTTGACCCGCTCGCGATGATCGACCCACCACTGGCTCCAACGAAGCTCTTGCTCGGTTGCGGCGCCGGCGGATTCGAAGCTGTTCGTCTCCTTGTCAGCCATACCTTATAAAGTATATCATACGACACGTATTCATCCCCTCTTTATGGCCAAAGAAGAAAAGAACGCTTCCGACTACGGTTCCCAGCAGATCCAGGTTCTTGAGGGA
>CAYMBC010000049.1:0-7150 GCA_964388605.1 uncultured Gammaproteobacteria bacterium
CGATGAGTCCGACCGCACGGGCATGCGCATCGTCATCGAACTCAAGCGCGAAGGCGCCGCTCGCGAACTGACGCGCGCCGTGAACGCGCTCCGTAAGGAAGCGAAGCTCACGATCCAGGATCGCATCACGCTCCTCGTCGAAGGCCTCGATGGCTTCTGGAAGGAAACGCTGGAGGCGCACGGCTCCGTGATCCTGGCCGACGTCAAAGCTGATGCAACGAAAGAAGGTTTTGATGGGGCGCTCGCGACGGGCGAAGTCGAAGCGGGCGGGCAAACGCTCCGGATCGGTATCATCAAGGCGTAAGCAAAACACCCGGGTTTGATGCTCGGGTGTTTTTGCGCAAGAGGCGCTTGTACACGTCAGCGAGCAATCTGACAGCCGATAACCGGATACCGAGGCTGTGGTTTCCGAACCCCTTGACAAACAAGGGTATTTTTTGTATGGTCGCCGCGGAGGTAACCGTGTTGAGCAGTCAAAATGCGGCCTATGTCGTCTATACGTCTCCTACCAAAGGGACATTTGTTCGCCTTGTGGATGGAGAAGCGGTTTGCCCTCAAACACAAGAGCCAGGCAGCTCGGTGATTCGCGTTGTCATACCAGTGTTCATCGATGACCTTCATAGACGATCCTTTGATCGGGCCTGTCTTTTGCCAGAGAACGTGGAGCTCTTTGAAGCGACGTTCTTGCTGGCCTACGAGACTGGCACGGCCCGGGGTGGAGCCAAGCACGGCCTCGGTTTTTATGATGACCTCGATCATTCTACCGATTAGCCATGTTCTCCGCGAGCCATTGTGTTCGCGGGTTTTTTTTATTATGGTGACGGCATATGCAAGATCTTGGCAAGAAGTATAAGAAGGTCGTGTTCGTCTGTACGAACCAGAAAGAAAACGGCAAGGAGTGCTGCGCCATGAAAGGCGCGAAGGACGTGCACCTCAAGCTGAAGGAAGAGATGAAAAAGGCCGATCTTGAGATCCGCGTCTCGAAGTCCGGCTGCCTTGACCGTTGTTCGGACGGCGTTGCCGTCGCGATCCAGCCGGACGACGTTTGGCTGGGTGGCGTGACGGAAGCGGATATTCCGGAGATCGTAAAGAGAGCGACGACGTAAAGAAAATCCCCTCGACGCGCGTCGGGGGATTTGATTCAGTCGGTTTGTGCGGACGGGGCTCCGATAAACGCGCCGCAAGCGGGGAGTCCTTCTGTCGGGATGCCCGCAGCTTTGAAGCTTTCGAGGCTCAAATGCTGCGTGTAGAGGTAGCCTTGCGCTTTGAGCTCGGCGCCGAAGGTCGAGGCCTCGATTGCCGCGTTGATCGGAACGATGGCGAAGAACCCGTTAAACGGCGGACGAAGCGGTCCGAACGCGTACGCGCTGTTGCCGATGTTCCGGCACCCGGAGCGCGCGACAATGGCGTCTCGTATTTCCCGCAAACGAATCGGGGAGAAAGTCATCATATCGGTGCCTCCACATGATGAGGAAGCTGAATATAGTTCATTTAGCCTTTTTCGTCAAGACGCTGTCTCCCGGCCGCCAGCGGCGCGCGCTTCAGGGCTCGGTCGCCGCCTTCGCCGTTTCCGGATTCCCGCAACTGCTTGAGAAGGCCGTCGTATCCGGCCGTCAGCAGGATCTCCTGCCCGACATTTTCGATATTCATAGCCGCGTCTTCGTCCATGCCGTTGACGGATAAACCGAAGTCGATGACGAAGACCTCGCCGTCATCCGAAATCATGACATTTTTCGGGTGGAAATCCCGGTGCCAAAATTTCTCCCGTTTTGAAAGCGTGGAAAAGGCCTTGATCGCTTCGAATTGATCCTCCGTCACGATCGCCGATTGCTTGCGATAGCAGGTGTCCCACATGACTTTTTCGATCTCTTTGTGACGGCCTTGGTGATAATAGGTGGCCATAGCCGTACGATGGATCAAGAAATCCTCGACAGACGATTCGTCAGGGTGCTTTTCAAGGTCTTCGACATCGCGCGAAGAAAGCAGGCCGCTTGCGACGCCTTCCGTGCGCAGATAATTTTCCATCAAAAGGCGCCAGAGCGTTTTTCCATGAACGCGCTCCATAACGAGGATCTCGTTGTCGTCTTCGCGTACGTACCCGATGGGTTCCGGAACGCGTACGCGCGGCGCTTTCGGGTATTTCGTTTCCCAGTTTTTTGTCATTCGCCAGGCGTAGAGCTGCTGCTCGAATTCCGTTTCCAAGCTGTTCAAAACCCCGTGGTGCGGGCGATTGGCGTAGGCAAATTTTGAAACAAAGTTTTTCAAGGCGGGATCGCGGTCGTTGACCATGACTTCCGCCGTGGTGCCGGCGCCAAGACGGGTTTGAGGAGGCTTATTCAAGAATGCTTCGGCGAAGGCTTCCAGGACTCTTTGCCTATCCTCTTCCACCACCTCGTGTCTCCGAAAGGGGGAGAGACGGATGCGCTTGTGATCTGAATTCTCCTGCATATGCGGTGAGCGTATCATGCCGCGCTGTCAAAAAAAAGCGCCCTTACTCCGCTCCCGCGCACGTAACGGAAGGTTGTCAACCCTGAAAACCGAGGGTAGACTGGATCCATGATCGCTTTTCTCAAGGGTTCCCTGTTGGAAAAAGGCCGCGAGCACGTCATTTTGCTCGTCGGCGACATCGGCTATCTCGTGAAGGTGCCGGCGCATCTTTTGGCTGTTCTTGAAAAAGGGAGCGAGGTTCGGCTCTACACGCATCAAATCATCCGCGAGGACGCCAACGATCTCGTCGGATTCGCGACCGTTGCCGAGCTTGAGCTGTTTTGGAAGCTCATCACCGTTTCGGGCGTGGGTCCCAAGATGGCACTGCAGCTCTTGTCCCTCGGCACGGTCGAGAGCGTGCGCGGCGCGGTTGAGCGCGGCGACGTTTCGTATCTTGAAAGCGCCCAGGGCGTTGGTCGCAAAACAGCGCAGCGCGTGGTCCTTGAACTCAAAGGCAAGCTTGTCACCGACGACGATCCGGGCGAAGGAGGGGACGAGGCCGTCTCGGCGCTTGAAAATCTCGGTTATGCCCGACATAAAGCGCGGGAAATCGTGAAAGACCTCGAGGGTACGACCGAAGAACGCATCAAGCGGGCGCTCAAGATATTATCGCGATAATGAAGCGCGTTGACGTGCAGGGCGATTGGAACGAGGAGCTTCTCCGTTTGGGCGGTGATTTTTTGCAGTCATGGGAGTGGGGAACGTTTCAGGAGAAAACGGGCGCGCTCGTGGAGCGCTGGCGCGGCGAAGGCGCGCTTGGTTCGCTCGTGAAGCGCTCGCTGCCGTTTTCCAGGTCTTATGGGTACAGCCCTCGCGGGCCTCTCGGTCCCGGGGCGATTGAGAAGCTGCTCGCCTCCGGCGCTGTTTCGGATGCCGATTTTTTCCGCTGCGAGCCGAAAGAGGTTCCTGTAGGCGCCCAAAAAACGGATGACGTGCAACCCGGACAGACGCGCGTCATCGATCTTCGGCAAGACGCGGAAACCCTGTTGGCCGGCATGCACGAGAAGTGGCGTTATAATATCCGCTTGGCCGAGCGAAAAGGCGTCAAGGTGTTCCTGGCCGGCGCGCGCGATTCCAGCGCGATCGATATCTTCTGGGGGCTCATGATGGAGACGACCGAACGCGACCAGTTCCGGGCGCACGGGAAGGAATACTATCGGCTCCTGCTTGAAACCCTCGCGGGCGATCCCGGAATCGACGGGAAAGCGCGCCCTGTCGCAAGGCTTCTGTTTGCCGAACATGACGGCAAGGTTTTGGCGGCCAGCCTGATGCTGTATTTCGGAAAAACGGCGACATATCTGCACGGCGCTTCAAGCCGTGCGCGGCGCGACGTCATGGCTCCTCAAGCGCTGCAATGGCGGGCGATGCTGGAGGCGAAAGCTTGGGGGTATGAGGACTACGATTTGTGGGGAGTGGCTCCGGAGAACGCGCAAGGGCATCCTTGGGCCGGCGTCACGCGTTTCAAAAACGGCTTCGGAGGACGCTACGTCGCCTATCCCGGAACGTACGACTTGCCGCTCAACCGCTTTTGGTATAAGGTTTACGCCTTCGTTCGGCGAGCGCGGCGGTTCTTGCGCACCCGTAGCTTAGCTGGATAAAGCGCTTCCCTCCGAAGGAAGAGATCAGACGTTCGAATCGTCTCGGGTGCACCATGGAAAACCCCCGGTATCGACGGGGGTTTTCGTTTGCCATTTTCTCCCCGCGCTCCTATACTCAGCGCATATGCGCACCGCGCCAGCACGCTTGTTGATCGGAGCAACGCTTCTTGTCGCCGGTTTCGGCGTGATCTCGGACGGTTCGCCGGTGCGCAATCCGCTGACGCAAGCGTTGCTTGGCGCCGTTGACTTGAAAGATCGGCAGTGCCGCAAGGCTTCTGCAGCGGTCGGCTCGGCTTGTCCGAAAGGGTGCGAGGCGCGGCCTGTCCGGTCGCCGGGAGACCGTTTGCTGCCGACCGAGTGCCGCAGCCCGATCTGGCTCGCGACCTGCGGCGACGCCTGCGATGCCGAGAGCGGGTACGTTCTCCTTGACGGAGGACGTTTGGCCGATGCTTCTCGATTGCTGATCACGCTTGAACGTGAACTGGATGACCAGGCGGAGAAAGCGTTTGCCGACGCACGCGTCGAACTCGTGGCCAGGTTCGATGGCTTGTATCGCTACGATGCCGAGGTGCCCGCGGGCACGGCAGCATCTCTGAAAAAAACCAAAAAGCGCCTTGAGGCGCTTTCAGGAGTCCGATCGGTCGAGTACGTTTTGAAGTAATCATTCGCGCACGACGCCTTTTCCGGACGCGTCCTCGTCTCCGAGCAGGTCGGTTCCGATGCTTGGTGCCGTTTTCAGGATCACGGTGCCGACATCTTTGTCGAATGCTTCGAGTTTGTTGTCGCCGGTGATATCGACGATCTTTCCGGCATCCTCGGCTTCGGGGGTCAATTCGACGTCGAAGTTGATGGATACGGACTTTACGGACGCGGGCATGCGATTGAGACGCCATGTCGCCTTGCGGCCCGTTTCGTCGAAGCTCAGGCTGCCGGCTTCAACCGTTCGTTCCACGCCCGTCCATTTCGACCCTTGGGGCAAGAGCGTGGTTGCCGTCAGCTCGGTGAGCTCATGGAGCGAATTCTGCACAACCCAGGTGACGCGATAGATCGTCTTTTCTCCCGCTTTCGGAGGGAGCGGACCGGATCCGATCGGCACGCCGTCTTCGGTAAAGTACCGTCCGTAGGCTTGGAAGGACGTGTCGCTTTGCAGGCGGATATCGAAAGGCGCCGTGTTGACTTGCCGCGAGCCAGAGGTTTTTCCGGCCTTGCCGATAAGCGCGCTTGCGACCGCGTGGATCGCATAGCCGGGAGCAGAAACGTCGGCAAACGGTTTCCGGATCAACTGCGCCGAGAAGGCAATTTCCCCTTTGTCTCCGGGTTCGAGGAGGGCCAAGGCCGGCAACTCTTTTTTCGTCCAGGTCATGTTCGAGCCGACGCGCTTCCCGCCGAGGTCGTCCTTCAGGGACACCCAATCGAGAATCGTTTTTCCCGCCGGTTCCGACGGCAGCAAGGCGGATACGGCGACATCCTTGAGAACCACGTCCCCGGCGTTTTCATAGCGGACCGAGAAATAGAGCGTATCGCCGAAAGAAGCGATCGGAGGCTTGTTCGAGCCGTTGACGAGAATTGCCAGGTCGAGATTGCTTTTCAGAACAGTGGTCGTGGTGGATGCTTTGGCTACCTCGATCAGCTTTGAATTATCGGAAAAACCCATGCGCGCCTGCAGCGTTTTTTGCCCGCGCGACGCCGCCGAAAACGTTCCTCGGATCGTGACGCTGGCCTTGGCACCAGCTTCAATGCTCGGGAATGTCCATTGCATCTCGACGCCTTCGTCGTTTTTCGGTTTCGACGTTTCGAAAATGAAGCCTTCCAACGGGTCTACCAGCAAGCGGACATTCTCGAGAGCGCGATCGGACCGGTTTTCATAATCGAAGACGTAGGCAATCTCGTCTCCCGGCGTCATCTCCGGCGTGCCGGTGGCTGAAAGCGTGAGTGCCGCGTCTTTCACGACGGCGGTATGCGAGGCGACCTTTTGGAACTCGGCGTTGAAATCGGCGGGTTTGTAATTGAGTTCGGCTTGAAAGGTAAGAGCCGCTTCAAGCTCGCGCATCACGTATCCGCGCACGCGCAGCTCGCCTTCTCCTCCGGGAGCGATCGAGCCGATCGTCCACGCGTTTTTTTCAAGTGATGGCTGGTCGGCTCCGATCAACGAAAAGCCCTCCGGCGTTTTAAGGATGATTGACGCCCGTGCGAGCGGGATGCGTTCCCGGTTCTGGTAGCGGATAACGAGCGCTTCTTCGCTCCCGGAAGTCAGCTCGCCTTCAGTTTGCAAGGTAAGCACGACGCCTTCGCCGCTGAAACCCGATGTTCGCGAGAAAAAGATGCCCGCCCAAACAGCTCCTCCCACGGCAAGAAGGCCGAAGATCGCGAAAAAGATGGCGGAGCGCAGGCGGCTTCCAGGCTTGCCGTCAAGCCTCGTGAAGTCGGGCATGGCGCCGTCGGGTTCCGCATAGATGCGCTTCAGCTCGCGATCCAGGTCTTTCTTTGTTGCGTCCGTCTTCTCCTCCATAGAAGTCAGTGTTTTCGATTGACGAGTAACGTGCCGATGTAGATGTCCTGATCCAGCGCCGTTTCCAGCTTGATCTTTCCCGGCTCAACATGCGCCTCTTTCGGAAGGCTGTCGCGTATCGACCAGCCTTCGGGAGCACGCATCTGGCTTTCGAACGTGCGTCGTTTCGCGCCTGCCTGCCTCTGAACGACGAGCTTGAAACTGGCGGAGGGGGTGTAGGTCCCGAAGCGCTCTTTTAGGCGCTCCATCCACGTTTCAGGAGGATGCGTAAGCTCTTCAAGATCGAAAGGCAGCCGGTAGCGCAAGGTGGCGGTTTTCGTTTCTCCAGGTTCGAGCTGAACCCAATTCCCGAAAACCGTCAGGCCTGATTCGTCATGAATCGTGGTTCCGGCGGATCCGACCGTCGTCTCGCCTTCGACGGCGGCGAGCAGTGACGATGGCTGCAGCGTCGAATCTTGGGGAAGGAAGTATCCTTCGGCGGGAGCTTCGAAGCCTTCTGCCGAAAGCAGGATGCTGCCTTTTGGCACGTAAACGCGAACGTAGTCGATATTTTTAA
>CAYMBC010000050.1:0-7036 GCA_964388605.1 uncultured Gammaproteobacteria bacterium
GTGCCAACGCCGTTGGCAAAGGTCGAGTCGACGGTGCCGTCATAGTCCAGAAGGGCAATCCTGGAGGTGAAATCTCCTCCTACGACAATATAGGCCGACTGTATAACAGAAAGCGCAAGCACGTTCCCATCAAAGCGGGAACCAACAAGATCATCAAAGGTCGTGACGCGGATGCCTTGAGCGTCAAGCTTGACAAGGTGCGAAGCCGGGTCGCCATCAAGCGTCGTAAACGCTCCGCCGACAACAAGATCCGCATTGTCGTACTCCAAAGCAAACACCGGGCTGTCGAATCCGGCGCCAACGACTCCGTTGACGGCGCGGAAGTCCGCATCGAGCGTTCCGTCAAAGCCGATTCTGACGATTTTTCCGACATTTTGGCCTGCGTACGTCGTAAAATCTCCTCCGGCAACAACCGCGGCACCGTTCACGGCGATGGATCTGACAAACTGAACCGAGTTGCCAAACTCATCTTCAGAAAAACCTTGGCCCACATTGAAGGTTTCGTCGAACGCGCCATCGGGCGTCAAGCGCGCAAGACCCGGGCTCAAGTGCTCGTTATACCGGGCAAACGAGCCTCCGATATAGATTCGATCGAGTTCATCGACTTCAACCGCGAGCACGAACGTCCTGTCGGGCCCCGCACCCCCCGGATTAAACGTATCGTCAAGCGTTCCGTCCGCGTTCAAACGGACGATCCAGTTGACGGGCTGGTGATTAAATTCGGTAAACGCGCCGACAACGATCGTCTTCCCGGCATTCTCGCCGAGGGTTTGCTGGGCTGACGCGAACACGATGTTGTTAAAACCCGATCCTTCGGGATAACCAGGAAGGATACCCCCTTCCAACGAGAGGCTGGCGGCGCGACCGATGCTGCGGCTGGAAGAAAAGCCGCCGTCAATGTCGCCCGGAGCCGCAAAAGCCGCCGGAACGTTTCCGAGGGCGAGAATGACCGTCATGAGGACAAGAAATTGTTTACGCACACTGGTTGATATTAGGCTTTAACGCTTGGTACGCGCAGGGCGCACTGGCTTGCTAAAATAGTACAAATTCGGATATTTGTCAATACCCCCGCGCCGCGAGCGGATACCGACCCCGGACGACACCGTCTTGTCCTGCCGACAAAAAAGGAAAAACCCATCTTTTTGAAGGATTTTTCCATGGTCGGGCTGACAGGAATTGAACCTGCTGCCTTTCCCACCCCAAGGGAACGCGCTGCCGATGCGCCACAGCCCGAAACGATCGACTGAACGGAATCCGAATCAAATGAACCGATCTGAACCTCTGCCTGGCTAACACGAGATCTCGAGCTTTTTCCACACCCGGGATTCGAGAGAACGACGAACCAGCAGATACTAGCGCACTTCCCGGAAAACGCAAAGACCCCGCGCTGGAAGGCATGATTTGGCGAGTGAAGTCATGTGGGCTCCCCGGCGAACCGGGGCGGCATCGGAAGACGGGCTCTTGAGAATCCCTGATAGGCTGCCCAAGAGGCGTCTTCTTCCGCTCTTACCGCTGAAGCCGTCGGCCTTGCCGCCACGGCGGCGAGGTCTCTTCGGCCACTCTGCCAAATGATTGTCCCAAAACATGTTCTCCCATGCGCGAGGCCGACGCTATCGTATCACCTTGCAGCCGGGCGCTCAAGAAACGAAAAGAGCCTGTTGCCCAGGCCCTTTCGACGTCCGTTCGTTTCACTTTTTAATCGTGAACTTGGTGTAGGACGGATCGTGCGCGACGAGCTCCTCCGGACGGAACCAAACACCGAGCTCGACTTCCGCTTCCTCCGGCGAACCGGAAGCGTGGATGAGATTGAAGACGCCGATCTGCTTTTCATCGGCGTGCTTGAACGAGACATGCGCGTAATCGCCGCGGATCGTGCCGGGCGCGGCGCTCTTAGGCTCGGTCGCGCCGATCATCTTGCGGACGACTTCGACAATTTCGATGCCTTCAAGGGCGATCGCGACGATCGGGCCGGAGGTCAGCATTTCGACCATGAGCTGACGGACGTTTTCGCCGCGGCGCTGCGCGAGATCGTCGGTGTAATGCTTCATGGCCGTATCCTTTTCCGAGACGAGAAGCTTGAGGCCGACAAGCTTGGCGCCGATGCGCTCGAAGCGCGTGACGATTTCGCCGACGATGCCGCGATCGAGCGCGTCAGGCTTGAGGAGAACGAGTGAGCGTTGGATCATAGTGAGGTCAAAATGATAGCGGCAGCGTATCCAAAAGGCGCCTATTTGGCAAGGAGAAGATGCCCGTTCGCGCATGAATAACGCACCGAGCCTCCGCGGTCGGTGCGCTGAACGGAAACGGCCCGTTCAAGCAGCGCCGCCAGAACGCGAGGCGCTGGATGACCGTAGCGATTTCCCGTGCCGACGGAGATCACGGCTTCGTTCGGATCGACCGCGTCAAGAAACGCTTCGGAGGACGAGTGCGCCGAACCGTGATGCGGCACTTTGAGCAGTTCGGCGCGAATCAAGCCTGGTTCTTCGAGCAGCTTCGCCTCCACGTGCGCGGAAACGTCGGCCGTAAACAACGCCCGCTCCTCCCCGCAGGCAAACGTGCCGACAATGCCATAATCGTTCGTGCCTCCGCCTTTGGCATTCGTAGTCGTGGGCGGGATCACGAGACCACGTGCATCCTCGCGCGGCCAGAGCACGCGAAAGATGTTGCCGTCCGCAAAAGAGACGCTCTCCCCCGCTCGCACGAAACGCTGAGCGATCCCCCTCGCCTCGACAGCCGCGACAAACCGCCGCGCCGTTTCCGTCGTAGGAGCCACGCCGCTCCACCAAATCTCTCTTACTTTGTATTTCCTGATCACGCCGAAAAGCCCGACGTAGTGATCGGCATCGAGATGCGTTACGACGACGATATCGATCGTGCGGTCCCAAAACGGCATGGCCTCTGACAAGCCTTCGAGCACGCTGGCATCCGGCCCGCCGTCGATCAGCATGTCTTGGCCTTCGCGATCGCGGATGAGCGCCGCGTCGCCCTGCCCGACGTCGAAAAACCAGAGCTGCGCCGAAGCGGTCGTGGAGAGGCGGCGCTGCTCGATGATGCCCGCGACCGAAAACGCGGCCGCGAGCGCCAGGACGATAAGAAGGACGTGGTGGCGTTTCAGAAAACTTTTATTCATAAACAGCATAGCGGAGCGAGGCGCGCTTGCGCCAACGCAGCAGCACGAGAATGGAAGCGGCTTCGACAAGCGCGAGCAGGGCGAAGGCTGCGGGCCCGGAAACGGAGGCGGCGGGCCAGGCGGCCATCCCACGGATCAGCGCAAGCGGCAGCATGAAGAGGCCGCGCGAGACAAGCGCAAGAAATGAAGCGAGCGCGACCGAAAAGAAACTAACGCACAAGAGCAACGCGCCGCCCGCCATGAGCGTCGGAATGAAAGCGGCGACCGCGACGTTGGCCGGAAGGCTCACGAGAGAGTAGGCGCCCGACATAGAGGCAATGAGCGGAGCTGTCGCGACCGAAGCGGCGAGCGTCTGGCTCACCCATTCGACGAATGCCCGAGGCCAGCGGCCCGGGAGCGATGCTTGAAATGCCGGCGCGATCGTCACGAGACCGAACGCCGCCAAGACAGAGAGCTGAAAGCCGCGATCGGCCGCTAGGCTTCTCGGAGAAAAGAGGCCGATCACGGTTGCTGCGAGGAGCAGGGCGCGCAGAGGCTTCACCGGGCGTCCGAGATAGCGTCCGGCTTCGACCGCAGCAATCATGACCGCCGCGCGCACGACCGACCCGGGCGCGCCCGTCAGCATCACGAAGACGACAATCGAGCCGGCCGCAAGGAGCAGCCGCGCGCCACGCCGAAACGGCAGGCGCAGCAAAAATGCTTGCGCCGCGGCAATCACGAGACTGACGTTGTAGCCCGAGACCGCCGTAAGATGGCTTGTTCCCGTGCGCCGGAAGGCCTCTTTCCATTTTTGGGAAAAACCGTCGTCCGCACCGAGCAAAAGCCCCGCGACCCAGGCTGAAACCGGCGGATCGAAAACAGCATCGACGCGGCGAACGATCGATATGCGCCAACGATCAAAAACGCCATCCGTCCTTTTCGGACGCGGCAGAAACGCTCCGTAGGCGCACAAGAGCGCAAGCAGCACTGCGGCAAATGCCTCGAACGCGAGCGAACGTTTCGGAAGATCGTTCTTGAATCCTTGAAAACGCATAACGCCGTCGTCCTAGCGGAGACGGCGTTCTTGTGTCAACAGTTTAGATAGCTACGATATTGACCAATCGTTTTTTGACGACGATCACCTGCTTTACCGTCTTGCCTTCGAGCGCAGCCTTCACTTTTTCATTTTCCATCGCGAGGCGCTCGAGTTCCTTGTCGTCGGCGTCGACGGGAACGGTGATGCGGTCTTTCACTTTGCCGGTGACTTGGAGCGCGATTTCGACTTCGCTGTCGACGGTGAGCGCGGCGTCGTAGGTCGGCCAAGGGGCGAGGGCGATCAGGTCTTTGTGGCCGGAGGCTTCCCAAAGCTCTTCCGTCATGTGCGGCGCGAAGGGCGAGAGGATTTTCAGGAAGGCTTCGTAGTCGGCGCTCGAGAGTTCGGCGCCTTCGTTTTCGTTCACGAAAATCATCATCGCGCTGATCGCGGTGTTGAACTTGAAGGCTTCGATGTCCTCCGTGACTTTCTTGATCGTCTTGTGAAGCAGCGAGCGGAGCTTGGCCGGAGTTTCGCCGTCGCCATGCGACATCTTCCAAACGCGCTCGAGGAAGCGGCGCTGTCCGACGATGCCGGTCGTGCTCCACGGTTTCACCTGCTCGAAATCGCCCATGAACATTTCATAGAGCCGGAAGGCATCGGCGCCGTGCTCGGCGATGACGTCATCGGGGTTCACTACGTTGCCGCGCGACTTGGACATTTTTTCGCCGTCCTCGCCGAGGATCAAGCCTTGGTTCTTGAGACGGGTGAAAGGCTCCTTGAACTTCACATAACCCGCGTCGAAAAGCACCTTCGTGAAGAAGCGCGCGTAAAGAAGATGCAGCACAGCGTGTTCGGCGCCGCCGACGTAGGTGTCGACGGGGCACCAGTAATCAACCTTCGCCTTGTCGGCGAAAGCCGCTTCGTTCTTCGGGTCGCAATAGCGCAGGAAGTACCACGAAGAATCGACGAAGGTGTCCATCGTGTCGGATTCGCGCTTGGCGGGCTTGCCGCACGTCGGGCAGGCCACGTCGTGGAATTTCTTCGAACGCGCGAGCGGCGACTCCCCCGTCGGGCGGAAGTCGACGTCGTCGGGCAGGGTGACGGGGAGCTGCTCCTCCGGCACCGGCTGCTCGCCGTGCTCATCGCAGTAGATGATCGGAATCGGAGCGCCCCAATAGCGCTGGCGGGAAACGAGCCAGTCGCGAAGATGATAATTGGTTTGCGCGCGTCCCTTGTTCGCAGTTTCGAGCGACGTGATGATCGCATGCTTGGCTTCCGTCGAAACGAGGCCGTCAAACTCGCCGGAGTTCACGAGAACACCGGGCTCCGTATACGGCTTGGACGGATCATGTTCAATGCCGGCAGGCGGCGCGATTACCCATTTCACCTCGACGCCGTATTTCGCGGCGAAGGCGAAGTCGCGCTCGTCGTGCGCGGGTACCATCATGACGGCACCCGTGCCGTAGTTCATGAGCACGTAGTCGGCAATGTAGACCGGCACGTCGGCATCCGTGAGCGGGTGCTTGACGTACGCGCCGGTAAAGACGCCTGTCTTCTCCTTGCCTTCGGCCATGCCAAGGCCCGTTCGCTCAAGTTCCGTTTTCTTTTTCGTTTCTTCGACGTAGGCGAGCACGGCCGGGCGTTCCGCCTCGGCGGTGATGCGATCGACGAGCGGATGTTCTGGTGCTAGGACGACCGCCGTCACGCCCATGAGCGTGTCGGGGCGCGTCGTGAAAACAGGCATCGAAAATTCTCCGGCGTCTCCCAAGCGGCCGCGGAATTCGATTTCGGCGCCGACGCTCTTGCCGATCCAGTTGCGCTGCATCGCCTTGATCTTCTCCGGCCATTCGAGGCCGTCCAGGTCTTCAAGCAAACGATCGGCGAAATCGGTGATCTTGAAAAACCACTGCGAGAGATTTTTTTGAACGACGGGATTCTTGCAGCGCTCGCACTTGCCGTCGACGACTTGCTCGTTGGCGAGCACGGTGTGATCGAACTCGCACCAGTTCACCGGCGCCTGTTTTTTGTACGCCAAGCCGTTCTTATAAAGAAGCAGGAACATCCACTGCGTCCACTTGTAATAAGCGGGCAGGCTGGTGTTGATTTCGCGCTCCCAATCGTACGAAAAGCCGATCAGCTTGAGCTGGCGGATGTAGTTGGCGACGCTTTGCTCTGTAATATCGTGAGGATTGCCGCCGATCTTGATGGCGTAGTTTTCGGCAGGCAAACCGAACGCGTCCCAGCCCATCGGGTGCAGGACGGATTTTCCGTCCATGCGCCGCTTGCGCGAAAGAATGTCGGTCGCGATGTAGCCGATCGGGTGTCCGACGTGGAGGCCGTTCGACGACGGATACGGGAACATGTCGAGGATGTAGCATTTCTCTCTTGAAAAGTCTTCTCGGGCCGAAAAAGCGCGGTCGGCTTCCCAGCGCGCCTGCCATTTCTTTTCAAGTTCTCGGGGTTCGTATTTCGACATAACACATCGACGTTAGCACGCCCGCGCACGGTCGGCAACGATCAGCGCTTCCGGCAAACGAAGATCATGGTGGCGGGAATCAGCTTCGCTTTGGCGGCGGCGGAGCCGATTCGCAGCGAGTCTCGCCGGCCGGATCGCGCTGGAGCCGGTTCGAGATACCGTTCCACGGCAAAACCGGCATCCGTCAGGAGACGGAACCACGTCGAAACCTTTCTGTAGGCCAGCCGAGCGCCCGTCGCATTGCGCCGGCCTTTCCAAATCAAGAGCGCCCGCTCATCGTGATAAGAACGCCGCTCCACGACCTTTCCCAGGCGGCATTCCGCTCCCGCGTAAACCGCATGCTCAAAACTCCACACGAAGGGGCCTCGCGCCTTCACCTATCGACGAATATTCTTCGATGTTTTGACGGGATCGA
>CAYMBC010000051.1:0-7018 GCA_964388605.1 uncultured Gammaproteobacteria bacterium
CAACACGAAGAATAAGCTTCGCCACGTCTGCGTTGCACGGCTTGCGCAACGATTCCGTAAGCGGGTGATGTGCGAGCTTGTGAAACATAAAATAGGTTTCGGTTAAATGCAGGCGTACGATAGCATACTGCTGGACAATCTTCCAATACCGTGCTATCCTCGTAAGCGCCTGCCGCGTTCGTCTAGCCCGGTCCAGGACGTCGCCTTCTCACGGCGAAAATCAGGGGTTCGAATCCCCTACGCGGTACCAAAAGCGCCTGCTCCTCCGGAGCGGGCGCTTTTGTTCACGGGAGATACTTGCTTCACATCGCTCCATCCGGCTCTAGGGAAAGCGCCGTCCCGCTTGCTACTCTGCGCTTTCTTCGACGAGGTGGGACAGATCCTCGATCATCTCTTTTACCAAAACCGTCTTTTCATCTTGCTTGGGTTTTTTGGCAGACGGATTCGTACCGTTAATCTCCGCTCGCGCCGCCTCAATGCCCCATGCCGTTTTCTGCGCTCGTTCGATAGCCACGCTTTTCCCAGCCAAGATCGAG
The DNA here is from genome assembly GCA_964388605.1 of uncultured Gammaproteobacteria bacterium. Classification (GTDB taxonomy): domain Bacteria; phylum Patescibacteriota; class Patescibacteriia; order SG8-24; family DYFX01; genus DYFX01. The sequence goes on from CAYMBC010000051.1 coordinate 537, forward strand.
GCAAGATTCTCGCCGTCCTGTCCGGAAAAGGATTCCGCGGCTTTGGCGGGATCAAACCGGCCATCCGTTTCGAATGCTGGGATATCGCGCACGCCATCGGTGAGATACACGACCTTCTCCCCCGGGCGGATTTCGGTCACGCTCACGCGGGGAGAAGCGATCTCGCCACCGAGCGCTTGGTACATTCCAGCACGAAGCTTGGCTACCGGTATCTTGCTTGACCCGATAGCGACCACATGATCCGGATTTTTTGCTTCTTCCGGCTTCAACAAACCCATCGAAAGCGCTTGATCAAGCGCGGAATCCTCTTCCGTCAACTCGCGCGCGGTTCCGTCGGCACGCACCTTGAAAGCCCCGCTATCCCCGACGTTGACGACGATTTCGTAGGAGCGCCCGTTGATCGCCACCGTTTTCCCCAGCGTGAGCGTCGTTTTTCCTCCTGTTTTCGCGACATCGGCATTCAACAATTCCACCGCGCGATACAGCGCAAGCATCTCCTTTTTTAAAGCGTCCGGCGTTGCCTTCCACATGCGTTGACCCGCCTCGATAAGGCTCGCTCGCTCCGACGAATGCGCAAGATCCGCCTGCTTGGAGATCATGTCCTGCCCCATCCGTTCCAAAGAGCCCGCATCCTTAAAAACCCCAGCCCTCGCTTCGACATATCGTTGCGGAGCCATTTCCGCCGCCTTCGCTGACGCCAAGTTTCCCTTTCCTTCTCCTCCAAGACCGTCGAAAACGCCGGTCAGCCCGGTCTCTTTGTGCGCCAAGAACATGTCTTCGCCCGGCTCGTCGCCCGGACGCTTTTCCAGATCCTTTCGCATGTCGAAATGGACTCGAACATTCTCTCCAAAATCTTCGATGCGTCCGCGAACCTCCTCCATCTTTTGCCACTCTTCTCGCGTGCGAGAATCGGCTCGTTCGATATCTCCGCTCACATCAGACGCATCCAACAGTTCGACCTCATCATCCTCTAGCCATTCCGCCTCTGTTTCAGCTGGGACCTTTTTTTCTGGCGCTTCCATAAGATCGCTTAGAGTTTTCTTCTTCCAGAAGAATTTTAGCAAAAAAACCGCGCCTTGTCGAGCAGGGTGCGGCGTGGACGGGAGCGTGCATCTCATGATAACAGGGATCTTACCGTCGAAAGAACGGAGCTGAGAGCGCTTTGGACAGGGTGAGAGAATAAGGCCTCGCGCATGTCCTCCACGGACACGAATCGTTCTTCAGGCTTTTTTGACATAGCCTTTAAAACCACAGCCCTCAAGGAGGGCGGAATATCCCGGTCCGAAGAAACAATGGGGGGCACCGGTTCAAAACGGTGAGCTCTCAGTATTTCTTCCGGCTCCCCTCTCCAAGGGGGCTGTCCTGTCAGGAGCTCGAACAGGATCACGCCCAGGGCGTAGATATCGGATCGCGGATCGGCCTTGGCACCCACCAAGCGCCGTTCTGGGGCCAAGTATCTTGGCGTCCCCAAAACAACACCTCCCTCATCCGCTTCCGACGCGCCTATCGGCTTTGCCAGTCCGAAGTCGATGAGTTTTATCGACCCATCCTCGGCGACGAGGATGTTTTCTGGCGTCACATCACGATGCACGATACCGGCAGCATGAATCACCTCAAGGCCTCGCAGGATCTTTTCGATAACTTCGACAACTTCCTCCGGCGGACGGGACTGCCGAACGAGATCGGATAACGGTCGCCCGCGAACATATTCCATCACGAGAACCTTCCTGGTTCCCGAAATGATATAGTCGTACACCGCCACGACGGCAGGGTGCGAAAATCTGGCCAGTATTTGCCCCTCCTCGGACACCGAACAGGTTGTTCCGACCTTGAGCACGGCTTCACGGAGAAGGACGGTGTGAACCGCCAAGTACACATCGCCCATGCCTCCCGAAGCCAAGTACCGAAGAACCTTGTACCCACCAACTTCTTCGCCTCTTAACAAACGCGAAGAAGGGCCGAAACCCTGACGACTCGAAAACCGGGTCGTCCGAAGATTGCTTGTCGGCGACAATGCAGCCTCCTCCCGCTCAGCGGGTAAAAAGACGGTTGTGGAAGGAACATCCCAAGCAACGGCTTGGGAAAGGTTTTAGTCTAGACCAAAATTCCGACGACGTCAAGGCTCTTTACGCCTCTTTATTGCCACTCCCGGGTCTGCCTCACCAGGAGCTCCTCTGCCCGCTCCGGCTCGGCCATCAGCTCCTTGACGATATTTTCCATGCGCATCCCTTGCGAGCCTTTGACCAAAACCGCGTCTCCAGCGCGCACGCGTTCTTGCAGGAATCTGCCCGCCTCTCGAGCGTGCTGAAAATGAAAGACGCGCTCCTCGGCCATCCCGGCATCGCGCGCGCCCCGGCAAAGATTCGCGGAGGCGGCACCGACCCCGATCAGCCACTCGATGCCGGACTGCGCCGCGGATCTGCCGAGCCGATAGTGCGCCTCCTCCGTCAAAGCCCCGAGTTCCAGCATGTCTCCCAGCGCGGCGATACGACGCCCTCCGGAGCGAAGCGGCACCTCTTGGAACGATTTTAACGCGAGCTCGGAGGCGCGCGGAGAAGAGTTGTACGTATCGTCAATCAGCGTCGCGCCCTTGATACCGGGAAGCACGCGCAAGCGCCCGGGCGGCGGCTGATATTCGGCAAGGCCGTACGGGATCAACGAGGGATCGACATGCAGCGCGAGCGCTACCGATGCGGCCGCCAGCGCGGCATACACGTTGCCGTCGCCGAGCGCGTCCGGCAGATTCACCGGGTATCGACGGTTGTCGATCACCAAATCGAATCTGGTAAACACCGTGCCCAGCGCGAGTTCCGGCTGAATCCGTTCAGCGCGCACTCGCGAAGCCTCTCCGAAACCGAACAGGATCGCGCGCGGCGCCGCAGCCGCAAGCGCGGCAACACGACCGTCATCTCCGTTCAAAACGGCCACGCCCTGCTCGTGCAGCGCCGTGACGATCGTCCCCTCTTCCTTTGCCACGCCGTCCAAATCCCCCAAAAACTCGGTGTGTTCTTCGGCAATCGCCGTCAGCACGGAGACGTCCGGAGGCGCGATCGAAACGAGATACTCCAAGTCGCCGGGATGATCGGTCGCCATCTCCAGCACGAGAAGGCGCGGATACGCCCGTCTCGGACCGTACGCGAGGCGGGTTCCACGCCAAACGATCGCCGCCCACGCGAGCAACGAGCGGCCTCCGGATTTCATCTCGCCGAGGATCGTGAGCGGGACCCCCAGTTCGTTATTATGGTTTTTCGCGCTCCCGCGGGTGGGAAATGAGCGCGCAAGCGTTGCCGCAACGGCACGAGTTGTAGACGTCTTTCCGACGGAACCGGCAACCGCCACGATTTTCGGAGCGTACCGCGAGAGCGTCTTGCGCGCCAAAAAGGCAAGCACGGCCTGGAGGATTCTTGTCATATTATTTTCGCGACGGCGGAACCTGATAATAATCAAGAAGATACTTGGCGATGTCCCCGAACAAGGGAGCGGCGGTCGATTCGGCGAACTGAACGCCCTCCGGACGATCGACGCGAACGACCATCGCGAATTTCGGGTCTTCGACCGGGCCGAACCCGGCGAACGATCCGATCGTCTGCCCGACCTCGTACCCCCCACCATCCTCGCGCGGTATCTGGGCAGTACCCGTTTTTCCGGCGATCCAATATCCCGGCACACCCGCGCGTTTACCATGCCCTTTCTCGACCACGGCAACAAGCATGCCGGAAAGCCGCTCGGCGGCTTGCTTTGAAATGACGCTTCGAACGGCTTTTGGGGCCCGTTTTTCGACAGCACCTCCGGCACGACGAACCTCCTCGACGATGTAGGGTTTCATAAGCATGCCGCCGTTCGCGATCGCGCCATACGCCGAGGCGAGCTGCAACACCGTGACCGTGATCCCTTGCCCGAACGACCCCGTGGCCGACCAAATATCCCCTTTGCGGGAAAGCGGTTCGATGTTGCCTGCGGCTTCCGACTGCAATTCAATACCGCTTTTCTGGCCAAAGCCGAAATCTCGAACGTATCGCAGGAATTTTTGGGGTCCGAGCGCGTGCACGACGTCGACCATGCCCGTATTGAGCGATTCGGACAGGACGGTCGTCATATCCACCCGTCCGTGCGCTTGAAGGTCAGAGTTGCGGATCGTGAACGGCCCGATCTTGACTTCGCCGGGATCATCGAACACTGTTGAAGGCAGGATCTTTCCGGAATCGAGGCCACCAGCCATCGTGATCGTCTTAAAAACGGATCCGGATTCGTATGGCTCGAAAATTGCCGTGTTATTGTACACGTCGACGCTCTCGATTTTTCCGTACTCGTTAGGATCAAAGGTCGGAGCGTTGCACATGGCGATCACCGCCCCCGTTCGAGGATCGAGAATCACAAGGCTGCCTTTTAAAGCATGAAATTTTTTGACCCACTCTTCAAGCTTCTTGCAGGCGACATATTGAACCGTTCGATCGATCGTGAGCACGATGTCGTCCCCGTCCTTTGCCGGCTGGATCGTGCGGTTGCCGACGGCGATGACGCGACCGCGTGAATCCTTTTCGGACTCGAGATACCCCTGCACTCCGGCAAGGTCCTTGTCGAACCATCCTTCGATGCCGTAACGACCGCTTTTCCCCTTGTCGCTTTCACCGACAAAACCGATCACCTGACCTCCCGTCCTCCCCTCGGGGTAAAAACGGGAATCTTCTTCGGCAAATTTGAGGCCTTCGAGGCGCAACGCCTCGATTTTTTCCCGCGTTTCGACGTCTACCCTGCGTGCCAGAACACGGTACCGTTCCGTGGGGCTGGAAAGCTTCGGCTTCAATTCATCCGGTTCAACGCCGAGGATCGGCGCCAGAGCGGCAGCGGTCATGATCGGATTCTTGATCCGGAACGGTTCGGCAAACAGCAGGCTCAGCGTGCGGTTGGTAGCAAGGAGAAATACCTGATCGCCGGATTGGCGTTCTCGCGCGTAGATTTTCCCCCGCGCTGGGAACAGTTTTTGAAAAAGGTCATGCTGTCCTTCAGCCAATGCCGCGTAAAAGTCATGCGAAAGCACCTGGATGCGAAAAAGCTGGCCGATAAGAAGCAGCCCCGTGAAAAAAAAGCCGATGCGTATAAGCCGCAAGCGGCTCATAATCCGAAACCGAACAAGGGTCCAGGACCGAGCGGATCCATCCCCGCTTCGACCTCAACGCCGTCCGCATACCCATCGCCATCAGTGTCCGGATTCCACGCATCGGCTCCGTAAAAAGCTTCTTGCGCGTCGGAGAGCTTGTCGCCATCAACGTCCGCAAGCTGTGCGCTCTCACCGGGAAGCGCCCAGGAACCTGTTTTTCCACCTGCCTGCTCCGTACGAGCGGCCTCTCCCCGCATTCCAGACAAGCTTAGGCGCTTTTCAAAAAGTGGCCCGAGAACCTTGTCGACATCCTCGGCGTCCGGAACCTCGACGCGCACATCCTTGCCCTCGTTCGAAAACACGAGTGTGACGGCGGATGCGCCCCCTTTTCCGGCTTGCCCAAGCGAGGTTCCCAGGGTGATCTGCTTGATCTTTCGCGAACGCGCGTCAACCCACACCTCACCGACCGGATGATTCCATTGCAGCAGGTCATTCGTAACTGACAGCACGTCTTCCGACGTCATTTCGCGGCCGAGGCTCATCTCGCGGTGTTTGAGCAGGAGCGCGGAAACAACCTCCATATTGGCCTCGACGGCATAATGAAACGACGGCGCGCCATCGATCGATTCTTTTGGAAGTTTTTCAACGACCGTAAAGAGATCGACAGATCGTATCCGGCGTTTTAAAACATCGATTTCCGAGGCATCAAGGGCTGATCCCGAGGTTCCGGAGGCAAGCACGAGATCGACAAACGGCCGCGCAGACCTCATCCATTTACCAACGACCCGGCTGGCATCGACCCCTTCAATTCCCTCGAGCGCTTGAAGGAGCAAAAAATGCTCAGTGTTTTTTCGACGCGCTTCGCCCGCAATCCTTGCGCGCCCCCCAGTCGAAAGCCCTTGCACGATTTCAAACGTCGAAACCGAGGCTTGGCGCGAAGAATCCGCACGATCGAAATCCGTGCGCATCCTGATATCAACTCCGGTCGCTCCAGCCACGACACCGTCCCCGAGCTCCTTTGGCAGGCCGATGACCGTTGCCTTCAAATCGACCCGGAAAGCCTTTTCTTCCAGCGCATTTTTCGCTGCTTGGCGCAGGACAGCTTGGGGATCGGGCTCGCGCAAGAAAAAGACGCTCGTCGCGATCGCGACGATGACGAGAGCGCCTGTGATAACGGTTCGTTTAGACATCTTCGAGATAGTTCCGTCCCTTGAGGGAATCCGGCAAATACTCTCGTTCAATCGACGCCTGGCCATCGCGGCTGTCGTTCCCCTTGCCGTAGCCAAGAGCGCTCATCAACGCCGTCGGAGCGTTCCTCAACCGCAGCGGCACGCCTTCGTTCGGAAATTCGCGCATATCCGACTGCACTTTCCGATAGCCAACG
>CAYMBC010000052.1:0-6539 GCA_964388605.1 uncultured Gammaproteobacteria bacterium
CTTCAAGGAAGAAGGCGGCAAGAAGCTTGAGCCGATCGAGCAGCTCGCGATCGAATGCCCTGAAGAGCATTCCGGAGCCGTCATCCAGAAGCTCGGCCAGCGCCGCGGCGAAATGAAGGATATGAAAGTCGAAGGCCCGACCGCCTTCCTCGAATTCGAAATCCCGACCCGCGGTTTGATCGGCTACCGCAGCGAGTTCATGACGGACACGCGCGGCCTCGGCCTCATGAACAGCCTGCTCAAGGGCTACGAGGAATACCGCGGCGAGTTCTCGAACATGCCGCATGGTTCCTTGATCGCCTTCGAAACGGGCACGACCACCAACTACGGCCTGCTCGGCGCCCAGGAGCGCGGGCAGATGTTCATCGGCCCGTCCGTCGAAGTCTACGCGGGCATGGTCGTCGGCGAGACGGCCAAGCCGGAAGACCTCGAAGTCAACGTCTGCAAGCTCAAGCAGCTCTCCAACATGCGCTCGAAGGGCGACGGCGTGGCCGAAGCGCTCGACGTGGCGCACGTCATGGGTCTCGAGGACGCCATCGAATACATCGGCGACGACGAGCTCGTCGAAATCACCCCGAAAAACATCCGCATCCGCAAAACGCTTCTCGATTCCAACCAGCGCAAGCGCGCGTCGGGAAAGTAACGAAGATCGCGACGGCCATCCTTGACGGGGTGGCTGTTGTGGTGTAGCGCCTGCATTGAATCTTGACATGAAGTTCTTCGTGCGGTAAGGAGGATATGCCAAGGAGGCATCATGAAGAGACCGCTAGGAGGGCACGCTCTCGAGTCGGCTCTTTTCAGAGCCTTACGTTCCACGTATGGATGCGCGGTGAGCCGTTCAGAATGGCTCGACAAGCAACAGAAAGTGGATCTTGAGATTCGTTCCGTGAACAGGGATCCGCTCTCGCTGCCCGTGCAGGTGCAAATCACCATGAGGGTCGCGCACTACACGAAGCTGCGCAAGTACCTCAAGAAGCGAGCTGGCATCAAAAACGCGATCAGTCTGTATGTTGAGGTCGAAAGCGAAGCGATTCCCAACGTTGACGAGATCGCTTCCGCGATCGCCCGTGCAGCCGTCGAGGTTCAATCGCGGCGGCTGGAGAATAGCGCATCGCTGCACGGGCTCCGCATTGGACCCGAGATCGCGTACTTCGACCTTTTCGTCCGACTCGGAGAACTGAAAAGCGAGCGCGAGTCTCCGGAACGCCAGCAGCAGCTGTTGCGAGGCGTGGCTCAGGACTTTCACGGCGACCGCTTCACGGTCTTTGGCGAAGACGGTACGTTCCACGGGGCGCACTATATTGACGTCGATGACGGCACATTCAGACGAACGCTCCGCGGGAGCATCGGACAGGATGAGAAAACGTATCTGGTATGGTACCTGCCCTTCGGCGAGTTCGCTCGCGATATACGCCCGCGTCCCGAAATCCCGGTTCGCCCTCCGACATGATCGTCCTTGTTGCGGACGATCTTTTTGTACATCGCGCTAGAAGAGGATCGGTGAGGGATTGACCTTACTCCTTTTGCTCGATAAGCTTGGCCTGATATGCGCTACTCCCAACTCTTCGGAAAAACTTCAAAAAACGCCCCTTCCGACGCTGACTCGCCGAATGCCCGCTTGCTCGAGCAGGGCGGGTTCGTCGAACATGTGATGGCCGGCGTCTACTCTTGGCTGCCGCTCGGCCTTTCGGTGCTGCGCAAGGTCGAGCAGATCGTGCGCGAAGAGATGAACGCGCTCGGCGCCCAGGAGATTTTCATGCCGTCGCTTCAGCCGAAGGAATATTGGGAGACGACCAAGCGGTGGGAAGGCGTCGACGTGCTTTTTAAATTGAAGTCGCAGACGGAAAAGGAATACGCGCTCGGCTGCACGCACGAGGAAGTCGTCACGCCGCTCGCTCAGAAGTTCACGCGCTCCTACAAAGAGCTGCCCTTCGCCGTCTACCAGATCAACACCAAATTCCGCGACGAGCTGCGCGCCAAGTCCGGCGTCCTGCGCGGCCGCGAGTTCCGCATGAAGGACATGTACAGCTTCCATACGAACCAAGCCGATCTCGAGGCCTTCTACGCCCGCGCTCTCGAAGCCTACGTCAAGGTCTTTGCGCGTTGCGGCCTCGACGTGAAAGTCGTGCAGGCTTCCGGCGGCATTTTTACGAGCAAGGTTTCGCATGAGTTTCAGGCGCTGACGGAATCGGGGGAAGATGTGCTCATCGCCTGTGAAAAGTGTTCGTTCGGCCAGAATAGCGAAATCGCCACGTTGAAAGAAGGCGATGCTTGCCCCTCTTGCGGTGGCATCCTGAAGAAGATGAAGGGCATTGAAGTCGGCAATATTTTCGACCTTGGCACGAAGTACACCGATGCCTTCGGTTTTAACTTCATGAATGAGGAGGGCAAACAGGAGCGCGTTCTCATGGGTTGCTACGGCATCGGCACGTCGCGCCTCGTCGGCGCGATCGTTGAAGCGTATAACGACGCCAAGGGCATCATTTGGCCGAAGAGCGTCGCGCCTTTTGACGTACATCTCGTGGCGCTCACGTCGAAAGACGTGGAAACGCAGAGATTGATCGACGCCGCTGTCGCGACGATCGAACGAGATTTCGCGGCCCATCGGATCGAAGCGCTTATCGACGACCGCGATAAAGGCGCCGGAGAAAAATTCGCTGATGCCGACTTGATCGGCATCCCGCTCCGCCTCGTCATTTCCGAAAAGTCCCTCGCTGCAGGCGGCGTCGAGTGGAAGGAGCGCGCCAAGACAGAAGTTGAATCCGTCCCCCTTGATCGCCTGACCGTTCGTATGATGGAGTGGATCAAGAAGGCATAACCGTCTTCACAAGAAGCAAGAAGGAGGTAGATCGTGCAACGATTCTCGGTTTGGCTGTTTTCCAGCTGGGCTCGTCCAGCGCTTTTTCTCGCAACCGGCATCTGTCTTTGGCGGATACTGTGGATTTATGTCAGCGAGGGGTGGGCCATGTGTTTCGCCATGCTGACCCTGATCACCCTTTCGTATCTTCTGAGCCTTTTCAGGCTTGCCAGCAGTACTCCTGCCCAGCGGGAGGCGCGCAGGATGATGACGCGGGCGCGGCGCGCTCGCAACACCAATCGTTGGAGGGCGCGCCTTCGCGCGAACTTGCCTCGGGAATAGAAAGCGATAAGCCCCGCTCATATGAGCGGGGCCTTCTTATGCCTTTCCTTTCAGCGAATCTTTAAGGGTTTTTCCGGCCTTGAATTTCGGGACGCGCACTTCCGGGATCGTGATTTTCTCCGTCGGCTTTTGCGGATTCACGCCCATGCGCGCCGCGCGCGTGCGAGCCGAGAAGGATCCGAATCCGGCAATCGTGACCTCGCCGCCGTTTTTGAGCTCTTTGATGATAAGATCGGTCAGCGCTTCAATAATGTCTTCTCCGCGTTTTTTCGGCAAGTCGATTTTTTCGGCGAGCTTGATCGCCAGTTCCGCTTTGTTCATAGGTGCGTTTATTCGATGATGGTTTGAATCTGTTGAATGCTGACAGCTTTGCCGCCGTCGTCGATCTTGATAAGGACGGCATTCAGATCGACGGCTCCTTCCTCGGGGATTTCGAAAGGGATGGCTTCTCCGGGGAGAAACCGGCTGATCGGCCCCTCGGGCGCCACGCCGAGAACGGAATGTCTCGCCCCCGTCATGCCGATGTCGGTAAGATAAGCCGTCTTTTTTGGAAGAATGCGCGCGTCGGCGGTCGGTACATGGGTATGCGTTCCGGTGACGGATGAAACGCGCCCGTCGAAATGGAGGCCGAAGGCGATGCGTTCCGAGCTGGCCTCGCCGTGAAGATCCACGATGATGGCATCGAGCTTTTCGTTCTCGTGCCGCTTGAGAATCTCTTCCATTGCGTCGAACGCATTGCCGTACGGTTCCTTCATGAAGACCTGGCAAATCAGGTTCACGATCAGGACCTTCCTGCCGTCCAGATCAAGCAGGCGTTCTCCGTCTCCGGCCGTTCCGGGAGGGAAGTTCGCCGGACGTATCAGGAGATTGCCCAGTTCCCGGTCTTCCCAGACGTCATGCGCGCCTTTGGGGTTGGCGAAGATATGGTTGCCGGAGGTAAAAAAGTCTACGCCGCCGTCTTTGAGTTCGGCAATGATCGGTTTGGTAACGCCTTTTCCGTGCGCGAGGTTTTCAGCGTTCGCGATGGTCAGATCAGGACGATGCGTCGTTTTCAATTCAGGAAGCGCCTTGAGCAGCCCCTTGCGCCCGATCTTTCCAACAACGTCGCCGAAGAGAAGAACGGTAAGCATTATCGTGCGTATTCGATCGCCCGCATTTCGCGGATGACGTTGATCTTGATTTCTCCGGGGTATTGAAGCTCCTGCTCGCATTTCTTGGCGATATCCTTGGCGAGCTGCCAGGCGCCCAAGTCGTCGATCTTCTGCGGAGAGACGAAGACGCGCATCTCGCGTCCCGCCTGGATGGCATAGGCATGCTCGACGGCGGGGAAGGATGTCGCGACCTTTTCGAGGTCTTCAAGGCGCCGAACGTAGTTTTCCAACGTATCCTTGCGAGCGCCGGGACGAGACCCTGAGATCGCATCTGCAGCCTTGCAGATATAGCCCTCGACGTTGCGCGGCTTGTCTTCGTGGTGTGAGAGGGAATGGTAGGCGACTTCTTCGGGGAAGCCGAATTTTTTCATGATGTTGTAGCCGATGTCCGGATGGGCTCCTGGAACATCGTGATCGACGGCCTTGCCGATGTCATGGAACAATCCGCCTTTGAGAAGCTCCTGGGCGTTGGCGCCGAGCTCTTTGCCGAGGTAATTGCCGATCAAGGCGACTTCAATGGAATGGCGCAGCACGTTTTGCCCGTACGACGTTCTGTATTTCAAGCGGCCGAGGATGGAAATGAGCTTCGGGTCGACTGATCCGAGCGGAATGCCGCATTCGATCATGGCGTCCTCTCCGGCTTTCTTGATATCGAGGGCCAGCGTCCGCTTGGCTTCCTCGATCGCTTCTTCGATTTTCGTCGGTTGAATGCGCCCGTCCTTGATAAGCGACTCGAGCGCCAAGCGCGCGACTTGGCGGCGGATGGGGGAGAAACCGGAAACCGTGATGACGTTCGGCGTGTCGTCGACGATGATTTCCGTGCCGGTCAGGGTTTCCAACGACTTGATGTTGCGGCCTTCCTTGCCGATGATGCGGCCTTTCATGTCGTCGCTCGGAAGCTGGACCTGCGTCGTGGTCGTTTCGGCGCAGTGGGAAGAAGCGACGCGCGAGATGACGGTCGAAAGGATGTTACGCGCTTTGACTTCGTACTCTTCGGTTCCGGCGCGTTCGATCTTGCGAATGCGCGAGAGGACTTCGTCCTGCGCTTCTTCCTCGATCGCCTTGAAGAGCTGCTCCTTCGCAACTTCTCGGGGGAGCTCGGCGACTTTTTCGAGGCGGGCGCGCATGTCGAGCTTGAGCTGATCGATGTCGCGCTTGGCGGATTCAAGTTCCTTGGCGCGGTCATCGCTCTTCTTGTTTTTCTCCTGGAGTTCGAGGAGCTGCTTGTCGAAGAGGGATTCGCGCTTTTCGAGGCGTTGCTGGAAGGCGTTCAGTTCCTTGCGGCGTTCGGCCTCGTCGCGCTTGGCCTCGTCGAGCATTTGAACCGACTTCTTCTTGGCTTGGAGCTCGATGTCTTGGGCTTTGGTCTTGGCTTGATTGATGGTGTCTTCGGCTCTAGCATTGGCAGAAGCGATCCTGTCGGCCGACAGCTTCTTTTGGATGAAGTAGCCGGCGCCAAGGCCGAGCGCGAGCGCGGCGGAGGCGTAGAGAGCAACGTTGGCTGGCATAGGTAAGATAAGCCGCCATTCCTGAACCGATGGTGTCTGCGTACGAAAAAGAGGAAAGCCTATGCTTTCCTGGCGTGGCGCGCGGGTTCTGACATGTCAACCGGATCATCGAACCGCAATGGCATAGGTAGGGCGCAACGTTCGTACTCAACCGGTACAGGAAGGTCGGAGGGGTAATGTTGAGCTGATCCGACCTTATCATGATGCGGCTTCTTGCGCAAGGTCAGCCAAAAATCTAGCGGTGCACCAGGGGGCTGGGTTCATGAGGCGTGTTTTGCCTGACCGGCCACGAAGTCGGTTTTTTCTTTTATCAGGTATACTGTCGCTATGGGGAAGCAAGCATCGATGTGGATTTTTTTGCTGGCACTTGCCATTTTTGGCGCGATCCACGCCGTGCCGGGCTTTGGCGATCCGGATGCCTTCTATCATTTGGAGGTAGCGAAGCTCACGGCCGCGTCGGGGCCGGTGCGCGTCTTCCCTTGGCTGCCGTTCACGACGCTTGCCAGCTATTACGCCGATCAGCATTTTCTCTACCACATCGCGCTTATTCCTTTTTTGAACGTCTTCGGCGACTTTTTAGGCCTCAAGATCGCAACGGTCGTTTTTGCGGCGTGCGCGATGGCGGCGTTTCCATGGATGCTCGGCGCCTACGGGGTGCGCCGCCCGTTGTTCTGGACGCTGCCGCTTCTGTGCGCTCCGGGGTTCTTGTTCCGATTGCTCCTGACAAAGGCGACTGCCCTG
>CAYMBC010000053.1:0-6350 GCA_964388605.1 uncultured Gammaproteobacteria bacterium
GCGGTCGGGAACGCCGCCGTCGGCAACCTTCCGGCCGCCCTTCAATCCTTTCCCGGCGCGCTTGCCGAGCAGCTTCTCAAAAAAGTCTTTACGCAAGGGCGGATCTCATTGGGCGACCTCACAGGCGGAAACGGCAACAAAGCCCTTGATTTTCACGCGTCGCCGGGCGGGGGAGGACGAGCTGCCGCCGAGCTTGCCAACGCGCCGCTCTTGACGCCGAAAATTCTTTCCATCACCAACTACAATGAACTGACGGATTTTGCGACCTGTCCGACAGCCGGAAGCGGAGCCAATCACTGCGTCATCGACACGCAGTTGTACAACGCCGTAAGCCGCGCTGATCAAGGACAGGCAATGACGGTACGGCAGGCCGTTCAGCAAGGCTTTCTCAACCGTGCCTGGCAGTTGTTGCCGCTCTCGCATCGGAAGAATCTTGAAAAGACGTGCTACGGCGAAGCTTTTTGCTATTCCAATCTCGTAAAATTGCGCCTTGCCCGCGTCCTGCCGATCGGTTGGGAAATGGCGGCGAACTCCCCGTTTAACGACGTAAACCGCCCGGTGACCCTCGGGGAAGCGATGGATCGTTTCGAAGATTGCCCCCGAGATCCTTCCGGCAACGTGGACGAGACGAGGCTGCCGGATCCTTTGCATCCGTGGTGCCACATGATCGATCCGGAATGGGTGCTGAAGTATCCGTCGGCCGTTTGCCGCCAGCAGGCTCCGGGACCGCTGCTCCTTTCCGCGCAGTCTTCCGCCCGCGTCGAGAGCTGCGTGGACGCGACGTCGTGCATCTCGCAGGACGCTTCGGGGAACTGTGTCGGAGGATATGGCTACTGCGTGCGCGAAAAGAGCGTTTGGAAACTCGATGCCGACGCTTGTCCGGCACAATACGCGAGCTGCACCGTCTATAACCGTGCCGACGGAGCTTCGTTCGCGTACCTTGCGAACACGCTCGATGCCGGATCGTGCACGTTGCAAAACGCCGGTTGCCGGCAATACAGCCTCTCCTCGAACCTGGCTCCGAACGGCAGTTTTGAAGATCTTCTCGCTGGAACCCCTCGAGACTGGACACTCTCTCCGGGAGCGCGCCTGCATCGTTCCGGAACGCTTTCTTCTCACGGCCTTCACGCGGTCGGCGTTTTTGCCGGGAATGGAGCCAGTGTCAGGATTCCTTTCTTGATGCCTGGGAAAAGCTATGCGATTTCTGCCGCGGCAATTCAAGAACTGGAGGGGACATCCGCTGTCGGGAGGGTCAGGCTTTCCTTTTTTCAAGCTGATGGCACGCCCGTCGGCACGTCGTCTCTTTCAACGACATGCGAGAGCGAAAATTTCGGACGCGCCGTTTCGTTCACGATCGCCGCGACGGCGCTCGGGCACCAGGATGGTTCTTGCGCCGTAACGACCCCTCCCGGCACCAACTCGGCGCTCCTGGAGATCGCTTCCGATGCGCCTGCTGCGGGCAACCGCACATGGTTCGATGAAATCGGCGTCTTCGGGGAAGGTTTTTCCGCTTCGCCTTACGACGGTATTTTCTTGAATAGCCAGGCATCGACATGCGCTTCTGATGATGCTGGCTGTACGGAGTTTGTCCGCGTTTCGACCGGTACCCTGAATATGGTTCGGAACTCCGGTTTCGAGGATGCGAATACCGTGACGAATGGGGCGCAGTTTTGGAGCATGGATCCCTCACGGTACCGTCGCGGGACGTATACCGGCTCGCAAGGAGCTTCTTCGGTAACGTTATCGCCTACGCCCGTAACGCAGGATGTCTACGGCGTGCTTTCCGATGCGGCCTACAGCTTTTCCGTGGCAACCAGGTATTCGGGAACGGGGTCGGTGCCGAACGCTTTCGCGACGATTCAATTGTATGATACGAGCTCGCCGCCGCAGCCGGTTTCACCGACGACGGTCAGCGGCTGCGATCTTTCAGGGTCTTCCATGCGCCTCGCGTTGGCGGCGGGCGCGGAATTCCGCACGTCTTCATGCTCGTTTACGACGCCTGCCGACGTCGGCTTTGTTCGCCTTTCGCTCGCCTCGAACTCGGCGTCCGAAGCCGTGATTGCCGATGCCGTGCAGCTCGAACTTTCCGTAAACGCCACCCCGTATCATGATGGCTACGCGAATACCGCGCAGCGCGTGAATTTGAAGAAAGCCCCCGTCGGCCTCGACTGTTCCGGCCAGAATCGTTCGGCCGAGTGCGAAAAATACGCGCCTTCGTGCCGTCGAGACGAGGTGGGTTGTAATTCCTACGATCCCGTCGACGGAGGTACGGCGATTACCGCTGTCACGACCGCGAACGATGCCTGCCCCGCGGCGTGCGCTGGTTACGACACGTTCCGTCAGGAGCCGACGCCGTTCCATGACGCGCGTTTCCCGCTGTTCCTGATTCCTTCAACAGCGACGTCGTGCACGGCTACCGAGGCTGGATGCACCGAGTTCACCAACATCGAAAAGCTCGCGCAAGGAGGGGAGTCTCGCGAGTATTTCACGTACCTGCGCCTTTGCACCAAACCTGATAATCAGACGGGTACATACTATACGTGGGAAGGCAGCGATGTCAGCGGCTATCAGCTTCGCTCGTGGTCATTGCGTGAAAGCAATGCTGCTGCCGCAGCCGGTGAGTCGGATCCGACGGGAGGCACGGCGCCGTGCACGAAGCTCACATACGACGCGTCCGGACAGCCCCGTTGCGCCGATGACGCGGCAAGCATTGCTGGCGCTTCTTGCACCAAGACAGACATCGCGTACAACCCGGATTGCCGGGAGTTCTACGATGTTGACGGTAACATCCATTACCGGTTGTACTCGAAAACGATCCTGTCTTCGGATGCCTGCCGGGAATACCGCATAACCCGAAGTTCGGAGTCGGAGTGCCGAAACCATGGCGGTCGTTGGCAGAACGGGGAGTGCCGTTATTTGGCCTATGCGCCCGAAAGCACTTCTTGCAGCGCCTCCGCAAAAGACTGCCGCGCTTACTCTGGCAACGCTTCCCGCAATGTCCGCATTATTGCTTCGCATACGTTCGAGGCTGGAACGACCGAAGGGTGGACGGCAGCTCCAGGGGGCGGAAACACGTCCGATGTCGTAAACAGCAATGAAGCCGTCGCAGCCGGAGGACATTCGTTGAAGATCACGCGAGGCGATGTAACGAGCACTGTTTCCAGCAAGATCCGCAAGGGAAAGTCGTATCTCCTCACCTTCTGGGCCAAAGGCACGGGTGATTTGACCGCTCGCTTGAACCAAGCTGGAGACGCCAGTTTTACGTTCAATCGTGCCGCATCGGCAGAACGGCCGATCGGGTTGACGACGGAGTGGCGGCCTTATCAGATCGGACCGGTCGAGGCTATTCGCGCGCCGGAGCCGAATGAACAGTTGATCTTCCAGCGTCTCGGAGGAGGAGCGTCCTTGTTCTTCCTTGACAACATCGAATTGCGGGAGATGACGGATGACGTGTACTTGATTGAAACTTCTTGGAAGACCCCGGCTGTTTGCGACCAGACTCCTTCGGGCGCGTCTTCTCCGCAACACATGCTCGGGTGCCGCGCCTATCGCGATCGCTCCAAAACGCAGTCCGCATACAAGTCGTTCGAGAAGCTGTGCCGTCCCGAGGCGGTTGGCTGCGAGGCATTGTACGATACGAGGAACTCGCCGTCGCCCTACGCGCAGACCTTCCGCGCGGTTTGCGCGATTGGCGCTGCCTGCGCCCCCGGTTCCGGTTTGACGTGTCCGTGTGCCGTTGATGGGGCGGCGGTGTGTCAGGTGACGAGAGGGGAAACAAGCTGCCGATACGATATCAACGACGACGTGCCTTCTTCGCGCGTCAGCCCGGACGGCGATACTGTCCGTATTTCTCCCGACGGCGTTGATTATTTGGTGAATGACGCTCGCTATCGCTGCGATGCCGACGCGATCGGCTGTACGGCAATGGGCGATAAGTACATGAATAGCGCCCGCAACGCGGTTGACGTTTGGAAGACGGCATATCTTCGCAACGCTCCTTCTGAGTATGCGCGGACGCTGTGCAACGCGCCCGAGCAGTATTGCCAGGCGTATACCAGGAAATCGGACGCATCGCCCGTCTTCTTCAAAGATCCCGAAGCTCGCGTGTGCGAATTCCGGGAAAGCGCCTCTGCCGGCGGGCGCGGCTGGTTCAAGAAGGGGACAAGCGAGCCATGCGATCTTTCGTATCTTGAATCAGGAGACCGTTACGGCATTTGGAAAAACTCCGATGCCGCATATGACGGCTGGGCCGGAACATGCTCGCCGCAGCACGATATGTGCAAGGAGTTCATTGATCCGGTCGCGACGTCGCTGTCTTTCCCGAACGGAACGCCCTATTACGCCATTTTGAACGATCGCCTCGATACCAAGACGTGCCAGAACCGCGTCAGCCTGAACGAATCGCCTTCGGGAGCGAATTCCGCTTCTGCTTGCGTCTTATTCTGGCAGACGGATAATTTGACCAAGGTTTACAGCGCTACGTCGACGTATGCGCTTTCCGATGCGCAGCGCGGAGCTCTTGTCGCACCGCAGCCCGGAGGAGCACAGAGCGATTCCAATATCATTATTCGCGTCCAGCGCGACCGCCAGTGCGGCGAGTGGCTCGATTGCCGTTCCAGCGAAACGGTGTTCAACGCGTCGACGGGGCAATATCAGAATGTTTGCACCTCCTACGGCTTGTGCGCCGAGTTCGAGCGCGTCGGTAATACCACCCGCTGCGTCCGTTACGTCGAGAGCAGTTACTCCGGCACGACGCTTACCCCGGACATCTATTCTTCGCGCATCGTCGGATCGAAGGGGATGGAATATTCTGGCCTCGCTATTCCGAACCGCTATCCGGTCGATGAGCTGGTGACGGTTAACGTCGGCACGAGCGCGGCAAAACCGGATTTGCGCTTGGTGTATGTCGGAGGGACGTGCGGCGGCGCCTACGGTTCGTTCTGCGGTCCGTCCGGAGGCCAAGGCAGCTGCTTAGGCCCGGTTGGCAGCCGGCTCTGCGTGCATCCCATCGACGGAGGACGCCTCATCACCTCGGAGACGCAACTGGATCAACTGCAGGCGGTTTCCGGCTATCCAGAAGCTTCCTGCCGGGCATATCCTCAAGAAAACGCCCCGTTCCCCTCGAAGATCGCCGACCCGAACGGTTGGGATTACGAGGCGGCTGAATTGAATAACGGCAACCCGGTCCTGATCAGTTCCTCGCCCGCTTTTGCGGGAGCGAACATCTGCCAGCGACGCTTGGTGAACGGCGTCGAAACGTCGAGTTGCGAGTGCAATTATCTCATCGCGAGCTACGGAGCCGACAAGAAGTACTTCCCCGTAGGCAGTTCGGACATCCCGAGCGGCTATTGCACCGGCGGATCGTACGCCGGTTACGAATGCGATCCGCTCGCTTCGGGAGCGCGCACGCTCAACAACCCTTCTTGCTGCAGCAAAGCCGCTGACAGTTCTTCGGGCTTGCTCGCGAGCGGCTGCAACGACGGCGCCCAGTGCGTCCGTGTCAACAAAGTCGATCGCGTCGTCGGTTACGAGGGTCAGTGCCTTGAATATGACATGACGCGCCCGATCAACGGCACGTCCGACCAATACGCGTGCTTGACGTGGCGCCCGGTCGGCTTGATCGGCGGCTCGCGCGACATCTACAATCAAAATCAATCGGCCGGCTACTTCGCTTCGTCGGATCGCCGCTTCTATTGCGTCGGCGATCAGCCGGCATGGACGACGCATTTCGATATCAATACGACCGAGGATATCGATACCCGCGATAACGCCGATGGCACCGTTGTCGGCCCGTACGATCAATACACCAACAAGTTCTTCGGTCCGGGCAAAGTCGCGAACGGCTCTTCCTCCGCGACGTCCGGCGCGGATTGCCAGACGGCTGGTCCGGGCCAGTGGTGCCAGTGGCCGGGAATTTCCAAAGGCTCGCACGTTCCGCAGGTCGGTACCGATGGCAAAGCTGTTCCGTGCCAATCTGATGCCGCGTGCGACGTCGCTAACGGATACTATTGCGGCGGGGACGCGAGCCAGGGACTGGATCGGATTTGCGTGTCAGCGAAATCGACGTATTACCTGAACAACGAAGCGATCGGCATACTGGGTTGCTACGAGGTAGCCGACCAGGGTTCGGTTGAAATGACGTACATCGATTTCCCGTACATCGGCCCACCGCTTTATCAACAGCAGCTTAAGAGCATCTACTTCCAGATCGCGGACGATATTTACGACCACAAGCCTCCGTTCCAACCCGGAGAAATCCAGGTCCCTTCGGATGCCGACGGCAGGGCCGATTTCTCCAAGGTTGCCACCAATCCCAACCAGAATGTTCTCGGCGATTGCAATGACGAGAA
>CAYMBC010000054.1:0-6119 GCA_964388605.1 uncultured Gammaproteobacteria bacterium
GAGGACAGGACCTTATAGCCCTTGCCCAGGAACTTGGAGATGGTTTTCGCCTTTGTCGGCGACTCGACGATGATGAGTTTCATATCGGGGCGGAAGGTACCAATCAGGGAGTCGTATTGTCAAGTATATAAGGTATATCGTCCGCCGCCAACCGTGCGCACCGTTCCGTGCAGCTCGAGACCGGTAAGGAGGGCGGAGATGGCGGGAATGGGCTTGCAAAGCGCCCGTGCGATGGCGTCGGGCGTGTCCGTTCCGGCGGCCAAAAGTTCGAGGATTGAGCGTTCCTCCGGCGAGCAGGCGTTCAAGATCGGCAAGGCCGCTTGGCGCGGCGCTAGGCCGAGCGCGGCGGCGATGTCGTCCTGGGTGGTGATCGGCGTCGCGCCATTCCGAATCAGGCTGTTGGGACCTTCGGAATTCGGATGCGTGATCGCGCCCGGCACAGCCCAGACATCGCGACCCATTTCGAGCGCCAAACGCGCCGTAATCATCGCCCCCGATTTTCTTGGAGCTTCGATGACGAGCACGGCGCGCGAGAGCGCGGCGATGATGCGGTTGCGTTCCGGAAAATGATACGGCATAGATGGCGTGCCTGGTGGATACTCGCTGATGACCGCGCCGTCCTTGGCAAGAATGTTCTTCGCAAGGGCTGCATGTGCCCGTGGGTAGAGCGAACGGTCATCGACGCCGCTGCCGATGACGGCAACTGTAACGCCGCCTTCGGAGAGCGCGGCTTCGTGCGCGATGCCGTCGATGCCGAGCGCGAGCCCGCTCACGATCGGGAGTCCGAGACGGATGATTTCCGGGACGAGAAGTTCGACGCAGGCGCGCCCGTAGGGGCTCATGCGGCGCGTGCCGACGATGCCGATGCCGAGCCGCGTCGCAAGGCGGCCGCGCACGTACAGCTGCTTTGGAGGCGGCGAGGCGTGTTCGAGGTCGGGCGGCCAAGCGGCGTCCTCAGGTCGAATGCAGGCGATATCCATAGTCTTCAGGCTCTAGCAAAAACTCCGCTTTTCTGGCAAGCTCATCGCATGACCTTCACCAAAAGCTGGCTCGGCTACGAGCTCTCGCCGGATCTGATCGAGGCGCATCCGGCCGTTCAAACGCTGCGCAGCCAGGGCATCGAAAAGCAGGGAGAGCGCGAATATCACTTGGTCGTGGCAACGTTTGAGTCCGTGGAACTCGATGCGCTGAGCGAGCTCGTTGCCAGGACGGAAACGGAAACGGGAATCGCCTTGGCGGAAGCCGTTCTCGCGTTTGACGGCTATGGTATCAGCGAGAGCACGCCCGGCACGTACGCGTACTTCTCTCCATCGTCCGGCGGCGCGCGAGCCGCGGGCGATCTCAAAGGCCGTGTCGTAGCTGCCCCGTTTTACGACGTCACGAAAAATTGCCGCGACCTGCATCTTACGATCGGCGGGGTTGATCCGCTCTCGGTCGAAAAGCCGAAGCGCGGTCCGCTCAAGCAGCCGTTTGAAGCCAAAGGACGTTTGGCGTTCATGGGTTTTGATGGAAAAAATTGGCAGAAATATTTTTGGAATTCTTCGACGCATGCCTTTGTGCTGGAAGGCGCTGCTGCTGTTGTTGAGGCGCCGAGACAAGTTGTTCCAGCCCTCGCCCCGGCTCCCGCTGTCGAGATTCCAAAACCAGTCGTTGAAGAAACAAAGCCGGTAGTAGAACCGCCCAAGCCCGTCGTTGAAACGCCTCGTCCGGTTTCCGAAGCGAAGATCCCGCTCCCGGAAGCGCCGAAAGTTACGGCGGAGGCTCCTAAGCCGGCACCTGAAGCTCCCAAGCCTGTCATCGAAGAAGCGAAACCCGTCGCGACACCGGCGCAAGCTGCCCCTGAAGCGCCGAAAGCGCTCGTGGAAGGAAAAAAACCGGAACCGAAACCGGTTGCTGCCGCTCCTGCGCCCAAGACTGCAGCGGAACCGCTTGCCATCAAGACGCTGCTTTTGCCGACGCGGGTGATGCCGGATGCGGCATGCGCCGTCTTCCTTCTTCGCGCATACGGCGCGAAACTCTATCCGGGTGTCGCCGAGGCTGAGATGGTTTTTTCGGGCGAATTGCCCGCGGGAAAAACTCCCGATGAATTGCTGAAAGAGGGGACATACCTCGTTGAACGCCGCGGCGAGTGCGCCTCGACGTCGCTTGCCGCGCGCCTCGAAGTATCCGACCGGCCGGAACTCCGCAGGCTCTTGGCGTATGCCAAGCGCGACTTTGAAAAGAAGGGAACGCTTTCAACCGATCCGCTCGATCGTGCTTTCGGCCTCACGGGCGTTTCCATGATGATGAACCGCGTGTACGCGGAAGACCCGCGCGCCGTTTTGGAATTCTTGATCTCCGTTTTCGAAGCATTTGTCTACGACGAATCGAAACGTCCTGTCTAACGGCTCGCGGCTTGCCGTGTGGGCGCGCGGCGCCGTTATGTGGCTTGACAGAATCCATGTTTTCGGTATTTTAAGCAGTCCTGCGCGCAATTGTGCCGTAGGCGCTGCTCTTTATTTTTCAGTACGCATACCCACGTTCGGAGGTTTCCATGTCGATCCGTATTCGGCTCACGCGCCTCGGCGCCCGCAAGGACGCTCACGGCATCGAGCCTTCCTGCGGTGTCATGGACATCCGCTGGGGCTCGCGCATCTACCGCATCGTCACCGATTGCGGGTTGATCCCGATCCGGGCCCAGGAACCCGGACAGGATCCTTCCTGGCACGTTCCGGATCTGTCGTTCTTCCAAGACGGCATCCCGATCGATGCCGTGCGCATCACGCACGTGCACGGCGATCACGCCGGCTTCACGCCGGCGCTCGCTCCGTATCTTTCGCCCACGGCGAAGGTGTGGATGACGGGACCGTCCGAAGCGATGATCGGCCGCGTGTTCGAGGACGGTCTCAAGTCCTTCGCGCGATCGTCTCGCAAGCCGCTCTTTGATGAGCGCGATGTCGAAGCGATCGATCTGCGCATTCGCCGCCGCTTTCAGCCCGGACCGTTCGAGATCCTTCCCGGGATCACGGACTATGTTCAGCCGGAAGGCCACATCGGCGGCGCGTGCTCATTCACGACCGACGTCGGCGGCAGGATCATCCACTACTCCGGCGACCGATGTTCGCATGACCAGCCCGGAATCCGCGGCGCGCGTCTGCTCCCGCCCGAGTGGCGGCCGCACGTCATCGCCAACTCCGACTGCACCTATGGCGCCGATCCGGACTCGGATCAGCGCTCTTGGCGGGCGGAGATGGATCGAGGGCTCGAGCTCTGCGCGCAGACGCTCAAGAGCGGCGCTCCCGTGCTGTTCTGCAGCTTCGGCATCCACCGCGGCGGCGCGATCGCTCACGAGCTGAGCCGTCACGGCGTGCCGGACATCGCTCCGGTCTATCTCGACGGCGCGTGCCGGCCCTTCACCGAGATCGCGATCAGCGATCGCGGGCGTTGGTCGGGAGCGGATACGTTGTTGCAACTCGACGGCGTGTGCGCGATCGATCACGAAGTGCATCGGCGCAAGTACGTGCTCGAGGATCACTCGGCCTACGCCGTCGTGACCACGCCCGGCATGGGCGGTCCCGGAGGCGCGGCGTCGTTTTGGAGGCGGCATGTCCTGCCGAATCCGGACGCGCTGATCGTCTTCACGGGGTATCTCGCCCCCGAGACGGACGGTGCCCGTATCCTTCAAGCGGATGCGGAACGTCGTCGTACCGGAGTGAATCCCGTGCTGGCCTTCGAGGATACGGATCCGCAAGGACGCCCGCGCATCGAGAAGATTCCGCTTCTTTGCAAGGTGCTCCAGATCCGCATCGGCGCGCACGACTCGCAAGGCAAGATCATCGACTGGTTCCGGGCCTACAAGCTCGAAACGGCGGTGCTCTGCCATGGGTCCGAAGCGGCGCTCGCCTCGCTCAACAGTAGCCTGGAAGGGGACATCCCACAGGTTGTCAGGAGCGACGTGCAACGCACAGTCGAGCTCGAGTTCTGAGCCGTACAATTGGCTTCAACCAGGCATTCCTAATGCCTGGTTATTTTGTTGGTTAGTCTTGACAAAATCAGTCTTTTGTGCTAGACTGCTTTTGCAAGATCGTTCTGTCCCAACAACCAAATTCCGGGCCGAAAGCCCAAAAAACAGGGCCAAAAGCCCACACCCCGGCCAAGGAGGCCATCGTGACGAATCCGAGCCAGTCCCGCAAGCCCCGCATGCTGCCCGCTGATATCCACGCCCTCGCCCTCGCGGAGGACGCGGCCGCTCGCGAGAAGGTCTACACCTTGGGCCCGCCCAAGGTGATCCTGATCAAGATCAACAGCAAGAACACGCTCGGGTTGCCCGAGGCCGAGTACGTCGGCGACAGCCCGCGCAAGCAGGGCGAGCACATCAAGATCGCCGAGCACTTCGGCATCAATCCCGACGCCCTCCGCGATCGGGAGGGCAAGGTCCACACCGGCGCGCAGGCCTGCTCGAACGAGTCCCGGGTTCGCCTGGGGCAGCTCCTCGAGGACATGCAGGCCGTCGGCTACAAGTACGTCGGTGGCCGCTGGCGCCAGAAGCAGGTGCGGGACGGCTACACGCAGCCCGATCCGGCGCTGGAGTTCACCTTCGTCCTCGGCGGCGAGGAGAGCGACATGCCGGAGACGATCCGTACCTTCCTGAACGACGTGTACGTCGACGGCTTCACCCACTGGGCGAACCCGAAGCTGGACGCGCAGGACCAGGTCTACCGCCTGGACACCCTGAACGGCCGCGTCGGCCAGCCGCCCGGTGCGAAGAGCGCCAACACCGGTCGCAAGCTCCGGCTCGACGCGGAGCACCGCACGGGGTTCAACCTCAAGTAGCGCACCGCGTCTGCGCATCACCCCCAACCTCAACCCTCAGCTCAAAGCCGCCCTTCCAGGCGGCTTTCGACGCTCTTGGGAATGTTCAGCCTTCCGATTCTTCGGACTCGCCCTTCCGCATCGTCGCGGCCAGGTCGAGCTCCTTGCGGAAGGCTTTTTGAATCTCAGCCATCGAGCCGAGTCCGAGCAGCGCTTTCGTGTCGATCTCTTCCGGACGGATCCATTCGGGAATCGGCGAGCCGGTGATCGCGTCGAAGAGATGCATGAGGACGGTCGTGGCGTAGGCCGCCTTCGGAAGCTCGAAGGAAATCGCGACGCCTTCTGTCACGACTTTCACGCCGCGCATTTTTGGAAAGGCGCGCGTGGCGATTTCTGGATTGCGGCCGATATTGATGAAACGGAACGGGCGCAGATGCTCCATGAAACGGTCGGTGCCGTGTTCCTTGAGCGTCGGGAGATAGAGGTTGCGAGCCTTCGGATCCATCGAGAGGAGAAGCGGCAGCGTGGCCGGCATCTTCTGCGGATCGCGTCCCCAGTCGGAAAGAAGATGGTTGGCGAGGTAGCTCGCGTAGGCGCGTACCCAGAGGTTGGCTTGCTGTTCAACGGCCTGCACCGCGTGCACCGGCCCGTTTGCGCCGCCCGTCTCGATCTCTTTCAGCATGGCGAGCTCATGACGGAAGCTGTAGGGCAGAGGAGCGTAGATGGCATGCATCGCTTTCCAATCGCCATAGGCATCAGCGATCCGCTCCCGGATCTTTGCGTGATAAGGGAGTTCCGTCGGGCTCGGTCCGTAAAAGACGGTTCGCAGGAGGCTGTCGAGATCGCCGCGCAAGATATGGAGTCCGAAGACATGCGACAGGTAGCGCGGCACACCGAAACGCTGCGGGCCGTAATAGTTGATGACGCCGTAGTGGTTGGTGTCCGACAGGCGGTTTGAAAAAACCGTCGCGTCGAAATGCGAAGGCACGCGCACGAACAACGTGAAGCGGTTGCCGTCGAGCATGCCGGTCGTAAGAGCGCCTTTGCCTTCGCGGATGTTTTTCAGAATGACATTCGGCACGTCGAGCTTCATGACCGCCTCGAGCGAAGACCCTCGAATACTGATGCGCTGCGCCGTCACGGCCGTGGCGTCCTTGATGCCGGCGTACTTGACCTGTTCCGCTTGCAAGCCGAGACCGACCGTCACTCGCTGCACCGCGTCGATCGTCGAGATGCCGATCTTCACGAGGTCGGCGTAGACCGTACCGCGCTCCGTTTCGTGCGAACGGCCGGTTTTCGTTTCAGCCGTGATTTCGACGACATCGTCC
>CAYMBC010000055.1:0-6040 GCA_964388605.1 uncultured Gammaproteobacteria bacterium
GACCGCTTGAATTACGAAATCGACATCGTCGAGAAGAAGGGCTACGCCACCTACTTCCTAGTCGTGGCCGACTACGGCTCGTGGGCGCGCAACCAAGGCATCGTGCTGACCACTCGCGGTTCGGCCGCCGGCTCGCTCATGGCCTTCGCGATCGGCATCGTCACGGTCAACCCGCTCGACTACAACCTGCCGTTCGAGCGCTTCTTGAACCCGCAGCGCCCGTCTGCCCCTGATATCGATATGGACTTCGCCGACCACCGCCGCGGCGAGGTCTTGGAATACGTGAAAGGGAAGTACGGCGCCGACCACGTGGCGCAGATCTGCACCTTCGGAACGATGGCCGCGCGCGCTTCGATGCGTGACGTTGGTCGCGCTTTGGGCTACCCGGTGGCGTTCTGCGACCAGATCGCCAAGACGATCCCGTTCGGCCAGCAGGGCTTCGCCATGACGATCGATCGCGCGCTCGCCGAAACGCCCGACTTCAAGCGCCGCTACGACAACGAGCCGGAAGTGAAGCGCTTGGTCGACTTGGCCAAGCAGATCGAAGGCAACGCGCGGCACTGTTCGGTGCATGCCGCGGGCGTCGTCATCTCCGACAAGCCGCTCGTCGAGTACACGCCGCTGCAGCGCGAAGCCGGCGGCGAAGCCATCATCACGCAATACGAAATGCACGCGGTCGAAGACGCAGGCGTCCTCAAGATGGACTTCCTCGGTATCCGCAACCTTTCGATTTTGGAATATGCGATCGATCTCGCCAAGCGCATGAAAGGCGTCGAGGTCGATTTGGTGCACATGGATTTGAAGGACAAAAAAACCTTCGACATGCTCGCCGCCGGAAAAACGATGGGCCTGTTTCAGTTGAACGGCGACGGCATGACCAAGTACCTGATGCAGCTGAAGCCCACGGTCATCGAGGACATCATGGCTATGGTCGCGCTCTACCGCCCGGGCCCGATCGATATCATCCCGGAGTTCATCAAGCGCAAGCAGAACCCGAAGCTGATCACGTACCTCGATCCGCGGATGAAGGAATATTTGGGCATGTCGTACGGCATGCTCGTCTACCAGGACGACGTGCTCATGACCGCCATCAACCTGGCAGGCTACGACTGGCTCGAAGCCGACAAGTTCCGCAAGGCCATGGGAAAGAAGATCCCCGAAGAGATGGCCAAGCAAGAGATCAAGTTCAAAGAGGGTTGCGTTGAGCACGGCATGACCAAGGCGAAAACCGAGGAGCTCTGGGAGCTCATCAAGCCGTTCGCGGCGTATGGCTTCAACAAGGCGCATGCCGCCTCGTACGGTATCGTCGCCTACCAGACGGCCTACATGAAGGCGAACTTCCCGGCCGAGTACATGACGGCGCTCATGACGGCCGAATCGGGCGACCTCGACACGATCGCGCTGGCCGTCAAGGAGTGCAACGCGCTCGGTATCAGCGTCTTGCCGCCGGATGTGAACAGCTCCGAGGCGATTTTCACGTACATCGACGACCGCACGATCCGCTTCGGTCTCGGTGTCATCAAAGGTCTCGGCATCGATACGGTGAACGCCATTATCGACGAACGCAAAGCCAAAGGGCCGTTCAAAGACCTCGCCGATTTCGCGGGGCGCATTCCGGGTAAAGCTTTCAACAAAAAATCGCTCGAAGCCTTGGCCAAGTCGGGCGCTCTCGACGGGCTTGGCGAGCGCAATCAGATCGTCGAGAATGCCGACGTGCTCACGACCTACAACAAGAATCTCCTCAAGGAACGCGATAACGGCCAGTCGAATCTCTTCGCCTTCGTCGTGCCGGCCGGAACCGAGCTTGCGCCGACGCTCGGGCTCCGCAACGTGCCGCCCGCCACGCAGCGCAAGCGCCTCGATTGGGAAAAGGAGCTGCTCGGCCTCTACGTCAGCGCGCATCCATTCGAAGAAACCGCCAAGGAATTCGGAGAACTGCTCATGCCGCTTTCGAAAGCATTCTTGCTGCCGGAAAAATCTCCGGTGCGCGTCGGCGGCACCGTCACGGCGGTCAAGCAGATCGTCACCAAAAAATCGGGCGAGCCGATGCTCTTCGCGACGATCACCGACACGAGCGGTACCGTCGAGTGCTTGGTGTTCCCAAGCGTCTTCAAAGAGAATGGCTCCGTTTGGATCGAGGGCGCGAACCTGGCCGTGACGGGACGCGTTTCACGCAAAGATGACGAATTCAAGATCCTCGCCGACCGCGGCTGGACGCTGAATAACGAAACGATCCCGGTCTACAAGGCGCACTTCAACGGAGAGACGGTCAGCTCCGACATGATGCTCGCCATGCAGCGCCCGCGCCCCAAAGCAGGGAGCGGGGAAGTGCGCATCGTGCTGCCCTCCAAGATGCCTCCCTCCGCCGTCGCCGCTCTCAAAGCCGCGCTGGCCAAGTACCCGGGCAAAACGCTGGTCGCGCTTGAAGTCCGTGCCGAAGGCGGCTATCAGCGCGTTGAAACGTCGTTCCTCGTGGATCCTTCAGCGGACGCGATCGCGGCCATCGAAAAACAGGTCGGCATGGGCAACGTAAAGCTGGCGCAGCTATCTTGACATGTGCTCCTGTTTCCGCTATGGTGCATTCACGCAATCGAGAACGAGACCCTGAAGGTGAAGACAGGTTAATCGTGCAGAAGGAGGTTATGCCCGAGCACCATCAATCGGTGTACCGCCCGCGCCAACCGACGACCGAGCAGGAGCTTCAGGCGCTTTTGCTGTTTGAAAAACTCGCTGGCAAAGCGGCTGCTCAAGCTCAAACTTCTGAAGGGGGAAAAGGGCCCGTCGCCAGGATCGTGGCGCTTGAGGATCATCCATGATATATTTGTGAGCGAAAGCTCACTTTTTTGTATTTCGTATGCGGGAAAACGAAGGTTCAACCGAACGTGCCGAACGCTTCAAGCAGGTATTCGAGTCTTTGCTCAAAGGCCGCCAGGTTGAGCGTGCCGAGCAGCAGGAGGGCGGAGAGTCTTGGCTTGAGGAACGTATTGGAAACCTGCCGGAACGCGCCCAGGGCGAGGTTCGTTCTTTCGAACGCAAGCTTGCCGACGCGGGTGTGGCGAACCCCGGGAAACGGGCGGAATTGGTCGAAGAAAAGATCGTCGCCTTCGAGCAGACGTATCAAGACCGGCGCTTCACGGTCAAGGGGGGCGAGCACATGCTCAACAAGGCTTATGCCAAAGAGCAGGCTGTCTCGTATTTGAAAGAGATTTTGGGGGCTTCCCCGACGCCGGAAGATTTAAAAAAAATCGCGCTTCTGAACGCCGATGCCAACGGTCTCAAAGCCGTTAATGACCTCTCTGGTTCGCATGAAAAGGGGACGGAGTATCTGAAACGGGTTGCCGAAGTGTTCGCAGACGGCGCGTCGCCGGAAGCGCTGCGCTTGAAGGAGATCGGCATTGACAGCGTCTTGCCGGTTACGGCGGGCGGAGACGAATACAGCGTACTGCTCCGTTCCAGCAAAGCGATCGCGCCCGAGGCGATGGAAGAAGCGCTTCGTCTTTATGACAAGGCTATCCAGCGGGTCGACGTGTCCGATCTGGTCGATTTCGGCAACGAGGAGACGGTTCTTCGGTATCTCGGGGTTTCCGAACAGCAGTATGGTCTCATGAACGAAGGCCAGCGCAAAGAAATGCTTGAGAATGGCCGCAAGGAAATTCCGAAGGGGTTCAAGATGCGTGCCAGCGCCTCGCTCGGAGGCGCGACCCTCTACGAGGGCCTGCTCACGGCCATGGAGCACCAATCCAAGCCGCTCACGGGCGAAGACGATTTCAACCGCGCGGTCGACAAGATCGTCGGAGGCATGTGGGACGCTTCCGACAAGGCGTCGATGGAGAACAAGACGATCTTCAAAGAAGGCCTGCGAGCGGAAGGAAGTTCGGAGAACGACCGCTTTTTCTCGAAGGTCCTGGCTCGTACCAGCGAAGCCCGCGTGCTCGAAGCCAAACTCGACGCCATGGCGATGGAGCTCAAGAAGAAAGAGACTCTGGAGTCGGAACTCGCGGAGCTCGACGCTCTGATGGAGAGCGGAGCGATCGACGAAGCGACGTATGGAAAAACGATGCGAGAGATTCGGAAGAGGTATCGGACCGCATCCTAAGCTGCTATACTGATAACCACTATGCCGTCGAGGAGGAAACACGCGGCTGACGAGGAGGCGACGATCGAGCCGCAAGGCGACGGATCGGGCGTTCCTTCTGAAGCAAAGCCCAGGAAAAAGGCCGTTTCGCACGCGAAGAAACCGGCTGTTTTGAAGACGTTGAAATCGGAAGAAAACCAGGTTCCTCTTGAACGTATTCCGACGATCATCCCGATCAAGACGCCGGCAGCGCCAGCGCAGCGCATCTCCATCGAGCCCGACATCATGATTGGCCAGGAGGAACAGCCGTGGACCCCGGCGCCGCGCAAAGACCCCGATCTTTCGATGCCGCCGAAGCCGTTGCTGCAAAACAAGGCGTTCACGAATCAGGATGTCGAGGACATCATGAAAGCTGATGATGGCGAGGATCCCGAATACCGGAACACCTTCCAGCTTCCGGTTCGAACTGGCGCTTTTCGGAAAATCGCCCTCGGCTTCGCCATACTCGCTTTGCTTGTCGGATCCGGCGTCGCGTACGTGGCGTATGCGCGCGCGACGGTCACCGTGCATCCGCAAAAGGTGGAAGTGAAAACGGAACGCCTCCTTTCGGTTGTGAAAAACCCGAAAAACGAAGATGAGATCCCTGGAGAAATTCTCGAAGTGACGGTCGCTGGGGAGAAAAAGGGCGTTCCTGAGACATCAACTCCCTCGGAAGGCATTGCGACGGGATTCGTCACTCTCGTCAACAAGACGGCGAGCGATCAAGCGCTTGTCGCGACGACGCGCTTGCTCGCGGAAGACGGAACCTTGTTCCGTCTCAAAACGCGCGTGAACATTCCGGCAAACGGCAGGGTAAAGGCCGAAGCGTACGCCGACAAGGCTGGAAAGAGCGGCGATCTCGCGCCGGCGCGTTTTACGATTCCTGGCCTTACGCCTGAACTTCAAAAATCGATTTACGCCGAATCGGAAACCATGATGAGCGGAGGCATCGTGACGGTCGGAACCGTGACGACGGCGGATATTGAAAAAACGGAAACGGAACTCCGTCGGGAATTGGTGGCTCGCGCCCGCGAAGAACTCGCCAAGGCTGGAGAAAGCGCATGGACAGGCCACGCGCTTGTCGCTGAAACGATGGCGCGCGCCGTGAGCGTCGGTCCCGGAGAAACCGCTGACGGCGTCACTGTTCGCCTCACGCTTCGCGTCCGTTCGGTAGGATTCGATCAAGCCAAAGCGGAAGCCGCCGCCGCGGAAGACCTGAAACGCAGCCTGACGTCGGATCGTGAATTGATCGCGGCAAGCATCGACGACTCTTCAGTCGAGATCGATAAAGCCGATCCCAAGGCTGGTACGGCGTCCATTCACCTCGCTCTCGCAGGCCAATCGCTTGTTTCCTTGGAAAGCCCCCTTTTTGACGCCAACAAGCTGCGCGGCTTGGGCATCGAGGACGTGCAGAAATACTTTGAGGGAATCGAAGGGGTGGAACGCGTCGATGTGAAATTCCGTCCGTTCTGGCTCAAGCGGATGCCGCTTCTTTCCGAAAGAATCGAGTTCCAAATCGGAAAATAAGAGCTTTTTGATAAGCGGAGGTGGGGCATACACGGCCGTCGAAGCCCCGAGAAAATGGGGCTTTTCGATTCTGGGATGTCTATGTTAAGGTAGGATTCATACCTCATCCCTGACCCCTTGTTATGGCAGCCAAAAACCCATCGGATTTCGACGAGCTTGACCGGATGCGCCACTCGGCCGCCCATCTTTTAGCCGCGGCTGTCATGAAGATGTTTCCCGATGCCAAGCTCGGCGTAGGGCCCGTCATCGAGAGCGGTTTTTATTACGACATGCTGCTTCCGCGCCCGCTCGGTCCCGAGGATTTTGCTGTTCTTGAAAAGGCAATCGAAGATCTCAGAAAAGAAAATGCTGAATTCCGCCGCGAGGAAATGCCGATCGGTCAGGCTATCGAGTTTTTCC
>CAYMBC010000056.1:0-6010 GCA_964388605.1 uncultured Gammaproteobacteria bacterium
GCTGGTCACCGTCCCGACGCGCGTCGTCAGCGACAAAGGTACCGAAATGCGCGACCAAAAAATCCGCCTGGCCGACCTCCCGAAACACAAAGCGGGACTGGGCGGCATCAAGCTGAGCGTCCAAACCCAGAACAAGCTGGTGAAGTTTGATACCGTTGGGGCGAGCTTCAAGGCGTTGGCGAAGTGATATGTCCCGATGCTCACAGTGTGCAAATCCTGCCATGTACACGGTCAGTGGGTGGCCACTCTGCCTGCATTGCTTTTCTAAAATTCAACAAATGGAAGCGCAGCAACAAGCGGACAGGATGGTGATGATGAACTACCTGCTCGACTCCATTGATCAGACAACAGGGATTCCTTCCTCAGCACGGTTTCGTGTGCCTCAGCCAGTAATCAACAACCGCCCCGTTATTCAGCAGAAAAACATGACGAACAATATCAAGATTGATAACAGTGTTGTCGGTGCTGTAAATACGGGGACTATTAACTCACTGAACCAATCTTTAAACACTGTTGATCCAAAGCTTGCGAATGCGCTCAAACTTTTTAGCGAATCTGTTCTCGTAGCGGCTGAGCTTGACGATAAAGAAAAAACTGCAGTTTTGGAAAACGCCGCTTTTGTCACCGAGCAGGTTGGTATACCGGCAGATACTCGAAAAACATCAATGATTCGAAATGCCTATCAAGCGATTCGTGAGACGGTTTCTGTTTCTGCGAGTCTTACCACGATCTGGAGAGCTATTGGCCCAGTTCTGAAGGCTCACGGTATTGATCTCGGAATTTAATTATGTCCCTCCTCCCAAAAAACCAGAACCCTCTCGAAGACCTCGATCGCGGTTTGATGGATCTCTCCAAAGGCTTCATCCCTGCCGTCGACGTTTATGAAAATGGCAACGATATCGTCGTCGAGACGGCGCTCGCGGGCGTTGATCCGAAGGATGTCGAAGTCACGGTCGAAGGCGGCGTGCTGACGCTTCGCGGCAAGACGGAACACCGCAAGGAAGTCGACGAGAAGGACTATCTCTATAAGGAAGTCCGCTACGGCGCTTTCCAGCGCAAGATCGCCCTGCCCGCGCCGGTCGTGGGCGAAAAAGCGGAAGCGACGTCGGAGCACGGACTCCTTCGCATCACCATTCCGAAAGCCGAAGAAGGGGAGAAGAAGGCGGTGAAAGTCGAAATTAAGGAAAGCTGACGTATGGACGCTGAAGTAAAGAATGAAGATCTCTTGAGTCTTGCGAAGGAACAGGTGCGTTTGACGAAATGGTTGATCGGCATCGTCGCTGTCCAAGGTATTTTTATCGTAACGATCGTGAGCATCTTCCTTTGGATGTTTATTCAGCCCTTATTGGCTGGGCGCGGCTACTACTAAGCGGTCCCACTCAACTCTATGCCTAAAATTCTCGGAATCGACCTCGGTACGACAAACTCCTGCATGGCCGTCATCGAAGGCGGTCAGCCGAAGGTTTTGGAAAACAAGGAAGGCGCGCGCACGACGCCGTCGATGGTTGCGATCTCCAAAGCGGGGGAGCGCCTTGTTGGTTTGCTTGCCAAGCGCCAAGCTGTCGTGAACCCCACGAACACCGTTTACTCCGTGAAGCGCCTGATCGGCCGCCGCTGGGAAGATTCGGAAGTCCAGCGCGACGTGAAGCTCTTCCCGTTCAAGCTCACGAAGTCCGGCGAGGGCGCGAAGATCGTCATGGGCGACAAGGAATTCTCGCCGCAGGAAATTTCGGCCATGGTGCTCCAGAAGCTCAAGGCTGACGCCGAAGAAAAGCTCGGCGAGAAAATCGAGGAAGCCGTCATCACCGTGCCGGCCTACTTCGACGACGCCCAGCGCCAGGCCACGAAAGACGCGGGCGAAATCGCCGGTCTCAAAGTGCGCCGCATCATCAACGAACCGACGGCTGCCGCGCTCGCCTACGGTTTCGACAAGAAGAAAGATGAAAAGATCGTCGTCTACGACCTGGGAGGCGGCACGTTCGACGTCTCGGTGCTCGAAGTTTCCGCCGACACGGTTGAAGTGAAGGCTACGAACGGCGACACGCATCTTGGCGGCGACGATTTCGATCAGCGCCTCATCACCTGGATCGTCGAAGAGTTTAAGAAAGCCGAAGGCGTCGATCTCGCCAAGGATCCGCTCGCTTTGCAGCGCATCAAGGAAGCCGCCGAAAAGGCCAAGATCGAGCTTTCGACTGCGGCCACGACGGAAATCAACCAGCCGTTCATTGCCTCCGATCCGGCCACGGGCCCGAAGCACCTCGTCATGACGCTCTCGCGCTCCAAGCTCGAAGAGCTCGTCGGCGACCTCGTTGAAAAAACGCTCGAGCCGACGAAGAAAGCCTTGGCCGACGCCAAGCTCTCCGTCTCCGACATTCATGAAGTCGTCATGGTCGGCGGCATGACGCGCATGCCGCTCGTCCTCGCCACCGTCGAAAAATTCTTCGGCAAGAAGCCGAACGTTTCGGTGAACCCGGACGAAGTCGTCGCGATCGGCGCGGCCGTTCAGGGCGGCGTCTTCCAAGGCGACGTCAAGGACGTCTTGCTCCTCGACGTCACTCCGCTGTCGCTCGGTCTTGAAACGATGGGCGGCGTCTCGACGAAACTGATCGAGCGCAACACCACGATCCCGACGGCCAAGACGCAGGTCTTCTCGACCGCCGCCGACAATCAGCCGGGCGTCGAAATCCACGTTCTCCAGGGCGAGCGCGAAATGGCGGCCGACAACAAATCGCTCGGACGCTTTATGCTCGACGGCATCCCGCCGGCGCCGCGCGGCGTGCCGCAGATCGAAGTCACTTTCGATATCGACGCGAACGGCATCCTGAACGTGAAGGCGAAAGACAAAGCCTCCGGCAAGGAACAGAAAATCACCATCACGGCTTCGACCGGCCTCTCGAAGGAAGAAGTCGAGCGCATGAAGAAGGACGCCGAGATTCACGCTTCGGAAGACAAAGCCAAGCGCGAGCTGGCCGATCTCAAGAACAACGCCGAGACCATGGTCCACACCACCGAGAAGATGCTGAAGGACATGGGCGAGAAGATGAAACCGGAAGACAAGAAAGCGCTTGAGGAAAAACTCTCCGCGCTCAAAGCGGTGAAGGACGGCGCTGATCAGGAAGCCATTAAGAAAGCCGCGAACGAACTCACCGACCTCGCGCAGAAAATCGGCGGCGAAATGTACAAGGAAAATCCGCCAGCGGGCGAGGCTCCGAACGCCGACAAGAAAGAAGGCGATGGCCCGATCGAAGGAGAAGTCGTCGACAAGAAGGAATAAGAAATCTCCGGCCGGCGCCCATCATATAAAGCGGCGCCGGCCGGACGCCGATTGAACGCGCATCCGCGATGTCCAAAGATTACTACCAGATCCTCGGGGTCAAGAAAGGGGCTTCGGAAGACGACATCAAAAAAGCCTTCCGTGTTTTGGCGCACAAATACCATCCCGACAAGGAAGGCGGCGACGAAGCCAAGTTCAAGGAAGTGAACGAGGCATATCAAGTCCTGTCGGACGCGAAAAAGCGCGCCCAGTACGACCAGTTCGGTTCGGCTGGTCCCGGCTTCGGCGGTTTTGGCGGCCAGGGCTTCGGCGGCCAAGGCGCGCACTTCGACATGGGCGACTTGGGCGAGATGTTCGGCGACATGTTCGGTTTCGGCGGCGGCCGCGGCGGACATCGCCAAGCGCGCGGCGGCGATATTGAAGTGAACGTGACGGTTTCGTTTCGCGACGCGGCTTTCGGCACGGAGAAAACGCTCGAGCTCTACAAGCCTGTCGCTTGCAATGCCTGTTCCGGCACCGGCATTCCGCCGGGATCGAAAATGGTCACGT
Source organism: uncultured Gammaproteobacteria bacterium (assembly GCA_964388605.1). Lineage (GTDB taxonomy): Bacteria > Patescibacteriota > Patescibacteriia > SG8-24 > DYFX01 > DYFX01. Next base: position 3,824 of record CAYMBC010000056.1, read on the forward strand.
GCAAGGCATGTAGCGGCCAAGGGCGCGTGCGGCAGATGCAGCGGACGATCTTGGGCAACTTCGAAACGGTCGGAACGTGCGGCCCGTGCCGCGGTTCCGGAAATGTTCCGGAGAAAGAATGCAAGGAGTGCGGAGGCGTTGGCGTGAAACGCGAGAAGACGTCGATGACGGTCAAGATTCCGGCCGGCATCGATCACGGAGAGACGATTCGCGTGCAAGGAGGTGGGGAAGCTGGTCCGCACGGAGCGGCGAGCGGCGATTTGTATTTGCACATCCGCATCCAGCCCGATACGCGTTTCGAGCGAGACGGCGTCGATGTCTACTCGGATCTTGAGATCGGCTTTGCTGATGCGGCGCTCGGCGCCGAAAAAACGATCGAGACCCTTGACGGCGAGCTGATTATCAAGATACCGACCGGAGTCCAATCCGGCGAAGAAATCCGCTTGAAAGGGAGAGGCGTGACGCGCCTCCAAGCGTCCGGACGAGGAGACCATTTCATCCGCGTGCGGGTTCGTACCCCCAAGCATCTTTCTAAAAAAGCAAAGATGTTGCTGGAAGAGTTGCGCGACGAGGGGGTGTAGTTATCCCCAAGGCTGGAAAGGGGCGGAAAAGGTATACTGATTTCATCAATCATCTCGCCTTATGCGCTTCGCCTCGATCAATCGGAAGTCTGCCGCTTCGCTCGCCGCTATCGCTGCTTTGGTTTTGGGCGCGCGCGGCGCGCAAGCGCAATTCGCGGCACCGACCTGCACCCCCCCGAACTGCAGCCCGGCGGTCATCCAAAATATCCCGATCGCGAGCGCTGCGCAGAATGCGAGCATCAATGTGACGGGTGATGCGAAGGTAGGAGCGACGTTTCAAGTCGGAGCCAATGCACCGACGCTGAACTTGGCGACGGACAACCTTATTTACGGAAACATAAACGGCGCCTCCGCCTCGGGCTCCCTGCTTCTGCTTCAGGCCGGTGCCGCGGATCGGGTTCGTCTTACCACGGCGGGCCAGATGCAGCTGCCTCTCGGTTCTTCCGCGGCTCCGTCGTACAGCTTTCTTGGCGATACGAATTCAGGCGTATGGAGCAGCGCTGCCGATCGATTGGATTTTGTGACAGGAGGGAATACGCGTTTTTTCATTGCGAATTCCGGAGTCACCGTAAACAACGGGGTGCTTACCATCCCGGTCGGCGCCGCAGCGGCACCAACGCTGACGTTTTACGGCGACACGAATACGGGCATTTATCACAATGCCGCTGATACGATGAACTTCGTGACCAACGGCATCAATACGATGACCGTTTCGGCGACGAACAGCGTCGTGATCCCGGGCATGCTGCACGTGCAAGGAGGCATCGATGGCGTGACGATCGGCAATATTAACGCCAACAGCATCACGTCCGGAACGTTGAACGATGCTCGTCTTTCCTCCAACGTCGCGCTATTGAACAATACGCAGACGTTTACCGGAGCGAAGACGTTTAACGCGACCGTGACGCTTGCAAGCCAGGCCGCCGGAACGGAAATTTCCGGCACGGGGGAGAATGCTTTCAATATCAACACCGACGGTTCGGTTTTTTATCGCGTTGACGCGAACAACAACTCCGCGAGCACGTTCAATTGGATGAACGGTCTAAACCAGACGCTCGCCACGCTTGACGAATCGGCGAATCTTGATGTCGAGGGGATGGTCATGTTCGGCAGCGCGGACGTGCGCTTGACGAATCCGGCTGAAAACCTCATCTACGGGAACGTCGATCAATATGCAGCCGGAAAAATCCTGCTGTTGCAAGCGGAGTCCGTTGACCGTTTCAGCGTTGACGCCGACGGAGATGTGGTTACTGCCGGCACGATCACTTCGAACGGCCAGTTGGTCTGTCTTGCGAATGGGACGAATTGCCCGCCGAGCGTTGCCGGCGTTGGTGAGCTTAATAGGCACGTAAAATTTACTTCAAACGGAAATACGGTCGGGAATGGTAATATTTGGGATGATGGAAGCACGATCGGTATTGGCGGCGTTCAAAACCCGAGCTATCAAATGTTTGTTCATGGAACCGCATATGCAAACAGCTTCGATGCTATGCGTATAAATGCCTACATTGCAGGAAATGGCTCCACGGCGATCATTGGGGATGCTCCTGGTGTCGGGGCGACGGGCGTTGCGGGATACGGAGGAGGGCAGGGTATATACGGGAGC
>CAYMBC010000057.1:0-5995 GCA_964388605.1 uncultured Gammaproteobacteria bacterium
TTCGGGCAACACCGGCGCGAGCGATCTCCCCGGCGTCGACGGCGACGAATACGCGAATCTGCCGTCCGGTTTGCGGAGCGGCGATTCCTACGCCATCGGCCTTCCACATCGTCTCGACGAGGTCATCAAGCCATTTTTGGAATTCCGGCGTTGCAATGAGAGCCGGATCCACCTCCGTCGAACGGATACGGAGTTGCGGATTCGGCAACGTGACGATTGGCAAAAACATGCGCAAACTTTAGCGAAAAAAGCGGTTCATGTCAAGCTGCGATTTTTTCGGTTTTCCGCCAGCCTTTTTGGCCTGCTGTTTCCCGTTCCCTGTTTTCGAAAGCCACATGAAAAACTTTCGCGGATTCAGCACGTTCGCGCCCTCGGCCTTCATGGAAGAAAAGGCGCTGCGTGCCTGCGGGACCCCCAGGCGCTTGATGACGGCCAGATAGGCGCCGAATTTTTTCCGTTCGCCGAAATGCGCGCTGATCTCGGCTGCCAAGGCGTGGGCATCGCTATGGATGTATCGTTCCTTTTTAATCTCGAAGATCTCAATGCCTGGCAAATGCTCATTCTTCTTTTCGGTGTTTTTCGCGGGCTGCGCTATTTTGCGGCGGATAACGCCTCCAATGCCTTCCATGCTCATGAGAGCGAATATCGGGTTGTTAGCGAGCCGATGCCGAACGGGTATTCGTAGCTCAAGATCTCCGGAACAGCCTCGATGCCGTCGAGAATTCCCGTCAAAATCGCAAGCGAGGGCAGGGCGCATTGCGCGGCTTTTTCGGCCAATTGGGGTTCAAAGGTGATGAAGGCCGATGTTTTTTTCTCTTGAAGGATGGCGAGGATTTTTTCGTCGAACTTCTTTCCGTATGGAGAGTAGCCAGCAGGCGAGGAGCGTGTGAGGCGATGCGAAAGGTCGACAGAGCAGACGATTGCTACCCGGCGCTCGCTGCCCATCAACGTTTCTTGAAGTTCTTGACCCAATTCAAAATGCGATTTGAGAGAAAGGAACGAAGGGGAGATCGGCAGGATTGTGACAGGGTCAAGTTTTGCGGCCAGATAGGCAAGCGGAGTAACGACCCCGTAATCGAGCTGCGCATCCGAACGCAGCATGAATGGGATACCGCAATCCTCAAGGTGCTCTTTGATCGCGCTCGCCAGCCGCAGATCAGAACGGAACTCCATAGGGACTTCCAAGACTCCGAATTCCTTGAGATCGGGAATATAGCGATCGCGCACCTCCATTGTGAAATGATCTTTCTCGATCCGTCCGTGAGGCGAGAGAACGAGAATCGTGTCCGGCTTGGAAGCGATAAGCTCTAGTTCCAAGCGCCGCAAAGCGTTAATCGTCTTCTTGAGCTTTTTCAAATGCTCCTTTCCGACCGAAGGAAGCAAGATCGGCGAATGGGGAACGATGGCAGCAAAAACGAGCGCCATATCAAGGCGCGGTTACGGTTCGTTCCGGAGCGATGCCTGCTACCGGTTGGCCGATCGGATGGAGCGCCAGTGCCGCGTCAGAAGTCCAAATGACGCGTTTCCAAGAGTACCCGAGCTGCTCAAACACTTGGCCGGAGACAATCGGTCTGCGTTGACCGTTGGAAACGACATAGACGGCCTTGTTGGAGCCCGAGCTCGTGATCAAGTCTCCGTCTTTGAATTTCAGCGGTTCTGAAGTTTCGTAGGTTTCGAGCGTTTCCGGGGCAACGACGGAGATCTTCTTTGCGGGGTAATCGGCTTTCATGATTGAAGCGTCGATGATCGGCATTTTTTTCCCGTCTTCAACGAAATACACGCCGCCGGTTTTTTTATCTTGCAGGAGCGCTCCTGTCGGATAGGCGCTTTTCAGCGTGATCGGATCGCCGTCGGCGTACGGTTCCAAATCCTCCAAATCGACATCCTCGATTTCTTCCGGGTTAAAACCGATTGCGCGGAAGACGCGCATCGATTCGATCGGGCGTTTTTTGTCTCCGGAGAGAAGGTAGACTGCCCCTGTCGCGGGATTTCGGACGAGCGAGTACTCCGCGAAGGCGATATCCGCCCCGTTTTCGAAACTTGAGAGTATCGTGTCGGAGACTGGAATGATCTTGTTTTTGTCGACGCGCGTGTGGAGCGCGCTCTTACTGGCGAATTTCCGCTTCAAACCTCCTTGGATCAGATAGCTCGTGCCATCCGAACCCGACAGAACGGAGCCGTCCGGATAACCGATCGAGAACCATCGATTCCAGATCCGCCTCAACAAGCTGTTGCCGTGCAGGTGCGGATTATAGGTATATACGGCCGCTGTCGCGGTATTGGCCGGCGTGAGCGGTTGATTGTCGATCGTCGTAGCGCGACCCGGAAAAAAACCGAACGCGCGGCGGCTGCCGCATCGATCGGTCGTATCGCGATAAAAGCATTCGATGAACGCGGCAGCGTTGATGATTTGCGAAGCGAATCCTCGAGCCGGATGCGGTGTCTCGCAGGTGGATCCGTCAGGCCTGCCGTATCCGGCTGCCCAGTCGATCTGGCAAGGACTCGGATCCTTGTCGTCAACCAGGCTCTGCTCTTTTTGTATGAGCGCCAGCAAGAACTTGGGATTGACGCCCATGGACTTCCCGTAATACTCGATGAGGTCTCCCGGTTTCTTTACCGAGCCGTCGAGGTCCACGAACGTCATCTTGGAGAGGGCCCCGCCGCGCGATTCGAGGAACTGCTGTGGGAAACCTGCCGGCACATTCGTGTCGGTCAGGTCTTCGTCGGAAAGGATGTAAGACGGGTCTGCCTCGGCTGCGCTGGCGGAAAGAACCGGCACAGAGAGTGAAAATGCCAAGAAAAAGAGGATAAATTTCTTCATAGAACGCCCTTATTCTATCATTATTGCGCCTGTTCTGACAATCGGAAATGCGCGAGCGACCAGCGGTAAGCGAGGAAGCCTCGCTTGCATGCTGGCGAAGGCGAACGCGCGCGGTTCTTTGCTCTTGGGGAGGCTCGGCGGTACACTGATCGTATCTATGGCTATTCACACGTCTTCTTCGCGTCTCGTTCGTTCGGCGTCGCATGTCTCATTGGCGATCCTGCTCGCCCTAGCTGCGCACGCCGCGTGGTCGGCTGCGTTTCGGCCGGCGCTGGCCGCTCAAAAACCCATCGTGACGTCCGGCGACGAGGAGAGGATGATACAGACGATCGCCAAGACATCGCCTGCGGTCGTTTCTCTTTTGGTGCAGCAGGACGATGGACAGGCGCCTGCAATGCCGGCGAGCGGGCTGGTTCCGCAGCGCTCTCTGCTCGATGTCGGGAAGGGGACAGGTTTCATCCTGTCGTCCGATGGGTTGATCGCCACGAATCGCCATGTCGCCTCTTCAAGGAACGCGGTTCTTACCGTGTTCCTGCTCGACGGGCGTTCGTTCCCGGCCCGCGTTGCCGATATTGATCCCGTCAACGACCTTGCTTTGCTGAAAATCGACGCCCGGAACCTTCCGACCATTCCGCTTGAATCCGATGATGCGTACCGCCTTGGACAGACGACGATTGCGATCGGCAATGCGCTCGGCAAGTACGCCAATACCGTCACGCGCGGCATTCTTTCGGGCGTGAATCGTGAGGTGGAGGCTGAAAACAACGTTACGGGCGTGACGGAGCGTCTTGAAGAATTGCTTCAGACGGATGCCGCCATCAATTCGGGGAACTCGGGAGGCCCGCTGTTGAATCTCGATGGCAAGGTTATCGGGATGAATACGGCTGTCGAGCACGGCGGGCAGGGCTTGGGTTTCGCCATCCCGGTTTCCGAAATTAGAAAGGTCGCCGATTCGTACCGTCTCTACGGGGCAATTGCGCGGCCGCGCCTTGGCGTCCGGTACGTTTCGGTCACTCCGGAGCTCCAAATTGAGCGCCACCTCGAACATGCGTACGGAGCCTTTGTCGCTACCAACGAATTGGGGCAATCCGCCGTGCTTCCGAACAGCCCCGCAAGCGCCATCGGTTTGAAAGAAGGGGACATCATCTTGGAGATCAATAGCAAGAAGCTTGAAGGAAAAATGACCTTGGCCAAGGCGATCCAGTCTTTGCGCGTCGGCGATGTTGTAAACCTGGTCGTTGCGCGGGGAGCAGCGCGCTTGGCGTTGACTGCGCGCCTTGATGCGCAGCCACCCTACGCGAATTGACAGAGAAATGCCGATCTCGCGGGCTTTCGAAATCCGCGCGAGCGTTGGAGCGCCCTGGTTTACGCGCGCTTCTGGCTCGTTTTTACCGGAACTGCGTTGATGCTCGGTTTGTCTTTTGCCGCCCCTGTTCCCGATTGGGATGTAATGATTTACGTGTCAGCGGAGACTGCCACGTCATTGCCGGACACTAGGGGGGGGATCGCGGCGGCCGGGGCGGGGGTGAAAAAAACACGAGTGGATCTGTTCGCATACGCGTTACGACGGGCAGCGGCCCAAGCACGAACAGCTTGAAATCGGAGAGGGTATCCCGGTTTCTTACGACCTGTTCGGATACGTCACGCGGTATCTTGATGATGCTCTCGGCTTCGGCCAGCTCTTGGCGGATGCGTTGCCGAAGGGTGCGGCGGTTTCTCCGATGGTGTATCCTTCCCCTATAGCCGGGGAACGCTCGGGTTTCAAAATCCGGTCGAGCATCCTTACGTGCAGGGAGGCAGGGGATTCTTGCTCTGGAATGCGCGCAACGCGTGTCGCGACTTTGATCTTGTCGCGATGTCGACCTCTCTGCGGTAAGAAGAATCCGGCCAGCGCGTCTATTTCTTGAGAATGCCTATGAGTAGTCGAATCCTTCTTGCTATCACCGCGCTTGCTGGCTTTTTGTTGTTTGGAACAACCGAGTTCGCGCGTGCAGAAGACCCGGTCATGCTGGAAATGTCGGATGGAACATTTTATAACCCCGCAACGGGTTTTTCCGCAGCTTCGCGCGGACTGCTTTTAAAGCGTCTTGCGGACGAGCAGGCTGTTTCCGGATCCAGTATCGAATCGGCAACGTCCGGAACGGCGTCTCGGACTGCCGAAATACCCCCGCCTGTCGAAACGGTTTCAACGCTTGAGAGCGCCGTGCTGCGAGCGAGAGCCGTGCTTCAAGAACGAATCGATAACGCGGAAAAAAAGGAACCCAGGACGGTTTCAAGTTATGATGTCTGGGTGGATGTCACTTTGGCCGTTTGGAACCGGCAATCAAACGATATCCAGTACGTCGAAGCGAGTAAGAATGGGACGAAGCTCAAATTTCTTGAGGTTCCCGAGGCGTATTCGATCAGCGTGAAAAGAAACAACGGAGTGAATTCCACGTATGTCATTGATGCGGGTGAACGCGTTGTTGTCGCTGTGCGATACCCGATTTTTAAAGACGTTTCGATTTCCAAGAAAAAACCGAAATACGAGCTCCATGATGTCGTTTATACGCCGTATTCCGACAGTTTGCATACGGATGAAATGGTCGCTTGGGGCAAGAGTGTTTTGAGGTTTGAAATCGATTCGGCCTACGAAATCCTCCGCTCCTCCGGAGTCCGCTCGCGCGCTTTTCCTGATCGCCTGGTGGCGGACGTGATCGATCCGTATCTTGTCGAGGGTATCGCGATTATTGAACATGTTGGTTTGCCGGCCTTATCCGGGCCCCATGCGCAAGAAGCGATCGATGCTTTTTACGTAACGATGGGGGGGAATCAGGAGAAAGCGTATATTTATGCGCGCTCTTCGGCCGGCGCGCTCGGGCTCGTGCAATTCATTCCCAGCACCTATGCCTTGATGGCCAAGCGCAAGGAGCTGGTTCTCGACCAGGATTTCACTGAGGGTATGTCTGATCCGGTCAATGCAATCAAGGCGCAAATTGCTTATCTTGACGCGATCTTGGCCTCCATGCCCCTTTCGGTAAAGGACCTGCATTATGTCGATCCCCAGCGCGTCGACGAATATTTGGCGGCTTCTTACAATACGGGGGAAACGCGGGTTAAGCGGACGATCGCGCAGTGGGGCGATGAGTGGTCTGAATCCCATGCCGAAGAAATTGCCGCCGCGGCGAAGAAGCA
>CAYMBC010000058.1:0-5944 GCA_964388605.1 uncultured Gammaproteobacteria bacterium
CTGTGGAGGCAAAGGTACCAGCCGCGAACTCGATGATATCCAGTATCGGTCTTCGTAGGGGCGCCATCCATGTCGTACCAGCGCTTCAGGAACTCCTTGATAGGAATCCTGTTGTCGCCCGCGGCACCGCCTTCCTCGGAGTCATCGCTGATCCAAGGATCGGCAAGAATCACGTGCGTGCGCGTGACTTGCTTCACGACGCTGTAATGCCCCTCATCCAACGCTGGTTCGGCACGCACCTCCTCCGACGTACGATGCGAACCGTTCCACCAACCGACCATGACCGGTCGGCGGTCCTTGACGACGAGCCTGCGCAAAAGACGCATCGTTCCGTTCTCGCCGTGCATGAAAGCGTCACCGACGATCTTCCGGGCCGCATCGACCAGCGAAGCATGATCGGTACCGAGTTCGGGATTGCATTGGCTGAGCGCGATGAGCCTTTCCTCGGCATATGGCTTTCCCGTCTCAGGATCGAGGTGGCCATCGAAGTCGAGAAGCATCTTCATGCTCGTCGGACCGCAGCCCGTATCGGTCCCTTGCGCGATCGCGAAAAGCGGCAGCGGTTCGGGCTTCGTAACCGGCGGCTTCTTCAGCCGATACTCTTCGAGGCGTTCCGTGAGCTCGGCGCGGATGGCACGGGCATGGGCGCGGTTATACGACCAACCCTTCTCCATCAGCTCGCGCTCGACGATCTCGTGATGCAAGCTGTGCCGAACCTCCCGTTCGTCCTGGCAGACGTCGATGAAAATCGTCCGCTTCGGAATATAGGAGTAGACCAAGTCGTGGCCGCCGAATACGAAATGCGGATCGTGGTATTGGCGGATGATGTCTCCGCGCACGTACCAGATATCAAGCTGCCGAACATCGTTGTGCTCCTTGCTCACGATGAACTCGGGTACAGGTCCGGGCAAGCAGAGCTTCTTCTGCAGCTCTTCGCGCTGCTTTTGGTACGGAGGTCGGCGCTTATTGTCGCCTCTCTTGCTCCACTTGCGCATGGTTTGGATCTCGTAGACCCGCACCATGAACGCCTCTTCCGCGCGATAGGCGGTATCGAGCCAAAGCGTGTTCCGCTTCACCGATTCGCCGATCGTGCTGCCATCGCCGTTCCAGAAGAAGATATCCAGATCCGGCTGCGCATGGCGAAGTTCGTAGCCCTTGAAGTATTCAACGGTGATCCGCTTTCCGCGGATCAGGTATCGTCCGTGAAGCTTGGGGGTCTTCTTCCGGCCCTGAGGTTGTCTCGCAGCCATCGTTGCCTCCTCGCCTAGTTGTTGTCCACAAAGAAAAGGCCTACCAGCACCTTAGCCGTTAGGCCTCTTTGTTTGCAAGCTGCCCGCACGCCGCATCGATATCTTCCCCGAACGTGATGCGGTGCGTGACCGAAATTCCGCGTTCTTCCAATACCTGCAGAAAAGCCTTGCGGCGATCGACCGGCGACGACGGGAACGTGCCCGTACCGGAAGCAGGATTGATCGGCAATCCGAAACGTTCGGCAGCCGCAGCCGAAACGTCGGTCGTGTGGTACTTGATCAGGTTGACGTGATAGAGGCCCGTGGGGCGATTCCTGCCTTCCGGATTCTCTCGAATCAGGAGATCGGCCAGCTCGTCGGCGATTTGAACCGAGTCGTTGACGCCGTCGATCAAGAGGTATTCGAACATGACCTTGCGCCCGCTCTTCTGCACGTAGGTTTTGATCGCGTCGAACAGTTTCTCGAGCGGATAGGCCTTATTAACCGGCATAAGCCTCGAACGCAGATCATCGTTCGGCGCATGGAGAGAAACCGCGAGGTTGACCTGCATCGGCTCCTCGGCGAGCCGGAGAATGCCCGGAACGATGCCGCACGTGCTGATCGACATGCGACGGGCGCCGAAACCGAAACCTTTTGGATCATTCAGCGTACGCAGCGCCGCAAGGACGTTGTCATAATTGTGAAACGGCTCGCCCATGCCCATGAGTACCACGTTCGTAACCGCTTCGCCTTCTTTCTTCAAGAACCGTGCAAAGTGCAGCACTTGATCGACGATTTCCTCCGAGGTCAAATTGCGTTTCAAGCCGAGCGTCCCCGTCGCGCAAAAAGCGCAAGCCATGGGGCATCCCGCCTGAGACGACACGCACACGGTGGCACGCTCGTCTTCGTGCCGCATAAGCACCGTTTCGATCAGCTGTCCGTCGCGCAAACGAAGCACCTCCTTCCGCGTATCGCCTTTCGTCGAGGACGCGGAGCGCACGCTCTCGACGCTCGAAATCGAAATCTCCGCTGCCAGCTTCACCCGCAACTCCTTGGAAAGCGAGGTTGCTTCGCTCCAATTGGAAATCAGCCCTCGAAAAACAAGCTCTTTCGCTTGCGCGATCCGATAGGCGGGCTGCCCTTGCAATGCCGAAACAAGCGCGGTGGTATCCATAGAATGAAGGTTCTAGCACGTCGAAGCCTTTCTGTCCAGGCCGCCCGCTGCGTAAATCCTTCTCGTTTTCAAGCCCCAATCGCTTTCAACGCTGCCGCCTCGTGCTCTGAAAGGACGTACAAATTCACGATATCGATGACTTCGTTGTATTTCTTGAGCAAAGCGCTGTAATGCTCGACCGGCGTGTATATTTTCCTGTTCAACGATTTTTCACGCACGTACATGCGCGCGCCTTCGGTTTTTTTAAAGGTTCGAAAAGCATCAAGCTTGGAAAGATATTGATGCGAATTGATGGTAAAAAAGGGAACGCCGGCTTTGGCCAGCGCCTTGCGAAGGTTTCGCATCACGATCCGCGATTCCGGGTGATCCCCGCTCGCGGCGAACAGGCGCTTGGCTGGCTCGCGTCCGGCGAAACGGCGCGACCACGCGTTTTTTGGATCTTTCGCGGCATCAAAAAGAGCCTCGAGAAACGTGCTGTCGCGCATCTCCAGATACCCTGCCACGGTGCCGGGAACGCGGATTTCCACTTCGCGGCGGGCGAACGCCTGTTTCAGAAAATGATCGAATCCGTTCGTTGTTTTATGATGATACACCTGCAAGAACATGTGGTAGCGCGCCAAAAGAAAGTCTTCAAAAGCGCGCATGGCCGTTGAATCGATCGTCAGCGCCGGGCGGCCGTTCAAAAGCGTCACTCCGAGGTTCCTGATGAGATGATCTTTGTCATAGAACCCGTAGGCCACGCCGGTGTAATACGCGTCGCGCATCAAATAATCCATCCGATCGACATCGAGCTCGCCTGAAATCAACGAGCTCAACAAGCCGTGAATGGCGCCCTTCTTGCCTCCGTATTTTTTGGCCCACTGCGCGGACGGTTTGACGCTATGATGCAGCAGAGATGCGATATCCTGCGCCTCGTGCGGTTCAATAGGAACGGAGCGGTCGCGACCGAGCGCCGCGATCAGCATGACGGAGTAATCTTCGTGCTCCGCCGGAGCGTCAAGATCGAACGAGCGGTACCACGAACGCGGCGATTCGAGCTCTGAAAATTTTGGCATCAGCTTTTCGGAAACGTGAGAGAACGGAGCGTGCCCCACGTCATGCAGCAAGGCGGCAAAACGCAAGATCGATCGAAAATACGAAAGATCGCTCTTTGCATACATCGGAAGCAAGACATCCGCGCTGACTCGCGCGATGTTATCCCATACGCGCCCGGCAAGATGCATGGCGCCGAGCATATGACTGAAACGGTCGTGCGTCGATCCCGGATATACCAAGTACGACAACCCGAGCTGCCGGACATAGCGCATGCGTTGAAAAATCGGGTGGCCGATAACCGCTTTCTCGCGCTCGTCAAAATCGATCGTCTGATGGATCGGATCGCGCAGCTCGTATGTCATGTTTTTGAAATTGTAACTTCGGTTCCTTTATCCGCCCACTCATAGACCTCTTTGGCAGCGCCGACACCCAAACGTACGCAGCCGCCAGAAACAGCCGTGCCGAGGCTCGCCTCCCCCTCCTTCTTGCCGCCGGGCCATTCAGGAAGCTCGTGTATCCCGTATGTCGTGCCGATGAACGGCATCCAATAGGGCATCCAAAGCTTTGCAGATGCTGACCACGCGCGCGGCTTCTTGTCTCGAAGGGTGAACGTGCCGATCGGCGTCGGATGGCCCGGACGCCCGGTGGATACCGAAAACTCACCGAGCTTTTTCGGACCAAGAGCGTAGAAGAGCGTCTGCGTCGCAAGCACAATGACGATCCTTTTTTTAAGCTTGATACCCCGACCCGCCGTTGGGTCGTAGCCGTTCTGAACTTCAAGACCGTCTGTAAAACCGTCTTGATCCGAGTCTTGGAGATAAGGATCCGTTCCAAAAACGATTTCATCAGCATCAAGCAAGCCGTCGGCGTCAGCATCGTTTTGATCGAGACGTCCGAGACCGTAGGGCGTATAGCCGTTGGCTATTTCCGTAGCATCGTCATAACCATCCTTGTCGGTATCGATATTGAAAAAATCTGCCGCGGAAACCGGGGCGGCTAAACACAAGAACAGCATGCCGAACGCCAACCCGTTCCGTGCCATCAAGAAGTTCGCTGACATAGCGCTAGATCGAATTCTAGCATGTTTTCAGCGCGTTTCCAATTTATTTGAACCGAGTTCGGCTTGCAACGATCGAAGGCGTTCCTGGATCTTCTTGGAACGTCCGCTATGGCGATCTTTGAGAGAACGCTTCTCGACATCATGATCCCCATCCCCCTCCCTCTCGAAGGCGCGCCGCTCTGCTTCTTGCCCCATGGACGCGAAAACCTCGTCCTGCAAGTCGAGCGTACTGTCGATTGGAGCAAGAACGGAGGCGGCAACGAGAGGAGCGGTGATCGTAGCAGAAACGACCAGATCGGCGTGCCGATCAAGGATGTTCTCAGCAGCCTCGATCACTTGCTTGGCTTCTGCGGGTTCCGGAGTTTCAACGGATAAACGGACCGCAAGTTCGTTCATGGAAAAAAGATGGCCTTCGTAACCTCGCAAGGCATCCTGAATACGCTCATTGCGATCATCTTCGACCATCTTATCATTGCTGATCAATTTTTCCGTCTCCTCCAAACGGCGTCCAGCATGCGCCGCTTGAACCGCGAATTTCTTCGCGGGCGCGATAGCCAAGCGTTCCTCAACGTTCTCAGAAATGAGCTTTATCTGATACAACCGTTCCCCAGGAACCGTCCCTCGAGACGCCATGACAGCGCCTCCGCTCGAAAAGACGAGCGCGCAAACGGCCAACAACACCGAGGCTGGTTTCAAGGTAAACAGGCTGAACCAGCGAGCGGTTTGCGTACCGAAAGGCTGCTCCGCCATAACGAGGCGCACTCGCTCGCGACCGGCCACAAGGGCGCTGTCCGGGATCGGAAAGCGGCGCAGTTTTTTTAATTCTCTGGGGTTGCAGGACATGCGAGTTTCAATTCTTTGACGGCACGATGCAGAGCGACGTATACGGCATTCTTTTTCTTTCCGATAAGGTTGGCGATATCGTCGATCGAAAGATCGTCAACGTAGCGCATAACGAGCAGATCTCTCGTTTCCGGTTTGAGGCGGCCCAATTCCCGTACCAAGAGCTCGCTTTTCAGCAGGCGGTCGATCTCTGCATGCGGATCTCCCGGCGCCCGCAACACCTCTTCGATTTCCTCTGTTATCGAAACGGCCGCTCGGGCACGACATCGATACTGGTCAATGATCAGGTTGTTGGCGATGCGATAAAGAAACGCGCGCAAACGCCTGATTTCTTGAGATTTAATCCGGATCGTTTCCCAAGCGCGAACGAATGTTTCCCCCACGATATCATCCGCGGTTTCCGGTGAACTCGTACGAAACAAAGCATGACGGTAAATTTTCGGTCCAAAAAATTCGTACGTTTCCACGAACGCCGATTCATCGCCCTACCGAATTCTGCGAAGCAGTGCTGCTACTTTCAACCAGTCCATCGCGTGATCGGGTTGATTCAGAAAGACTCGGAATGCGGAAAAAACTTACCGCTTTCCGCCTCTTGAGATCATG
>CAYMBC010000059.1:0-5672 GCA_964388605.1 uncultured Gammaproteobacteria bacterium
TGCACGCCTGCTCGGGGGATTTTTCTTGCCAATTTTTTCATTTTATGTTAGGTTTTTGACTGCAACCTATGCGAAAAACCTCAATACAGGTTGTTGGCGTCATGGGTCTCGGCATGGTCGGCGGGGCGCTTTTTAGGTACTTTGAAAAAAATCGAGGATTGGTTCCTCAAGAAACCCTCATCGGCTATGACCCGATGAAGCCCGGCTTTCAGGATCTTGAGCGGCTTCAGAAGGCTGAAATCGTTTTTATCGGCGTTCCGACCCCGTATCGCACGGGAGAGGACGGTAAGATCGGCTTTGACGAATCTTATGTCCGTTCTGCCATCGAGTCGCTTCGGGATCCGAAAATCATCGTCATCAAATCGACGGTGCTTCCCGGCACGACAGAACGCATGCAGCGGGAATATCCGCAGCACAAGTTCCTGTTCAATCCTGAATTCTTGACGGAGGTTTCCGCCGATCAGGATATGAACTACCCCGATCGTCAGCTGATCGGGACGACGGAAGAGTCGTACAGCATCGCTCTGGACGTCATGCATCTTTTGCCCATGGCGCCGTTCGAGCGGATCATGGGGGCGCGCGAAGCGGAGATGGTGAAGTACTACAGCAATACCTGGTTCTCGACCAAGGTTGTTTTTGCCAATCAGATGTACGATCTCTGCCAGGCGCTCGGAATTGATTACGATATCGTTAAAGAAGGCGCGGCTGCCGACAAGCGCATTGGCAGGACGCATCTCGACGTCTTCCATAAAGGCTATCGCGGCTACGGCGGGAAATGCCTGCCGAAAGATACGCGTGCGCTCATTCAGCTTGGCGACCAGCTTGGCGTCGAAATGGCGCTTTTGAAACGTGTCGAAGAACTGAATAACGCGCTGGTCGCCTGCAGGGCTGAGCAGGCTGTGGTCGAGGCATCGGAAACCCCCAAAGAAAAAGCGACGGAACGAGCGTCGTAAAAAAGACGGCCATTGACAGGATGGTTGTTTTTTTATATCCTTCTTAGTCGATCGTCCTAGAAACCCTTGGACACGACGCATTTCTGCTCAGGCGGTTATATCATGGCCGCTGAGGAAAGGAGCCGCATTCATGAAGGGATTGCGTTCTTTCGTTCAGGGGGCTCGCAAGGGACTCATCCTGCGTTCGTTCGCTTCCAAGGAAGAAGATGTCGAGAGGCGCGTCGCTCAAGTTCGCGAGGCCGTAGGCCTCGCCCAGAGCATCGTCATTGAAGGGCGTCTTGGTTTCGACCGTATCGACATCATGATCTTCGTCGACACCCGTTTCGGCGAGCGCGCCGACTGCGGACTGACGGCGGAGGCGATGCGCGCCGCGTTCGCCGGCGATGACCGCGTCCACGTGCAAGCCGAGCCGGGCGACCTGTTCTGCGGCTTGCTCAACAACGCGATTGGTATCCAGATGAGTGACGGCGTCCAGTACTCGACGATCCTTTCGCCGGATGCATGCGGCTATCTCAACGAAGAGACGTTGGCTGCCGTATGCCAGGCGTGCGACGAAGGGGCCTTGGCGGCGGGTGTCGCGATCGACGAGTTCGCCGAAACCGTGCGGGAAGGCCGGTTGGCGAACACGTTCTGCTGTTGGAGCAACAAGGCGCTCGCCAGCGTCGGCCTCTTCGACAATCGCGCCGCCATGCCGGTCGACGACCGCCGGGCCAACTACCGGATGGGCTGGTCGATCGAGCGCGGCGAGCCCTTCTATTACGCCCAAGCCGGCGTTGAGGAGATACTCCCGCTCGCGCTCATGGTCGAGCAGTACGGCAAGTGCCTGGCTCCGATCATGCCGCGCGGCGCGGGACTTAAGAAGTACGAAGTGCCGGATCAGCAGGCCCGGCCCGACCTCTGGGCGCGCCACCAGTCGAAGCTCGGCACCAAGATCCCGCGCCAGGACTGCTTCCTGGCCCAGGCCGGATACGATACCGACTGGCTCAAGCACGGGGTCATGGCGAAGTATCGCCGCTTCTGACGAACGAGTTCCGCAGCACCCGGTTCGATCAGCCTTGATCGCGCCGGGCTTTTTTGTTATGTTGGAGCGTTATGTGGCAGAACAACGGCAAACCGAAAGTCATGGTCGGCATGTCCGGCGGCGTGGATTCTTCCGTCGCCGCGTCTTTGCTGTTGGATCAGGGATACGATGTCGTCGGTGCCTTCATGAAAAATTGGTCGGACACCAAGGACCTCAAAACGGGGGAGTGCGCTTGGAAAGAGGAGCGCCGCGATGCCATGCGCGTCGCTGCCCAGCTCGGCATTCCGTTCGTGACATTCGATTTTGAAAAGGAATACAACGCGGCGGTCGTGGAGTATCTTTACCGCGAATACGCCGCCGGGCGCACGCCGAATCCGGACGTCATGTGCAACAGGGCCGTGAAATTCGACCTCTACCTGAAAGAGGCCTTGAAGGCTGGTGCCGACTACATTGCGACGGGACACTATGCACGGGTTGAAAAAAAACCTGACGGTTCGTTCGCGTTGCTTGCGGGACTTGACCGCGCTAAGGATCAATCGTATTTCATCTTCTCTCTCGGCCAGGAGCAACTCGTGCGCGTGCTGTTTCCCGTGGGCGATCTCGACAAGCGCGACGTGCGCGCCTATGCCCGTGCCAAAGGCCTTGAGACAGCCGAGAAAAAAGATTCGCAAGGCATCTGCTTCATCGGAGAAGTCGAAATTCGCGAGTTCCTGAAGCGCGCCTTGAAGCCGAAGCCCGGCTCTATTGTCACGACGGCCGGCAAAGTTATCGGAACGCACGACGACGCCCAAGCCTTCACGCTCGGTCAGCGTCACGGCCTCGGTATCGGCGGCGGCGTGCCGTACTACGTCTCCGGTATCGATGTCGAGAGCGGAACAGTGACAGTCGCGGAAGGTGCCGATCATCCGGCGCTTTTCAAGCAGAAGCTCGAAGCCGGCGAGTGGCACTGGGTTTCCGGCCGCGCTCCGTCCATGCCGCTGTATGCCAAGGCGCGCATTCGTTATCGGCAGCCGCTTCAGGAATGCGAGGCGCAGGCGACGAGCGTCGGTTACGAACTGCGCTTTGCCAAGCCGCAGCGCGCCGTCACGCCGGGTCAATTCGCCGTGCTCTATGACGGCGATGATGTCCTTGGCGGCGGCGTCATTCTGTAAAAAAAGAAGCTCCCGAAGGGGAGCTTTTAGGCATAGATCTTGCGAAGCAGTTCCGAGCGATCCCAGCCGGGCGACAGCGCGTTGCCGCGTGCGACTCCGCTGAGTTCCGAGCCGAGACTGCGAGCAAGGGAGCCGCCGTCTTTGAGTGAGTCCACCCACGCTTTCGGCCACCACTCCGGTTCGGCGCTTCCGGCGCCCATCATGGCGCCGACCATCGAAGCGACCGTGTCCGTGTCACCGCCGGCATTGATGGCTTCCAGCACGGCAGCCGTCGGTTCGCGGTCTTCGCAGTGGCGGCGCCAGATGACGAGCGCGAGAGCGACGGACGTGAGCGCGTCCGAGCGCCCGGCGCTGCCGAATGCCCAGAGTTCTTCGGGGCGGCAGGAAAGAGCGAGGGCATTTCGAAGCGCGTGAGAAAAACGGTCCGAGCCGTGATGTTGGAGCTGTAGCGATGCCTCCACATGCTCCACGCGCTTGATCATGTTGATCTGCGCGTATTCTGCGCTGATGCCGCAAGTGAGATCGCCCACGACGCTCGCAACCGCGTAGGCCGCGATGGAGCAAATCGGATCTTCATGCGTGATGCGCCCGAGGTCCCAGACGCGCGCGAACGCTTCTCCGGAATCGAACGTGCGGGTGCTGTAGCGCGCTCCGAGAAACGCGCCGAGCGGCGCGACTTTCATCGCGATGCCATTGCCGCGGCTTTGGGGTGCGTGTCGGGCCGGATGATACGGAGAGCGCGGTTCGGCCTTCTTCCAGAGCGCAGCGTTCTTTGCGTTGCCTTGGAAGTCTGGCGGCTTGAGGATGCCGGCATTCGCTGCGCGGTACCACTTGTCGATCTCGTAGAGCGAGCGCTTGGTCGTGCCGCCCCATCCGGCGATGTCGTGCCAGAGCGCATAGAGATGATGGAGCACCATCAGTTCATGATCGTAGCCGTCGCCTTGGATCAGCGCATCGGCGACGGCGTTTGCGAGCTGGCTATCGTCCGAGGTGGCGCCCGGCAGAAGTCCGCGCGTGTCCGGAACCTTCCGTTGGATCGGAAGGTCGAACATCGGTCCGGTGCAGCCGGTGCCGCTCGTGGCAGCCAAGACTTCTTCCCGAGTCATGTTCTCGAAGGGTACGCCGAGCGCGTCACCCAGATGAATGCCGAGCAAGCAGTTCGTGATCGGTCTTTTCGTCCGCATGAGCGTCTCCTGGTGGAAGGTGAAAGAACGAAGAGGAGAGCGTAGCACCGGGGCTTGACCCCGTCAACGTAAGATTTTCACGGCAGAGTCGTCGATGTGTTAGAGTGTTCTTGAAGATATTTCCCGATGCGACGCGTCATCCACTTTGCCCGCCGCAACAAATTCCTGATCCTCTCGACGGCGCTTCTCATGGTCGGAGCCGGCTGCGTTGGCGCTGCGCGGGAAGCGGGCGATCAGCTGACAGAAGACGCTCTGAAACCGATCACGGCGCCTTTCGAGGCATATCAACGGGCCGTTCAAGCGGCTTCGTCTTCAGAGGCGCTCGGTCGCGAGCGTCTCGACCAAGCGGGGGAAATTGGAAGGTAAATTTCGGTCAAAAAAAGAGCGCACCTGGATGGCGAGAGCGTGGCTCTTTGCCATGGTGCGCGAACAAGTGAGGCTCTAGCTACCCGAGGCGCAGCTGAAGACGGCGTCGTAACAGGTGCGGGGCGCCGACACGGGCATTTCACAGCTGGCGCGGTCCGGGCACCATACGATGTCGCTTGAGGCGCCATCGTCCGTGTCACAGCATCGGCCGAACGCAGCGTGATTGGGGCAGCGCCGGGGACCCGATCCGCAGCCATACATGGTAGGCAGGGTACAATCGGTTCCGACCGGATTACAGGTCGGGTTTCCCCGGCTATCCAGGCAGAACACCGGATTTCCGGGAACTGCATCGCAGCGCCCGCTGCAGTCTTTAAGACAGTTCTCTTTGTTTTCGCCTGCAGTGGCGTTGCAGACGCCGTCACCGCAGGTGCTACCGGAAGAACCGCCGTCCGGGCCTTGGCCGATAGGGCTATCGGTGTCCGTGGTCTCGTCATCGGTCGCGCAGGCCGCGGAAAACGAAATGAAAAGAGAGAGCAAGGCGATCGTCAAGGTGCGCATGAAAAACCTCCGTCGTGGTGGATGTTTGGTACGCCCCTTGCGGGGCTTGTTGCCCCTCATGGGTTGAGAACAGGATAGCACGTTTCAGCGTTTTTGTCAATGGCTTGGAGACGCAAACGGTTCTTGAACAGGCTTGCGGCATTTGCCATTTTCTCGGGAAGTCGTTACAGTTTTTCACTGAGAAATACCATGACAACCAACGAAATCCGCGCAAAATTTCTGGACTTTTTCAAGGAGAAAGGACACAGCGTGATTCCTTCGGCTTCTTTGATTCCCGAAAACGATCCGACGGTTCTTTTTACGACCGCCGGCATGCATCCGCTCGTGCCGTATCTTTTGGGGGAGAAACATCCCGCCGGGACGCGCCTGGCCGACGTGCAGAAGTGCGTGCGCACGGGCGATATCGACGAAGTCGGCGACAAGCGCCACCTCACGTTTT
>CAYMBC010000060.1:0-5663 GCA_964388605.1 uncultured Gammaproteobacteria bacterium
TTTCTTCCACCAAGAAGTCGAGCGGGGAGTAGCGGATATAGCCTGTCGGCAAGTCTGGATGGAGTCCGGTAATGCCGATCGACGGCAAAATACCGGCACGTGTCGTCGGATCGACTTTGAACAGTTCCGGCTTTTCAGCGCGTTCGCGTTCCAAAAAAGCGCGCTCCTGTTCCCAAAGGTTGTGATCAGCGTGCGAGGCCATGTCAGCGGTTATACACGTTCATCGCTTTTTGCGGGCTATCCTTGAGCGAAGCCTCGACAGCATCGGCGGCTCGCTGGATCGCGTCTTGAACGGCGTCTTTTTCCCCGGCGGCAAACGGCTGCAGCACGTGTTCCTCGATCGGCGTCGGGCCGTCCGGCCGTCCGATGCCAAGGCGGAACCGCGTGAAATCGCGCGTACCGAGGCTTTCGATGATCGATTGCACGCCGTTGTGGCCTCCCGAAGAACCGCCCTCGCGCAACCGCAAGCTGCCGGACGGCAGGTCGAGATCGTCATGGATCACCCAGACGTTCGATGCCGGGATCTTGTAGTACTTGGCGCAGGCGGCTACGGAAGACCCTGAGAGGTTCATGAATGTCTGCGGCTTGAGCAACAGGACTTTTTTCCCCTGTGCCGAGCATTTTACGAGCTCGCCTTGGAACGCCGAGTCGTAGTGATCGCATTTCCAGCGTTCGGCTAAAAGATCGATAACCCGGAACCCGGCGTTGTGCCGGGTCTTTTCGTATTTCTTGCCGGGGTTGCCGAGGCCGACGATGAGAAGCATAGCCCGTTCATTTTACCCGAAACGCGTGTACCTGTCTTGCGCCGTCACGCTTGACGCGGAAGGTTTTTTAGGAGCAGCGTGCGCCGCAAACATGCGAGAAAGTACGTTCCGAACTGCTCGCAAACGCAAACGCGCCTCGGTAAGGCGCGTTTTTTCTTTGCTACTTTTCAATCTCGCGATAGCTCACCGTGATCGGCGTGCCGTCGAGGCCGAACTCTTCGCGCAGGCGGTTCTCGACGAACTTGGTGATCGTCGGATCGGTGAAGTTCTTGTCTTTCACGATCATGATGAACTTCGGCGGCGCGGTCGAAAGCTGGCGGATGCCGTAGACGTACGTTTGCTTGCGCTTCACGCCCATCGCGGTCTTTTTGTGCGAGATGCGCGATTCGAGGTACGGCTTCACGCGCTTCGCGACAAAGCGATCGAGCTCTTCTTCCGTCAGGGTGCGCTCGCGGTTCACCTTCGCCTTGAGGACGATGTCGAGAAGCGTGTGGACGCGCATGCCCGTTTTGGCCGAGACGAACGCCATCGGCGCCCATCGGAGGAAGGGGAGCGCGTTGTGGACGTCTTCGCGGGCTTCGTCGCCCGTTTTGGTCGTCTTCGACGCGAGCGTGTCCCATTTGTTCAGGACGAGCACGATCGCCTTGCCGGATTCGGCGGCGAGGCCGGCCAGATGGCTGTCCTGCGCCAAGATGCCGTCCTGGACGTCGATCACGAGCAAGACGACGTCTGCCTGCTTGATCGTGGTCAGGCTTTTTCCGACCGAAGCGGACTCGAGCCCGCGCTCGATGTTGGCGCGCTTGCGGATACCCGCCGTGTCGACGACGAGGATCGGCTTGTCCTTGTAGAAGAGAAGCGTGTCCTGCGGCTCGCGCGTCGTGTGCGGCACTTCCGAAACGATGACGCGGTCTTCGCCGATCATGGCGTTCAGAAGCGAAGACTTTCCGACGTTCGGACGGCCGATCAGGGCGACCGTCGCTTCCGGGACGATTTCGTCGAGCGGCAGCTCAATTTTTTCGATTTCGGCGAAGATGCGGTCGAGCAAGTCGCCCGTGCCCATGCCGCTCACGGCGGAGACGGCGATCGGCTCGCCGAAACCGAGCTTCTTCCATTGGTCGCCGATCTCGCGGCGCGTCGTGGCGCTCTCCGCCTTGTTCACGACGAGAATGACGGGCTTGCCTGCCTTGCGCAGTTCCTTGGCGAGCACAACGTCGGTTGAAAGAGGGCCGGTCAGTCCGTCGGCTACGAACAGGATGACGTGCGACTTTTGCGCGGCGCGAAGCGCTTGCTTCCGGACGTTCACTTCGATCTGATCGCGTTTCACGATGTCGAGGCCGCCCGTGTCGAGCAGCGTCAGCAGCTGTCCTCGCCAGCGCGCCATGCCGATACCGACGTCGCGAGTCGTGCCCGGGATATCGGAAACCAGCGCTTGATCTTTTTCAATCAGCCGATTGAAGAGCGATGATTTTCCGACATTCTTCCTGCCGACGAGGGCGACGGAAGGGGTTGCATGGACGGTGGCGTTGACGGGCATATCAGTTTGCGGAAGTGCGACCAAGAATAACGAGGAAGTCTGCTTCGCCTTGAGTTCTCGGCTGCTGGCCGTTTGACAGCTCGATATTCGAAGGCGTCAGGCTGGAGGAGAGATATCCGGGGAGCGTAAGGGCGACGTCCGCGCCGAGAAGGTTTCGGATCGTCTGCAGCGCTTCCGGGTTTCCTCCGTTGGCCAGGTCGTAGACGACAGTGCGTTCCCGATCTTTCTCCGGCGCGTTCCCGATCGAGACGATCTTATAGCCGACTTTCTCCAGGAGATCCTGCGTTTTTTTTGCAAGGCCGGGAAGCTTCGTGCCGTTCTGGATTTCGACGCGCACGATCCGTTCCTCCGCGCTCGAGGCGTTTGGATCAGCGCGTTCCAAGACGCGTTCCGCCAAGTTCTTGATATCGCTCCAATCGCTTTTGCGAGGCAGGAGCACGTAGGCGTCCCCGTTCGAAACGGTCACGGTCGTGGCGTAGAGCGGCCCCTCGGGGTTGTCATCGAGCACGTGGTGAACGATCTTCGACGGATCGACGTGCCTGAGCTCTTTGGCGAGCTTCACGATTTCCCACAGCTCCATGTCGGTGATGACATGCGATTGCAGCGTTTCAAGGACGCTCGCGACGCGCGACGGGTTGAGGAGCGTATCGAAGGAAACGAGCTTGTCTTTGAGCGCCATGATGACTTTTTGTTGGCGGCGGCTGCGCGCGAAATCAGAGCCTTCGCCGTTGCTGCCATGGCGCGAACGCACGTATTCGAGCGCGGTGTCTCCATTCATCGCCTGCCAGCCTTTTTCAAAATGGACTTTCTTGTAGAGGTTATTGTCGGTTGGATATGCGAAATCGGTGAAGGTGCGTTCGACGTCGACGGTGACGCCGCCTACGTCGTCGATCAGCGTTTTGAATGCCGAGAAATCGACGCGCGCGTAGTAGTCGATCGGCTGCGAGAGAAGCGCCGAAACCGCCTCGGCCGTTTTCGCGCCGCCGTTGCCGGCGCGCTTCTCTTCGGCATACGCGTTGATGGCATTGATCTTCACATTGCCGCCATCAGGCGACGGGATCCAAAGATCGCGAGGAAGGGAGAGTGTTCCAACTTCGGAGGTTGACGGCTTGATTGTGACGAAAAGGAGGGTATCGGTCAGGTGCGGTCCGTCGTGACCTTCGCCGCCCTCGCCGAGCACCAAGATGTTGATGCGGTCGCGATCTTCACCGCGAAGTCGTTTTTCGCCGTTGCCGACGAGACGTCGGACCTGGTCGAAGATCGAGGTTTTTTCGGTCTCACGAGCATTCGGATTCAAGTTCGACGCGGCGCTGATCAGCCTTCCTGCCGCCATGGAAAGGAGAACCGGTACTAGGACTACGGAGGTCGCGAGCACGATTAACGAGCCCTTCCAAAACGAAAAACGTCGACGGTGAGCGTCGCCGGGAGTGAGCAGGTTGATCTTCGGTGGTCTCATGAGGACTTGCTCAAGGGCGAAAAGCCTGCTAAACTGTTCTGTACCCGTGTATAGTAGAGGAAAAGTCGCTGCTTGTCCAGCAATCCGACCCTCCTAGCGCGGACGTTTGGCTCAGTTGGTTAGAGCGCTGTCTTCACACGACAGAGGTCGGTGGTTCGAATCCACCAACGTCCACCACCCTTCGCTCCCTCACTCCGTTCGGGAGCTGCGGGCGTCAAGCCTTGCGCTTGTTTTTCCGCGGTTCAAGAATGGGTGAGCGAAGAGTGTCCCTCGACCCCTTGATTGATGGGGGACTGCAATTATGCCTGACACGAATCCCGTACCGAATCCTGAAGCATCGGCCGACGCCGAACAGCCTGACGATACGCAGTCTTTTTTTGCTGCGGTCGGGCGCTTCGCCATCGAAATGGTCGAGATCGTCGTTATCTCTTTAGCGATCATCTTGCCGATTCGGTATTTCTTGATCCAGCCGTTTTACGTCAAAGGCGCCTCGATGGAGCCGACATTCGACGATCACGAGTATCTGATCATCGACGAGCTGAGTTACCGGTTCCGTCCGCCGGCGCGAGGCGAGGTTGTCGTCTTCCGTTATCCGCTCGATCCGCGCCAGTACTTTATCAAGCGCGTCGTCGGCCTTCCGGGAGAAACCGTAAAGGTGGCCGGAGATCACGTCGTGATTTTCAACGAAGCGTCTCCCGAGGGAGAAATTTTGGACGAAAGCGCCTACCTGCCGTCTGACGTTTCTACGCGCGGCGATCGCACCGTCAAGCTTGGAAAGGACGAATACTTCGTCTTGGGGGACAACCGCTCCGCCAGCCTCGACTCCCGCATTTTCGGCCCCCTTCCCCTCGCGAATATCGTCGGACGCGTCTGGATAAGGGGCTGGCCGATCGACCGCGCCACGATCTTCCGCGCGCCATAAGCCACGACCACTAATCGCCCGCATGCCCAAGACCAAAAAACCAGCCGCTGCCAAAGCCGCTGCAGACAAGCCCGCAAAGACGATCGCTCCGGCCAAAGGGGGAGCCGTTGCCGGTAAACCGGCCGCGCCTTCAGTGCCGGAAGGCGAGGCGCCGAAGCCGAAACGCACCGTCCCGCCCCCGAACCTTTTGCGCGGCATGAAAGACGTCCTGCCTGGCGAACAGAAATTCTGGGCGCTGATTCGCGGCGCCGTCGAATCCATCGCGAATGGCTTTGGTTTCGAGCGCGTTGATACGCCGACGCTCGAGGAGACCGCCCTGTTCGTGCGCGGCGTCGGCAAGCAGACCGACATCGTTGAAAAAGAATTGTATTCGTTCGTCGACCAGGGGGGAGAATCGATGACGCTCCGTCCGGAGCTCACCGCTCCGCTCGCTCGCGCCTACGTGAACCACGGTATGTGGAACCAGCCCCAGCCGATCAAATGGTTCACCTGGGGCCGCGTTTTCCGCCATGAGCGTCCGCAGTCCGGCCGCTACCGCCAGTTCACCCAGGCCGGCCTCGACGTCTTCGGTGACAAGCATCCGGTGATCGACGCTAACCTCATTTTCGCGTCGCACACGCTCTTCAAGGAAATAGGCCTCGACGCGCTTGTCTTGGTCAACTCGATCGGCGACGCGCCTTCACGCGAGGCTTATAAGAACGAGCTGGTCAACTACTACCGCAGCAAGCGCTCGCAAATTTGCGAGAATTGCAAGAAGCGCCTCCAGCGCAATCCGCTGCGCGTCCTCGACTGCAAGGAAGAAGGTTGCGTCGCGGTCAAAGCCGAAGCGCCGCAGATTGTCGATTTCTTGAACGAAGAATCGAAGAATCACTTCATCCGCGTGCTCGAGTATCTCGATGAGCTCGAAGTGCCGTATCAGCTTCAACCGCATCTTGTCCGCGGTTTGGACTACTACAGCCACACTGTTTTTGAAGTCGTGCTTGCCGC
>CAYMBC010000061.1:0-5641 GCA_964388605.1 uncultured Gammaproteobacteria bacterium
ATGTATGAATGACACCACCCACCCCATCGCCAAGCTTCGCCGTTCCCCGCGCGTGCTCGCCGCACTCGCGATCGTGCTGGCTGCCGCCGTGATCGGCGTCGCGGCCTATGTGCGCGCGGCTTCGGCCCGCTTGGCCATTGAACAGGCCCAGATCGCGGCGCCCGCGATCGGGCTCGCGCCACTCGGCTCCGGGACGCTCGAGGAAGTCACCGTTCACGAAGGCGACGTCGTTCCGGCTAATTTCGTCGTGGCGCGCGTCGGCACGGAACTCATCAAGACGAAAATCGCGGGCGAGATCATTTCCGCCCGCGGCGACATCGGCAGGCTCGTGAATCGCGGCGAATCCGTCGTGACCATGATCGATCCGCGCGACCTGCGTGTCGTGGCGCGCATCGCGGAAGACAAGGGCCTCGAGGACGTTCGCGTCGGACAGGTCGCCCGCTTCACGGTCGATGCCTTCAACTCGAAGGAATACGCCGGCATCGTCGATGAGGTCGCTGAAACCTCCCGCGAATCGGGCGTGGCCTTCTCGATTTCCGACAAACGCGAGACGAAGCAGTTCGACGTGAAGATCCGCTTTAACGCCGACGCGTACGCCGAGCTCAAGAACGGCATGTCAGCCAAAGTCACGATTCTCAAATAAGCCATGTCCAGCGAAACCACGACGACCGCCGAAAACACGGGGCGCCTGCGCTGGCTGGTCCTTTTGACCGTCATCGTCGGCACGTTTCTCGGCCGTCTCGACCAGACCATCGTCAATCTGGCGCTTCCGGACATCATCGGCGATTTCGGCATCACCGTGGGCTCTGCGGGATGGATCGCGACCGCTTACATCCTAGCAAATGCCATCTTCGTCCCGATCTGGGGCAAGCTCGGCGATATGATCGGCCGCAAGCGCGTCTACGTGATCGGCTTCACCGTGTTCATCGTCGGATCGGTCCTGGCAGGCCTCGCCTGGAACCTCGACTCGATGATCGCGTTCCGCATCATCCAGGCGATCGCCGGCTCCGCCGACTATCCGACGGCCATGGCCATCGTGGCGGTCACGTTCCCTGGAGAAAAGGAGCGTGCGCAGGCGCTCGGCATCTGGTCGGCGTCATTCGCGGCGGCGGCTGTCTTCGGCCCGCTGCTCGGCGGCCCGCTCATCGATCACTTCGGTTGGCGCTCGATCTTCCTGATCAATCTTCCCGTCGGCCTTCTGGGCCTCGGCATGGCGCAGGCCTTCATCCGCGAGTCCGTCTCCGAACGCAAGCCTGCTGCTTTCGACTGGTTCGGCTCGCTCACGCTCGGTGCGGCGCTTTCCGCGCTGGTTCTCGTACTCGACAAGGGTCTTGACTGGGGTTGGCTCTCGCCGAAGAGCCTGATCGCTTACGCGGTCACGCTGGGCTTCCTCGGCGTCTTCATCCGGATAGAGCGCCGTCATCCCGATCCGATCGTCGACCTGAAGTTCTTCCGAAACTCGGTGTTCGTGAACGCGATCTGGAACAACTTCATCGTCTTCATGGGCATGATGGGCAGCCTGTTCCTGATCCCGCTGTTCGTGCAGACGTATCTTGGCTACGATGCGACACAGACCGGCTACATCTTCATCCCGATGGCGGCCATGATGATGCTGGCGGCGCCGATCGGCGGACGATTGACCGGCAAGGTCCAGCCGCGCTATGTCATCGCCGCCAGCACCGCGTTGGCGGCCGTGGGGCTGTTCTTGTTCATACGGCTCGATCCGCGCTCGACGCTGATCGACGTGATCATCCCGCTCTCGGTCATGGCCTTCGGCCTCGGTTTCGGCATGGCCCAGCGCACGGCTTCCGTGGCTTCGTCAGTGCCGCCGGAGGAGATTGGCATCGCATCATCCATCCTCGCGCTCGCGCGCAACATCGCGGGTGCCTTCGGAATCGCCGTGTTCGGGACGATCCTGGCGGATTCAACCAAGAGCAAGCTGCTCGAGATCGCGGCCTCAAGCACGCTCAATACGACCGATCCGGCCGCGCAAGCCACTGCGACCGCCCTCATGATCCTGAAGGCGCAGATCGCTGCCTACGGCACCGTCTTCACCGTCTCCGCTGCGCTGGTGGCGATTGGCGCCGTCACGGCACTCGGCATGAAGAATCTCTCGCTCCGCAAAGGTGAGCATATGATGGTGGAATGACCCGGCAAGCACGCGGGCCCGGCTGGACCAGCCCATGATCGTTTGGCTCCCAGCGTTTGGCGACTCTTGAGACAATTCACAATCAGCCCATTTCAGTCCCAATATGTCTCAATTAGCCTTGACCGGAACGTCTCCTGAGAATCGCTGAAAGACCGTCTCAAAAAGCCCTAACACATACGGGTCCTGACAGGTACGTCGAGCCAAAACAATAAAGTTCAGGTAGACCGGAACGTCCGGGCAAGTCGGACGGAGCTCCGATAGACCGGAATACCTGAAATTGAAAGCAAAAATACCGGGCCCTTGCCCGGTATTTTTGTGTACCCCCCATGACAAGATGGTGAACGAGGATGCCATACGTCGGCCGGGTACCTAACCGTTGCTATTCAACGCTATTCCAGGCCAGAGAAGAGTTGATCAACTCTTTCCGCTGAACTGCCGCTGTCAGAGAAGCCCCCACTAGAACCATAACCTCTAAGATGATCCTCTGCCTCAGCCGCCTCGGCATTACTAGCTGCGAGCTCCTCAGTATCAATACTGAAAAGCTTTTCCAGTGACTTTACTTTTGAAATGTCAAACTGCGCATTAAACTTTGCACCTTCACTATAGGCCCTATCAAGATAATCCTCTACCTCATCTTGAGTACGGCAATTTTTGATTTCATTATTACCCCATCTAATAGCATCAACTTCATTATCCCAGTAATCTTCTAAAGAAATCTGAACTATTTCACCACTTCTACCATTCTGAACATATTCAGAAAAATCCTGATCATATTGTTTAAACAATGACAGTATATTTTCCAATTCATCTTTTTCTGAAACTTTTTGAAAAAGTGAATCAGCAATTTCAGTCCACCGAGGAATAACAGCCTCTCTCCACCACTCATCATAAGAAAGATATTCCAGCAAGGACATCCAGGAATAAAGTTGTATAGAACTAATTTCGTGCACCTTTAACCGCTTTAACAGCTCCAGGCACCTTTCACTGATGGTTTCGGCATCAAAGAGTGTCTGATAGGCATCGATCAGGTGGGCTTCGCGTGAACCATTTTTGATTATTTTTAGTTCTCTTTCCTTTGAAACAAACAATTCAAACAATTTCTTCTTATCCTCCGGTGCAGTAAATACCAAACCCTTGTTTGAAGAAGTAAGTTTGCTGAAAAGTGTTCTAAATTGCTCTAAATAAGTAGCTGACTCAAGTATCCTCCACCTCTCAGCATCAGCCTTATTAAGATAGCTGATAAGGAAGTCTATGATGGAGGGGTTAAAAAAGTGATAGGTGCGTTCTTTTCCAGAATGAATGCACGTAAAAAAACTCCCCAGAAGGTCTCTAATCTTTAGGTTAAAAATGTTGTTCTCTCTTTTAAAACCATTTTTACGAATCTCATACTCCAATCGCGCTTCAAAGACATTTTGAAGGAGCTCTTCCTTAGTATCGTACCCCAGACTCAAAAGTGAGCAGATTAAGAATCGTGCGTAATCATCTATCTGCCTTTCATATTGATAATTCCAGATCTCAGCAGGATTCTCAAAGCAATCAAGAGCAAATTGCCAGTAATCTTTTGAGGATATGCCCTTAAGGTTGGCAGCATTTGTAACAAACTCCACTAAGCGCGGACTGAAGTTTTGGTGGTTAATTATCTTCCAATAGTTTTTATCCTCATAAAAAGCTGTTCTGAAATCATCTCCCAAACCTGAGAAAAAAACATGATTGTATAAAATCTGAGCTTTTGTCCAATCATCATAGTGACCTACATGAATCTCGTACTCAGAAAGCTTCAGGATCGGATCGTTTAACTTCTGCAGCTGTTGCTTTGCCTGATTTAAAACTACAGTTCTACTTGTCAAAATAAACCTCTTTCTAGGATCTGCCTGTACTCGTTTTATAAAATTAACTAGCTGAGAATCATTATTTTTTGATTGCAAAATTTCAAGATAATTTGAACCCAAGAAATCATCAAAATAGAAGACTTGCTTGTCTTCGAGGCCCCAAACACCTTCAGCCTCAGAAATCTTCTCAGTAATGCTTATAAGTTGATATCCATCTCCCAACAGTTCAAACAAAAGCATCTTCGCCAGGACTGTTTTACCAACACCTGGTTCACCCGTCACTATCAAAAAGCGTGAATCATTAAGAATCTTGAGACCAGCATCGAAGTTCTGATTATTCACATAACGAGCTGATGTATGCAAAATATCCTCCTCTGTAAATTGCGATCTACCATTCATGCCGTTGTTAACAATGGACCTTAAAACGTTAGTGCTTGAAAACCAAAGTTTGTGGTGAAGCCTTTCGATGTCAGGAAACTGATCAAGCAAATTATTCAGGTCGTCTTTACCAAAAATGTCAGAGGTTGATTTAACGAATGGGTTCAAGATTTTAACTAACTCCTTTTTGTTACCAAGGCTAAGTGGAACACTCGTAGTAAGTACGTAGCGCGACGGATTGAGCTTTTTAATTTTAGTTAACTCTTTGTTTTGCAAATGTGATTTCAATTTAGAAAATCCGGTCTGAAACCAATGTTTGGCTTGTACGATAATTTTCCCATCCTTGGAAGACGAGTGATAAAGATCCACACCGCCATCTGCACCTTGTTTAAAAGATTCAAAGTATACTGAGAAATGTTTTTGCAAGATATCCCTTGAAAATTCCTCAAAATCCTTAGCACTAAGCGTTTGAAAGTTGTAGTTTGACATACCGACATACCCCTTAAATTAAGGGGTGCAAGCTTTGCACTAAACTAACTTGTGTAGAGATAAAGAGTTAATAAAGACGCTGATATTCTCAAGATGCTCCCTGCATGTTACTACACAAGTAGCAAAGACTCTATGCACGCGGAAAAAGTTTCCTTTGCTGGAGGCAATGGTGAATAAGATCGATTCACTAGCAGGCAAATAATAGCCTTTCAACCACCTGGCTGGTGCCCACAGTATGGGCCCACGAGGTGATGAAATGTGCCGTTTCGTACCTACCAAATTTATTCCACCTGGGCAATCGCTATCCCCTTATTTGTAAGCACCATTTGAGATTGAACACTGCGGAGAAGCTCCCGCTTATCTTCTTTTGTCCCGTTCGTGAGGACGTGGCGTAGGTACTTCTTGTGATCCAGCCGCGGCATCTTCACGACCGTTTCAGTGTCGAGCATCGAGGCCATGAATCGCTGATTCTTCTCAAGCTCCTCCTGGAACTTCTTTCTCGAAACCGCGTGATCGATTTCCAGCTCGTCGAGAATACTGACAAGCTGCTCAATGAGTGCTTCCTCGCGGACGTACGGCTCCTTGCAGTCCTTATCGGTAGTTCGGCCGCAATGGTAGTAGACGTAGCGCTGGCGAGTGCCGTCGCGTAGGCTCTTGAACTTCTCCTGCGCCGTGACACCCGAGCCGCATACGCCGCACTTCATCAGTCGTGTGAAAGCAAACTCCTTCGATCCCCACTCGGTCTTTTTCTTCTCCATTGTCAGCTGCCTTTGGACGTCGTTAAACAGCTCCTCGG
>CAYMBC010000062.1:0-5453 GCA_964388605.1 uncultured Gammaproteobacteria bacterium
GGTCGGAGACGTCATGACGAGCGTCATGGTCGAAGCGAAATCCAAATAACGACAAACCGTCCCGGGGTCCGGGACGGTTTTTGAAAGAAAAAAGCCGCTCGTTTTCAGAGCGACAGGAGCATGACGGCTCCTCCTGCTGTCATGATGACAGCGCCGAGGATGCGCGTGCGGAAGTTCGGTTCGTGAAAAAAGATCCGGCCCCAAATGGAGCTCAGCGGCGCCGAGAATCGACGCAGGGCGATCACGAAAGCCACGGGCGCGGAAACGATCGCAGTCATTTGAAGCATCAGCGCAGCGCCC
This sequence comes from uncultured Gammaproteobacteria bacterium, assembly GCA_964388605.1. Taxonomy (GTDB): domain Bacteria; phylum Patescibacteriota; class Patescibacteriia; order SG8-24; family DYFX01; genus DYFX01. Next base: position 301 of record CAYMBC010000062.1, read on the forward strand.
GTCACGGGGCCGAGTCCGGCGAGTTTCCACTCCCCATTGTTGCTATGATGGCGCCGTGCGCGGAGCCAAGCAGGCGTGAGAAGAAGGCATGTGCCGCCATGCAGTGAGGCGGCGAACCAGAACGGATGCCAGGCCTGGCTTGCGAGGCGATCAAGCGGCGCCGTGACCGCCCAGCAGACGATGACGATCAGCATAAGGCGCGATCCTTTCTCGCTCCAGACGCTCTTGAAAGGTCCGAGAAAGCCGCGAGTGCGGAGCGTCTCGACATTCAGAAGATACAATCCGCAAGCGATGATGACGATACCGATCATCCCAAGCATCGGGATAGAGTCTCCTGTCATAAGCGGAACGCTGATCAGGAGCAGGACGGGGGAGAGTGCCGTGACTGGCACGGTGAGCGACAGCGATGCGCGCAACGCGCGCGCATAGAGCAGCGAGGTGATCGAATTGAGCAGGATGCTGAATCCGGCCGGAAGCCAAAAGGCGGCGCCAGGCGCGGACGGGCCGCGGCCCGTCAAGATGAGAGAGAGCACAACGACGCAGATACATGACGAGAGGCGCTGCCACCAAGCGATAGCTTGAATTGACCAGCGTTCCCCGACGGAATGGGATAATCCGTTATAGACTGAGTCGAAGAAGGCGCTACAGAGCGCTTGAATCATCCACACGCAAGCCTCCTTGGAAATCCAAGGTGTCCACCCTAGTTCAAAAATGCTTTTCCTGTAAAGTACCAGCATGTCTCGCATCCTCCCATATCTCACGCCTGACGCGTTCTATAAGCACGCGAAATGCCCCAATTGGCTCTATTGGGATCTTTTTGGCGATCCTGCGAAAAAAGGAGAGATACCGCCAATGCTGCAGCGCTTGCGAGAGGACGGGGTCTTGCATGAAAAGCGCGTGATCGAGCAGTTCGGCGCGCTGGAGGAGGTGCCGAGCGAGGGCGATCCGGACGCGCTTTTCGCGGCAACGCGCGCGCATATGGAACGCGGCGCAGCGACGATCTACCAAGGCACGCTCAAGGAAGGCGATTGGGTCGGGCGACCGGATCTGCTCATTCGGACGGACGGTACGTCGCGCTTCGGCGATTGGATGTACGAAGCCGTGGATATCAAATCCTCGCGCCAACTGCATGATGTGCATCGGCTGCAGATGACCTTTTACGCGCTTCTGCTCAAGAAGATCCAGGGCGTTAAGCCTGAAGAAGGCAAGATCATCAACGTCGATCGCGAACAACTGTCATTCCCGATCGAGGAGGCCGAGGGCGCGTTTTTCGAGGCGCTCGAGAAAATCACCGCGATCCGGGCGGGGGAAAAGCCTGAGGCGCTGTTCACCTCCGCTTGCAAAGATTCTCCCTGGTACGGCGAGTGCAAACGCGAAGCTGAAGAGCGCGACGATATCGGATTGATCTACAAAATTTATAAGAGCGAATACCGCCGCTTGCGCGAAGTCGGATACGGAACGTTGAAGCGCTTGGCCGAAGCGGATCTTGGAACGGTGCAAGCCGAGATTGCCGGGGTTTCCGATCATCGAATCGCGCGGCTGCACCTCCAAGCGCAATCGCTGCGCGAGAAAAAGACCATCCGTTTAGAAGATCCCGGCCTGCCAGCCGCGGAAACAGAACTTTTTTACGATATCGAAGGCGATCCGATGATCGGCGTCGACTATCTGCACGGGATTCTCGTACGCGAGCACGGTGTTGAGCGTTACGTATCGTTCACGGCAGAAAAACCGGAAGACGAGGCCTCGGCTTGGCTTGCTTTTTGCGATTTCATTGAAAAATACGAAAGCGCGCCTGTTTATCATTACGGGTGGTATGAACTCGACGCGATCAAGCGCTTGAGCGCCAAGCACGGCATTTCGCGCAAGGCGGCGCAGGCGGTCGATCGCATGAACATGATCGATTTGAACCGCGTCGTGCAGCGTACCGTGATTTTTCCCCTCTACTTCTATTCACTGAAAGATATCGCGAGATACCTCGGTTTTCGATGGCGCGCGGCGGACGCATCGGGAGCGAATTCTGTTCTGTGGTTTCAGGAATGGTGCGAAAGGGGGGATCGCGCGCTGTTGCGGAAAATCACCGACTACAACGAAGACGACGTGCGCGCGACGGCGCATTTGAAGGACTGGCTTGTTTCCGGAGGGTAAAAAATAACGTCAAGACGTCTTGTCTTGCGGGGGTTCGGCTTGTAATGAAAACTCGCTTTCCTCGGAGAAACTTTCATGATCTCCAATGACGGCGCGAGCGCGGGCGCGGTACGCTCCACCGGCTCCTTCGAACAGGGCGATCCAGTAACCGCTTACTCCAGCTTCTGAGCCAAGCACGATCGTTTCGTTTCCGCCAAGGTCAGTGACGATAAAAACAAGCGAGCTCGGTTCGGCATTTTTGACGCGTGCGGCGAGGGGAGCGATCCTTTCGTAGGTTCCATTTTTGGCGTCAGGGGCGAGAAGTTCAACCGAAGGTTCGAAAGGGTTTGCGGGTACGCGCGGCATCTCTGCGGCCAGGACGCGGAATGCTCGCCGTTCTTTGAACGCGACGACGCTCCCGTCGTCAAGAGACGCGCGTGCGCTGGCGACGTACTCGCCGGGTTCGAGGGAAAGCAAAACGCTCCATTCCCCAGATGATGATGGGGAGGCCGGGCGCGCATCGATGCGTTCTCCTGCGGCGTTTGCGATTTCAAGCAGCATGGCGACGGCTGTGGCGCTTTCCATGCGCATGGCAAACGTTGTCGGAGAAGCGACTTCGTCTCCGGCGTTCGGGAACAGGAACTGGAGCGCGGGAAGAACGACGGGGTCAAGGGTTGCGGTCCGATCGTCGGCAGGCGCGCTCGCGCGCATCGTCGGTTTCGGAGAAGATGTTCCCTCTTCGGGAGGAGTTGCGAAAAAAATGCTCGGAGCGGCCGGAACCGGCGTTGCGTATTTTTTTGGCAGTGCCGAGATCGTTTTTGACACCGCGCCGAATGCCGCTGGACCCGCTCCCAGAAGCAACAACAGAATCGCCGCGCTGAACGCGATGACTTTACGTTCTCGTTCGCCGTCGAGCTTCGCGACGAGTTCGTGCCAACGTTGCCGCAATTCAACCATAGAGACCTTTTTATGGTGTGATTCTACCATAAAAAGAAAGAACCGGGATTACCGGTTCTCGCATTCGCAGCTACCGCAGCATCCGGACGCGGCTTCAGGCTTCGAGCATTTGCAGTCCTCGCAGCCCTTGCCTGAGCCTTTTTCGCAGCAGCCATCCTTCTTCTCGTTCCCCGCATCTTTTTTGCAGCATGCATCCATAGGTGTGGTTCATCGTCAAGATACATGGTATGCTTGAAGCATGCAAGATACGCAACCCTCTTCCCACGCAAACGGCTTGGATGCCGTCATCAAGGTGCTGACCATTTTTAAACTCCTGCTTCAGGTCGCGTTTTACGGCCTCTTGCTTGGAGGAGTGATCTGGTTCCTGCTGAATAACCCGTTGCCCGAAATCATGCGCGGCCTGCAGGAGCAGCTTGTCGGTTCGTTTCTAGGAGCCGGTCTCTAGGTATGAAGACCGCCGCTTTTTTCGCGGTAGCGCTTTGGTTCGCGGTTTCCGCGTACGCCGGTTTCCGCTTGACCGAGCGAAGTTTCGCGTGGATACGGGAGCCGGGTTTTGGCCTTGTTGGACAAAAAGCTTCATCCGAAGAGGCTGTTCCCGCGAATGGCGAACGACAAAGCGCGAAACTTCCCCCCTTCGTGCTTGAACAAGCAAAAAAGCTCACCCCGCAACAGCTGCTTTGCTTGCAGGCCTCGATCAAACCCTCGCGCATTCAGGCGGCGCTTGCCGGAGAGATGACAGCCGAAGAGAAAACGGCTGTCCAAGCTTGTCTACAATGAGTATGAAACGACCGTCATTTAATCATCTGATTGCCATTTTTACGGCGCTCCTCGTGCTGGCCGCAGCCGCCTGGCTGTATACGAATGCTCGTGAGCCGGTCGAAGGACTTCCGCTTATTGCCCCGGGGAGGCCATCGACGGGTCGGGAACCATCCTCGAAAGATACGTGTGAAAGCGCTGGAGGCGTTTGGAATGAGTGCGCGTCAGCCTGTCCCCCGGGTGCGGAAGCTTGTGCATTGATGTGCGTGCAGAAGTGCGAGGGTCTCGGAAACGGAGAGTCGGTCGTGAACGTGTATTTCCCGAACGCGAAACGCGATCCTGACTTTCGCGATTGTTCTTCGGTGTTTCCGTACCGTCGGGCGGTACCGTCGGCAGACGTAGCAAAGGCTAGCATCGAAGCGCTGCTCAAGGGGCCTACCGAGGAGGAAAAAGCGTCCGGAGCGTTCACGTCCATCCCGGAAGCCGCTGAAGTAAAATCGTTGAGCCTTAAAAACGGAATAGCGACGGTCGATTTTGCTTCAGGAGTTACCGCCATTGCCGGTTCCTGCCGCGTCGGTTCTATTCGTGCGCAAATCGAAAAAACATTGCTGGCTATCGAAGGCGTTCGAGCGGTAGTCCTTACGGTCGGCGGGAAAGCGGAAGAGGTTCTGCAGCCGTAATATGAAATCCCTGCTCCCGCCCCGAGAAATCGATCAGGTGTTCGCCGCAGGCTGGGCTGCGCTTCAGTCCGGGGCGCTTAGCGAGGCGGAAGAGGCTTTTCTCGGAGTCTTGGCAACTGATCCGAACCATGCCGACGCGTTAAACGGCCTCGGCACGGTCGCATTTCACGAGAAGCGTCTAGATGAAGCCGAAACGATGCATAAAAAGGCTTTGGCATCCGCGCTTGCGTTTTATCAAGGGAGCCTGCCAACGCGTGCTGAGTGGGGGATACCGCACGACCGCGCGCTTCTGCGCGCGCTTCATGGCTTGGCGCTCGTGGCGTTTCGAAAAGGCGATACCGCGGAGGCAGAAAGGCGTTTTCATGCGATTATCGGCTTGAATCCGAAAGACAACACCGGCGCGCGCTACCTGCTTGCAGACATCAAAAAAGGAAGGAAAACCTGGGATCAGAACGGATGAAGACGTTTTTTTGGCTGATCGCGATCCTGGTCGGTGTCGGCGCGTACCTGCATGTCGTGCAGGGTTGGGATTGGGAGCGCGCGCGGCGGCCTCCCGGTGTCGTCTCGGTGCGTAAAGAAAGCGCTTCGGCAACGACAACCCATCTTGACCGAGGAGGCACAGGCAAGCATTAGGAC
>CAYMBC010000063.1:0-5420 GCA_964388605.1 uncultured Gammaproteobacteria bacterium
GGTCCTCAAGCGGGTCTGTTGACCAAGAAGCAGGTGCAGGCCTGGTTGAAAAAGCATCCCGTCCCGAAATCCGAGCTCTTCTGATATGCTTACGACCCTCAAGAGCGTTTTGTCGAAAGCGCACGCGGGAAACTACGCCGTAGGCGCCTTCAACATCAATAACCTGGAAATCCTTCAAGCGGTCATGCAGGCCGCGCTTGAAACGCGCTCCCCCGTCATCGTGCAAACCAGCGAAGGCGCTGTCGCGTATGCAGGCATGGACTATCTCCGGGCGATGGTCGGCGTCGCGGCAAAAGCGGACGTCCCCGTCGTCTTTCATCTCGATCACGGCAAGAACCTGGACGTCGTGAAAAAAGCGATCAGCGGAGGATATACCTCGGTCATGTACGACGGTTCATCCCTTCCAGACGCCGAGAACATCGCTAAAACGAAACAGGTTGTCGGTTGGGCGCGTTGGAGAGGCGTTTCCGTCGAAGCAGAGCTCGGCGCCATCGCCGGGATTGAGGATTTCGTTTCAGTGGAAGAGAAGGATGCGCACCTGACCAATCCGGAAAAGGCCTTGGCCTTCGTGAAGGCTACGAAATGCGACGCCCTTGCCATCGCTGTCGGAACCCAGCATGGAGCCTTCAAATTCAAAGGAGAAACCGTGCTTGATTTCGAGCGTATTTCCGCCATCAAAACGCTCGTCAACATGCCGCTCGTGCTTCACGGAGCTTCAGGTATTTCACCGGAGCTCGTCGAGCGCACCAAAACGCGCTGCTCGATTCTTGGCGACTGCGCAAGGCTCGACGGAGCACACGGCGTATCGGACGAAGCCATTTCGGAGGCTGTCAGACGGGGTATCAATAAAATAAACGTCGACTCCGATCTGCGCATCGCATTCACCGCGGCGGTCCGCGAGGCGCTGATGAGCGACACAAAAGCGATCGATCCTCGCAAGATCATCGGACCCGCCAAGGCGCTCATGACCGAAGTCGTGAAGCACAAGATGGAATTATTCGGCTCAGCCGGTAAAGCATAAACCCTATGGCCACCATTCTCGTCACGCGCAAGATTCCCAAGTCCGGGCTCGATCTCCTCAAAGCCGCCGGCCACAAGATCAAACTTCACAACAAGAGCACGGCCATGTCCCGGAAAGACATGCTCAAGGCCTCCAAAGGCTGCGACGCTGTCTTATCCCTCCTCACCGACAGGATCGATGACGAGTTTTTCGCCAGAACAGGAGCGCAGCTCAAGATCGTGGCGAATTACGCCGTAGGGTACGACAACTTCGATCTCTCGGCATTTAAAAAATACGGGGTTATCGCGACGAACACGCCGACTGTCCTGAACGTCGCCGTCGCCGAGCACGCGATCGCGCTTATCTTGGCATCCGCCAAACGCGTGTGCGAGGCCGACCGATTCACGCGCGCGGGAAAATATAAAGGCTGGGAACCGGAACTCCTTCTTGGCACCGAACTCGCGGGAAAAACGATCGGCGTGCTCGGTCTCGGGCGCATCGGAGCCGACGTTGCTCGCCGGGCAGCTCGCGGCTTGGACATGAACGTCTTGTACTACGACGTAAAACGGAACGAGGCGTTCGAAAAAGACCTTGGAGCGACGTACGTAACGGTCGAAGAACTGCTCTCGGCATCGGATGTCGTCTCCATCCACGTACCGCTTCTCCCCACGACGCGTCACCTAATCGACGCCAAAAAACTGCGGCTGATGAAAAAAACCGCCATCCTCGTCAATACATCGAGGGGACCCGTTATCGAAGAAAAAGCCTTGGTCACCGCGCTTAAGGCGAAGCGCATCGCCGCCGCAGGCCTCGACGTGTACGAATTTGAACCGAAGCTTGTCGCCGGTCTCTCCAAACTTCCCAACGTCACGCTCACGCCGCATATCGCGTCGGCCACGATTGAAACTCGGGACGCGATGGCGAGAATTTCCGCGCAAGGCATCATCGACGCGCTAGCCGGAAAAACCCCGAGCAACGCGATCCCTCTCCCATAGAAGAAGCTCCCCTGGCGACAGCCGGGGGAGTTTTGCTATGCTCAAGCCAGGAGGTTCACGTGCATACGACCGTCCTTCTTCCGATATACCCGGCAACATCCCTTGCCAGCTTGCCGTTCCTCGCGCTTCCCGTTTCCATACGGATCGACGCCGGAGAAATGAGGGAGCATCTTCATGCCTCCATGCGGTACATGCCTCATCGGCAGAAAAATGACGAGATCGCCATACGCATGCAGGGATGGTCTTGCACGCATGACAACGTCGGGAGGATCATTGCGATCGAGTACGATTGCCGTGATCGCGAGATCTACGACTGCTTGCATAGCACGATCGCAACGCTCGCCCTCTACGGAGAACATGCGTCAGCACAAGCCCCTTATCACTTTGGACTTCGCTGGTGCGCGAGTAGCCTTCTTCAATACCTCGATGCTTGCAGCAGTCTCCTGCGCGCCAGCCTCTCTATCCCGTTTTCGAGCCCCATGCTCTGAACGGGTTTTTCTCTCCTAATGAAGGATCGTTTTCCCCCGCCAACGCTCCCGTACGACTCTCAGCATAAAAAGGCAATCGCACAGAGATTGACGAAGGCTCGCACATCCTTTAAGGTAGCCCTGAGCACGGGCCGCTAGCTCAGCTGGTAGAGCGCCGCCTTTGCAAGGCGGAGGCATCCGGTTCAAGTCCGGAGCGGTCCACCAAAAAAACCCAGCACAACTGGGTTTTTTTGTTCTTGTGAGTCCTGATACCGCAGGTCATGTTCACCGCGCTGGAAGGTACCTACCGCTTCTGTTTACAATAATGGTATTCTGCCCCAAGAATCGAACGCCTTTTCAAAAGGCACGAAACGGATATAACCCTGTACATGCTGACCATCATCAAGCCGACGGAAAATCGCCCATGGGGAGGATTTCAGAACATCTTTGAAAGCCTGGGTTTTTTGGTAAAACTGATCGAGGTGGCTCCCGGCCACCGTTTGAGCCTGCAACGGCATTTCAAGAGAGACGAATACTGGATCATCGTCGAAGGCAGCGGCTTCTTCGAGCTCGATGGAAACGAGCGCCCGATTTCTTCGGGAGACATGGTCCGCGTCGGAAGGATGCAAACGCATCGCGTTACCAATCGCGCGAACGTCCCGTTGCTGATTCTTGAATTGCAAAAAGGCGAATGCCGGGAAGATGATATCGAACGTCTGGCTGACGATTATAAGCGCGTGAAATAGATTTTATCCACAGATCATGTTTTAAAACGTTATTGCGTGATAAAATTATGTTATACTGTGAACGTACGATGATTGCATTAAGCGATCAACGTCGTTAAAGAGGAGGTGATTCGAATGGCAACGAAAAAGAAAGCCGCGAAGAAGGGTGCGAAGAAGAAGGCTGCAAAAAAGAAGAAGATCTAAGATCTTCCGATAAGAAAAACTTCCGCTCCATGCTTGCGGAAGTTTTCTTTTTAGGACTTTTCGCGCATCAACTGTTCGGCGATCCCGAGCTGTTCGATCGTATTGATGCCAAGAGCCTCTTCGGGGTCAACGGGAACCGTCATTACCGGCACGCCGTCGCGCATCGCTTTTGAAAGCAGTGCGGTCAGATAATACTCCCCTTGCGCGTTGTCCGCCGTCAGCGTTTCCAAACTATTCCACAACCAATCGGCTTTGAAGCAGTAAAAGCTCGGAAACACTTCGCGGATCTCCAACTCATCGGAAGACGCATCCCTTGCTTCGACGATACGGCTGACGCTTCCATCCTCGCCGCGAACGACCCTTCCGAAATCAGCGAAGGGTTTTCTCCATTCTTCGTAATCAGGAACGGTAACCGTGCCGATCGTCAAGGTCGCCCGGCTCGCGAGATGGATATCGGCGAGTTTCCTCACGGAAGCCGCTCGCGTAAACGGCTGATCACCGACAAGGACGAGGACATTCTCGGTCGTACCCTGTAGAAGCGGACGCGCGCAGAAGACTGCATCACCGGTTCCTCTCAGTTCTGGCTGCAGGGCATATTCGCAAAGATCCCCGCACACCTCCTTCACTTTTTCAGCCCTATGACCGACGATAACGACCGGCTTTTCGTCCACACCCGAGGAGATCACCGCATCAAGCACGTAACGCAACATGGGCTTGCCGAACACCTCATAAAGCACTTTCGGGAGATCTGAAGCCCCCATGCGCTTCCCCTTTCCTGCCGCAAGAATAACGACGCGTATGCTCATAGTTTCGTCAACATACAGGATTACGAACGCTTTGTATACACCCGAATACGTTCGTCTTGCGACGCCTGCCCTGGGTCACAGGCCTCCCAAACAGTTCTGCACGATCAGCGCGGCGAGCACGTCGGCATCATGACGGATAAGGGTGCGTTTGACGGGATCCCCGGCCTTCATCGAAGGGATTTGACGAGACACGAGATCTGCGGCCAGATACCGGTGACCGGGCTCGGGAACCCTCTCGGTCGGAACGAGCAATTCTCCTTCAAGGGCATATCGCTCAAGCAGCTCTTGTTCAGGAACGCGATTATTATAAATAACATCATTGATCCTCCCGGCTCCGAGATACTTCTCGATTTCGCGCACATAATCAACGACCATAAAGCCGTCTGTCTGTCCGGCCCTGTTCATCAAATTGCAATTGTAAACAACCCTGGCCTTGCTTTGTTGAATAGCTTCGGAAATGCCTTTGACCAGAAAATTCGTAATGAGGCTCCCATAAAGCAAACCGGGGCCGATGATAATGGCATCCGCTTTTTCTATGGCATCAACCGCTTTTTGATTCGCAAAAACCGCCGGCTCGAGGCTGAAAACCGCTCCTTTAGGAATCCGTCCAAGCGAGATCGCTTTTTCGCCTTCAAGGCGGATAGTTCCGGCTCTGCACACCAAACGAGCCCGTTGGGTAGTAACCGGGATCACGGTTCCGCGCGTCGCGAGCACCATTCCGGCTACGCGAACGGCCTCTTCGAAATTGCCGGTAATTTTTTCAAGCGCTGAAAGGAAAATGTTTCCAAAATTATGACCTTTCAAACTTCCAGCATCAAAACGGTACGTAAACAATTCCCGCACGAGCGAATCAGCCTCGGACACGGCTACAAGACACTGCCGTACATCGCCCGGAGGAAGCACGCCGAGCTCGTCCCTTAAGATTCCGGTTGATCCGCCTTCGTCCGTCATTGAAACAATCGCCGCGAGTTGTACGGGATATTTTTTCAGACCGGTCAGCAGCGTAAATTGTCCGGTCCCTCCCCCGATCGTAACAATGGATTTCATAGAAATTATTCGGTCGTAACGGATTTCGCAAGATTTCTCGTCCTGTCGACATCAATCCCTTTTGCAACGGCTGTTTCGTACGCGAGCATTTGAAGGGGAATGACCGACTATATTGGTTAAACGAGCGGAAGCGTCTACGGGGTCTCGAGGGAATAATCAGCGGATCGACCGAGCTC
>CAYMBC010000064.1:0-5341 GCA_964388605.1 uncultured Gammaproteobacteria bacterium
TCTCAAGCATGTCTGGAGTCGCTACGGCGAGGTGATCGGACCGGCGGCCCGTGCCGCAACGGCCAATTGCGTCGAAACCATGAAGATCATCCGTTCGTCAGGAGTCGCCTGCGAGTTCCGCACGACTGTCTACCCGTATCTCCATTCGGAAGACGACCTTCTCGAAATCGCGTCGCAACTCGGCGCTGGCGACCGGTACGCGCTGCAGGAACTGCGCTATGAAAAGACTCTTGAAAAAGAGCTGATCCGCGCACCAGCGCTCAATCTCGCCGCTGTCACGGAACGGATACGCGCCGCGGTACCCGGCCTCCACATCGAGGTACGCTCGTGATACGATAGAGGCAAGCGTGTGATCTTTTCTTAAAGATTCATAACTTCGGAACGTATGGACGCTTCCATGAAGGCCCAGCTCGTGTTGCGTGTTGCCGTCGCCGGCGAATTCATCGGCCACGGCGTGTTCGCCCTGCAAGGCAAGTCCGACTGGCTCAAATGGATCTCGCAGCTGACCGGGGTCGATGCCGCGACCGCCGTCACGCTCCTTACCCTGATCGGCATCATGGACATCCTGGTCGCCCTCATCGTGCTTCTCAAGCCGATCAGAGCCGCCTTGCTCTGGGCCGCTTTCTGGGGCGCGTGGACAGCCCTCGTCCGCCCGATCGTCGGCATGCCAGTGTGGGATTTCATCGAGCGCTGGGCGAACTGGGGCGCGCCGCTTGCTCTCCTCATGCTTCTCGGCTGGCCGAAGAGCCGCGACGAATGGTTCAAGTCCTGATTCTTAAACGGCCGAATATGAAAAAAGCGCCACTGGCGCTTTTTTCATGGTTCTCTCAGTTCAGCCAAGCTCGAAGCTTCGGCGACTTCACGCAGAACGGAAGTCGCGCGCAGCGCTCGCCGAGGCCGTAAGCGCGACCAGCGCCGACCGCCGCAAAATAGAGAAGCACGAGCGCGTAGACAATATGGTCATCAACCAAATAGCCGTGATCAACATGCGGGAACGTCAGAACCGGGAACCAATAGAGCACCATCATGAGCGCGCCAAGCACCGAGGACAGGCGCACGGCGATGCCGAGGATGAGCGAGACGCCGAGGAGCGTCAGTCCCCACTCGTTGATAAAATCAACGATCGGCAAAACGCCGTTCGAAGCCAACCAGGCATAGAATCCGGCGAACGACTTGGCGCCGAGCAGGTAGCCTTTCGACGACCAGGCCGGATTGATCAGCTTCGTGAACCCGGCGTAGAAAAAGAGCCAACCCAGGGCGATGCGGAGCAGCGCCAGGATTTTCTTATCGGACTGTTCGAGCATACCCATACGAATAAGGAAAGAATTAGGCGACGTGACGACCGAAATCTTCGTCTTCGGTATCCGCATCGGCATCCGCTTTCGTTGCATGGATGCGACCATCAATGTGGTTCGGCGGAGCGTACACTGTGGCGATTTTGAGCGGCTCGGCTCCCGTACTCCTTACATTATGGCGCGTTCCGGGCGTCACGACCAGGACGTCCCCGGCGCGAAGCGGGCTGGAAACGCCATCGAGCACGGCCTCGCCCTCTCCAGCATGAAAATAGAGCGTCTGCTCGACGTGCTCATGCGTCTCTTCGCCGATTTCCCCTCCGGACGGAATGCTCATCACGACGAGCTGCGATTTTTCCCCGGTGTACAGCACTTTGCGAAAGAAATCATTCTCGAGGCACTCCTTGATGACGTGGATGATAGCGCTCATACGACGTAACAATTACGGTGTTTTTTTATCCAACCGATCGAGGCGCAACACGCGCACGGCGATATATATCACGGCGCAAATGATGATGAAATCGATGAACGCCGCAACGAACGCGCCCCATTTGACCGTCGCAGTACCGATCGTCACCGACATTTCAGCCAAGTCGCCAGCCTTTCCGAGCAAGATTCCCACGATCGGATTGACGATGTCTTCAACCAGCGCCGCCACAAGCTTCGAAATCGCGCTCCCCATGAGGAAACCAACGGCTAATCCGACAACGCCCTTCTCCCGGACAAACTCGATAAAGCCCTTGAGCATAAAACGAGGTAATATCTTATTTTCCTCTTTCCGAAACCACCGAACGAGACAGCGCCGTCCCTCTCTCTCTCGCACGATCTCATTCCTTCTTGAATTTCAGCGAGAGGGAATTGATGCAAAAACGCTGTCCGGTGGTTTCCTTCGGGCCATCGTCGAATACGTGCCCGAGATGCGAACCGCACCGCGCGCAAAGAACCTCCTTGCGGAGCCTGCCGTGACTCGTGTCGGTTTCCATCATGATGTTCGACGGATCGGCAGCTTTCCAAAAACTCGGCCAGCCGGAACCGGAATCGTATTTGGCATCCGATGCGAACACTTCGGCGCCGCAAGCCCGACACAGGTAGACGCCGCGCTCGGCATGAAGATACCATTCCCCCGATCCAGGCGGTTCCGTTCCCTTTTCCCTCAAAATGCGATACGCATCGGGAGCGAGGATCTTTTTCCATTCTTCTTCGGAACGGTTGATTTTTTCTTCGCGCATCACAAATCGAGCACTTAAAAATGTTTCGCGCCAAAAAACGCGCTACAGCATGAATGAAGGGACCTCTGCCTGAAAACAGGGCGCCTGTTCGTCATGGCATATCGGCATCTTACCACCTTGCACGCTGCTTTGGCATGCCGCACCGCATAAACGCCCTTCTTCACAAGTTTCGTTCCGTCAGGTGCCATGCCGTGCAGACCCAGCTGCGTCTGAAAGATGTTTGTAACAACGTTTCGAACAAGATAGAACGCCTTTTCCTCTCCGTGGCGGCTAGACCTTACCCATCGGCACGTACCGGGCTCTTCTCCACAACTCTTGCATCAGAGCCTTGTATTCGCTACGATGCTGCTGCCTTCGGGGATCGTCCAATGGTAGGACAGCGGCCTTTGAAGCCGTGAATCTTGGTTCGAATCCAAGTCCCCGAGCCAAAACAATAAAGTTCAGGTAGACCGGAACGTCCGGGCAAGTCGGACGGAGTTCCGATGGACCGGAATGCCTGAAATTGAAAGCAAAAATACCGGGTCCTTGCCCGGTATTTTTGTGTGCATTGGGTGGATAAATACGAAGGACCCCGCCATAGGGACGGCTTGTGCCATCCATTCGGGTTTCCCATTACGACCAATCAAAGCACCTTAACGAGGGGTACTGTACCCTAGTTGGGTTAGACGTCATATCCTAAATTAACGCCAATATCATCTCCAAGACTGGCCGTAAATTGTTGGGTACTTCACTGGCTGACGCTACCGTGATTAACTAGGATTGATTGGCTAGGCTCGATTGCGGCACTGGCTACGATTCTGAAACCAAGAAAGCCTCAACATCGACAATTGATTTTTTTTGATTCCCTTCAGGACATCCGAATTTTTGATGCTAAGGCCACAACAACATCCTCCACTCCTCGGTTCAGAGTTGAGCTTTCAGTCAGATATTAGACATCAAACCCATGAACGAAAATGAAATCGTCGGTTGGTTGAAATCAAAACGCACAGCCGTTATGCAGAATTTTGTGGCGAGTGACGATCTGAAAAAGGTCGTTGATGCTATACAAATAGTTCTTGATAAGAGTGCACGGCGAGATGGATTGTTGTGGCTAAAAATTGAAAAACAGAAAAAACAAGCGGTGTCTTTATGGTCAGATCAAACAGGCTATCCCGCGAGTCCCGCCGACGGTGCGGGCTTCTTGGAGCCGTGGGCAAACCTTTTTGACGAATATATTGATGAGAAGACAGTTAAGCAGAGGTTCGATCTTGGAGATTACTTTGGCGAGACGAGGATGCAAGGCGCGGATGGCGATCAACATATTTTAATCGGAAAAAAAGATGGGACGGGAGAGAAGGCGCACCTGACAATTGACGCAAAGACGGCCGAGATTCGTATTGAAGACGGGCGTACTCCCCCAGAAGAAATAGTGCCCAAAATTCAAACTCATCTTATCTTGCCCAACGGGCGTAAAATCATCACCACTCGAAGTGGTGGAGGTATAGATATCACTCAAGGCATTGAATCCGGGCCAGCGTCACAGAATATTGATCTGTTTGATGGATTTACTATTTACGGCAGTGGTGAAGGTAACTTTATCGAGTTCCAAATCGTCAATACCGGCGGCGGCACCGCAGTCGATGTTATGGGATTCCTTGGGGCTAAAGATCTTCCTGGTGATCAATGGAGGATTTTTGACATCACGCATCGACTTGCATCCGGTGAACGTTCACACAAAATTAAGATCCAGGTAAATAATACGGCACTTTTTCAACAAAAAGTGGATGGACCAATGATGATTTTTGTCTGCGTCGATGAAGCCGGCGAAACGGTAACGTCTGGAAGGCAGCTTTTCCAGGAGGCACGGGCGGATGGCAAATATAACATTGGCGGTCGACCTGGTAAGAAAATATTATCCGGTAGAGCCGATGATTTCCTGCGGATGAGTCTTAATCGTGAACAACTGGATAGTCTCTCAGATAGCAGCGGGCGTTTTTCGAAAAGAGAGGTAACTAAGACAAAAATCAAGAACGTTTTGGAAAATAACGTTTACTATGACGTTGGGGTCATGATTCCTGTGGATGCGGCACTGCTCAAACCATTGAGTGCTGCTGGAGTCGAGCAGAGCGAGATTGCATATACGCTACGAGAACTGCGCGATGAGGGGTTTATTCTGCCCTATCAAGAAAGTGACGCGGACAGCCTTACTACTGTTAAATTGACCACCAAGGGCCGGAAGTGGGTACACAACATCTTGTAGCTGTTCCAGTTCGCTTCGCGTCAATCCGGGGACATGAAATCTATAGAGGGTTCGGAAAACAATTGGCGGCGAGGTCTTTGATGGACAGTTATTTATCTCGCCTGGGCGATCTCTATCCCCTTATTTGTAAGCACCATCTCCGATTGAACGCAGCGGAGAAGCTCGCGCTTCTCTTCTTTCGTACCGTTGATCAGGACGTGGCGTAGGTATTTCTTGTGATCCAACCGCGGCATCTTCGTGGTCGCCTCCGCACCGAGCATCGACGTCATGAAACGCTGGTTGCGCTCTAGCTCGTCCTGGAATTTCTTTTTTGAAACCGCGTGGTCGATCTCCAGCTCGTCGAGGATGCCGACGAGCTGTTCAATGAGCACCTCCTCGCGAACGTACGGCTCCTTGCAGTCCTTGTCGGTGGTCCGCCCACAGTGATAGTAGACGTAGCGCTGGCGCGTGCCGTCGCGTAAGCTCTTGAACTTCTCCTGCGCTGTGACGCCGGAGCCGCACGCGCCGCACTTCATGAGGCGGGTGAAGGCAAACTCCTTCGATCCCCACTCAGTCTTTTTCTTCTCCATTGTCAGCTGCCT
>CAYMBC010000065.1:0-5249 GCA_964388605.1 uncultured Gammaproteobacteria bacterium
GCCGCGTGTATGGAGTACCGAGATCGCTCGCGCTCGTCGCCTCGCTCGGCGTCTTCCTCCTGCCGCTCGGCATGTTCGCATCAACCACGCCGCAAGGGCTCGCGAACCTTTTTTTCCTCCTCGCGATGCTGTTCGGGGCAGCTTGGCTCCATGCCCATCGTCCTCCGCTCGGCTACGTGCTCGCGCTCGCGGCCGCGTCGGCGGCGATACATCCCATGGCAGGCATTCCGGCGCTCCTAGCCGTCGCGCTCTTCATGACCGCAAAGCTGCGGCACGACGACAAGGGCAGGCTTCGCGCGCTCAAGGCGCTCGCCTTCGGGCTCATCGTCTGCATTTCTGCCATTGCCCTCCCGATCGCTTTTTCAGCCCGCGAAAAAAATGGCGGCGCCTCCTTGATCGACGCATTCAAGAAGCCGGTAACCGAACTCTTGCTCGGAATCCCCTTCGAAGCTGCCGGGATCGAAACGCGCTATCGTCCCATGCTCGACTTCGCGGAATTCGCGATCCGCAATCACGACCTGCTTCTTTTCGGACTGGCGGCCGCCGGCGCGGGGCTCCTGCTACGCCGAAAAGGCTATCGGCGCTCGGCGCTTTCCGCGCTCGGACTGTCTCTCGCGCTGTTGGCTTCCACCGCTATATTACGAACAGGTTTCGCTTTCCAGGACGTAATCGGGTACGAACAAGCGAATTATGCCGAACGCGTGTATGACGCCGCCCTCCTTTCGCTGGCACCGCTCGTCCTGGCCGGAACCGCCTGGTGGTGGCGCAGTCTCGGCAAAGCCGAGACAGGCATGCGCGTCTTCCACGCGGTTTCGCTAACCGCCGTCGTCGCCGCGCTTTCCTACGGATCTTTTCCGCGACTTGACGACTATCAATACAGTCGCGGCTACTCGCCTTCGATCCACGATATCCACGCCGTCGAATGGATCAGCGAGCACGGGGCTTCCCCGTACGTCGTCCTTGCCAACCAATCGGTTTCAGCGGCGGCCCTCAAGCGTTTCGGATTCAGGACGTATTACGGCAACCAATTTTATTATTCGATCCCGACCGGAGCGCCTCTGTATCAATCGTATCTTTCGATGGTCTACGAAGGCGCGACGCGCGAGACGATGCTCTCAGCCATGCGGGACGTCAACGTTCCAACGGCCTTTTTCGTGATCAACGATTATTGGACCGATTCCAGGCGCATTATCGAGCAGGCAAAACGCTCCGCGAACGATTGGCAGGAAATCGACGGAGGCAAGGTTTTCGTTTTTCGCTACAGTCTCAATTGAACGGCGGCCGGTACCGTATCGGAACGATCGGTTCCCGTTCTTCCAGCGCGGCGTCTCGCCCGTCGTAGAGGTCTTCCAAGCGTGAGGCGTGCCTAGGGGCGACAAGAAGCTCGGCCGTGCGTACGGCCTCGCGCGAGCGGCCTGGCCAAGCCCCTTTTTCATCGCATGCCCGCACTAGCGTGGCGACCAAAGAACCGATCGCATCCGCTTCGAAAATGAAACCGTTCTTTTCGTGCCGAACAAGCTCTGCAGCGCCGCCAATCGACGCGACGGCAACAGGAACGCCGTACGCAAAGCTTTCGACGATCACGGTCGGAGCGTTTTCATAGCACAAGGACGGCACCACCGTGTAATCCGTCTTTGAAAACATGCCTGGAAATTGCGCCGGGTTTTTTTTGCCGTAAAAAGAAATGCGTACGTCCTTTCCCGCCGCGGAGCGCGCCGCATCGACGGCTGCTCCGGCACCGACGATATCCAACCTCGCTTTCGGGCGCTCCTTGACGAGCCTGCGGAAGGCCTCGATCAGCAGCAAAATTCCCTTGTGCTTTTCAACTTGTCCCAAGAACAAGAACCTGGTTTCGGAAGATGTCGCATGGCTCGCCGGCTGGACATTCGGCGCAGGGTTTGGCAGCAGGATTTTTTGCGACTGCGGAAAGAATCCCCGTTGTTCATGGAATTGAAGAAGGAAGCGGGAGGGAGAAATGACGATCTCTGGAGAAGCGAAGCGCGCGCGTGTCATGGAGGCGAGCAGCCGGCTGAACGGGTCAGAAATCCCAGGTCCGGTTTCTCTCCCTTTTAAAATCAATCCGGAAGGAGCCACGAGCTGGACGTCGTGCAACGTATGAACGTGGCGGAAGCGGTGTTTTTTCAACAAGACGGGGATCTCGAAACCGATGCCTTTCAGGTTATGCGTATGAACGATCTCCGGACGTTCGATCTTCAAAATCCGCTCGACGACGCGCGCCGCCTGCCAATTGCACACGTCGCGCAGATGCCAAAGCAGGCGGGACGGCATTCCGTGCCTTCCGATCTCTCCGTAAAAAAAGAGGTTGAGGGGGTAAAAGCGATACACGCGCAAGCCGTTTTCAACGGACATCCGCGGTTCAAGCGAACCGTCTTCGGGCAGCGGGCACGCCGTAATGACGGCAACATCGTGGCCAAGGGCCTTCAGCGCGAGCGCCTCCTCCTCAACGACGCGTTCGGCGCCTCCTCGCCCGTACGGGGAGAAAAGATTTGAAATAAAGCAAATGCGCATGCATCCAAAGTATACCAAAAATAGGGCTCAAAAAAAATGCCGCTGTCGCAGCACCCTCCTCCGCTGCCATCCCGAACCGTAGCCGGTATCAGCCCTCTCCCCGACCAGGATCGCCGCATATCAACTTAACCGCCAAACCGTTCGTTACCGTGGCGTCGTATGCATGCAAGGCTCGCGCGCGCGCGGATCGCCCCATCGCCTCGGATCGCTCCGGATACGCAAAGAATTCCCGCAAAGCCTGAGCCAAGGCGAAAGGATCGTTCGGCGGAACGACCGTTCCGGTTTTTCCAGGATCGATCAGGCCGCGCACGCCGGGGAGATCAGTCACGACCGAGGGAATGCCGCTCGCCATGGCGGCGAGTGTGACGAGACCGAACGCCTCGGAGCGGTCGACAGACGGCAAAACATGCACGCGCGCCTGACGGTACAATTCCGCCAACTTCTCATCAGTCACGCGCCCGAAAAAGCGCACATGGCCGCCGAATCCTGTTTTGGCGGCAAGCGCTTCGTACGAAGCGCGCAAGTCACCGTCGCCGACGATCCAAAGTTCGGCCTCCGGCAGCGCGCGCGCGAACGAGGCAAAAGCCTCGAGCAGCACGGGCAGGCCCTTGAAATAATGCGCCCGATCGAGACCGCCCACGAACAAAAGCGCGTTCTTCTTTAAACCGCCGGGAGCGAAAAAGCGCGTATCGACGCCGAGAGGCGTTTCGCGCACGCGCGAATCGTCTTTCAAAAAGGAAAGCTGCGACGAGGCAAGATAATCCCGGCTCGTCACCAGGATGACGTCGGCGGAGCGAAAAATCTTCCGAAGGAAGACCAGGTGATACGCGCGAAAAACCCAGGACAGCGCCCCACGGCCGACCGTATCCATGTGGTACAGGATCGATAAGCGCGCGTTCCGGCCGAACGTTTTTTTCCAAAGCCAAACCCATTCCGCGCCGCCGAAGAAAGGATAATGCAGCTCGACCGCGTCAAAACCGCGAAGCCTCCACCATAATTGGGGCGTCCAAGCGGCATTGCCGAAGCGCGCGGGCGGCAAGAGGCCGTGCGCGGGAGCGAGCACGGTCACGTCGTGACCAGCGCGACGAAGCGCCTCCGCATGAGCGGCGGCGACGTTCCCCATGCCTCCCGGATACGGCGGAAATGTCGAAACGACGACGGCAATCTTCATGGCTACCACCAAAGAATCAGTCGAGCGATATACCAATACGCCGCGAAGGCCGGGTTCGCCACGCGCGTAAGAAGCGTCGGCTGCATTTGCTGAAAGAGGATGCGTCCCGTAAAAATCCGCGTCGCTTCCCGATCGGAAACGCGGCGCTCCTTTTGCGTCTTGGCTCGGGCAGAACGGAGCGCTGAGCGGTGTTCCGCAGAGAAAAAGTACCCGTAGGCGCGCGCCTTTTCCTTCCACCAGCCGCTCTTGAGCGCGAACGCCCAGAGGCCGAGCTCCATCACCAAGAACGCGGGGGCGATCAAGAGAAGCGTCGGGAAACGATACATGCGCATGAGCACGATCAGGCGATTGCGCTCCATCCAGTAGTATTTCGCGATGCTTCTGGAAAATTCGTACTTGTGAAAAACCACCGAGTCGGGCGCGAGCACGACGCGGCATCCGGCAAGCTTGGCGCGCCACGAATATTCCAAGTCTTCGTGATACGCGAAAAGTTCTTCATCGAGAGAGCCGATCTCGCGGATCAACGACGCGCGAATCAGCATGCCTGCCCCGCTGGCGTAGGCGATGTCGCGCCGCGCGAGTTTGGCCTGCACGCCAGGATCGGCTACTGCAAGCGACTCCCCTCCCGCATATCCGAAACCGAGAAAATGAATTTCGTTGCCGTAGGAATTGACGCGATCGGTTCGCGGATGCAGCCGCAAGAAACTTTGCACGATACCGATCGACTCATCGGAGTTCATGGCGCGTATCGCGGAATCCAAGAAACCGGGCTGCGCTTCAGTATCGGGATTCAGCAAGTATACGTACTCGTACCCTTCCTCGAGCGCCTGCCGGATCGCTTGATTGTTGCCGCCGGAAAACCCCAAATTGACCGAGTTCTTGAAAAAGACGCATGGAAATCCGCGCTTGGTCGTCTTTTGATCGGGAGACAGCAGCTCGCGCGCGATCCTATCGCCACTTCCGTCCGGAGAGGCGTTATCAACGATCATGAGCGTGGCGGAACCGGGAACAATGCCGGACAGCTCGACCGCGCGAAAGCAATCGGAGAGAAAATGTCCGTGATTCCAAGAAACGACGATGATGGCCGTTTTAGGAGCGTTCATGGCTTTCCATGCCTTTGAGCGCAAGCTCCCTGGTCAGGCGGGTCAGCTGGCGTTCGTAGTCTTCCAAGCGCGCGAGCATGCGGAAAAGCGCGTAAAAAACGGCTGCAAGGGCGAGATAGACAACGACGTCCGCCCCGCGCCCCACGCCCAGGCGGCGCGCCATGATCGTCGCGATATCCGGACGCAAAACGACGCTGACCACTCCAAGCCATAAAAGCGACCAAAGCGCGAGCTGTCGGAGGGAAAGGCCTCCGCGCCGATACCGCGAAACGGCGGCTGCGAAGCCGAAGATGGCGAATAGAACGAGGACGATTTGAATGATGGTCATACTATTCAAGAAGCCTGCGCCAGATCAGTTTCAACGCCGTCTCGATACCGACAGCGAAACTCTGGCCCTTTGATAAGGAGTATTCCGTATAAACAGCCTCGATCGGGATTTCCACGAG
>CAYMBC010000066.1:0-4771 GCA_964388605.1 uncultured Gammaproteobacteria bacterium
ATCGATAACGAGGATAACGATTCGATCGATTCGGCGTCCGTGTCGGAAACAGAAGTCGTCGGAGCGGACGGCGCGCGCAACAAGAGCGTCTTCCATTTGAACGAGACGAACGGCTGGAAGGTCGACCCATCGGACGGCGAGGGAGAGATTGTGATCGCGGCGGCATTCGATTCGAACGGCCTTCTGAAGACGATCCGCGTCGCGGCAAGCGATGCGAGCGACGAGGGAGCCTTCGGTATCAAGAGCATGGGTTTCCAGTTCAAGCCGGGCTGCGAGCGGATCGCGCAAGTCGATCAGCCGGGAGAATTCGGCGCGACCGCGGCCTTTACCGACGTCGTCAATAACTTCCGCACGTTCAACGGCTTCGGCGGCCAGAAAGATCTCGCCGGGCAGGCTTGGCAACAGGAATACGCATGCAAGCCGTACGGCGCGATCGGGGCGATTTCGCAGGTTCCGCCGAACAAGCCGTGGACATATGTCGCCGCGCGGCTTTCGACCGACGCCGAGCAGTGCACCGTGACAGACTTTACGAGAGGCGCGAGGTATTCATTGTCCGAACCAAGCGATCCTTCGGACGCCGATTCGCTTCGCCGCCTCTTCCGCAAGGTATATGCCGTGTGGGATTACGTGAAGCTGAATATGGCTGCTGGAGGCAATACCTATGTTCCGGCGCAAAACTTGGCGGGCGATGTTTACTACAACGAGACGTCCGCGGTCGATCCATCCACGCTTTTGAGCCGCAACGGTTCTGCGAGAGCCTGGTATCCGCCGGTCGTGGCTGCCGTAGACACGGGCGCATGCGATGCGAACGGCCGATGCAAGGTTTCGCGCGCGAATGCGCTGACGGTGAACGGCAAATCGCAGGGAATTCTTCTCGGGGCCGACGGTTCGCTGAACGTGACCGCGAAATTCTATGCCTGGGCCTCGCACAACTCGATGCCGATCCTGCAGCGTACCGTCTTGTGGGGCGACTACGCGTCGAAAGAGCCTTCTGCAAAGGGCTGGTACAAGAACCAAAAACCGTTCTGCTCCCCTGATATTTCCGACGCGAACGCCGTGGGCGAGTGCTCGATCAACGGCTTGACGTGCGATACTGATGCCGACTGTCTCGGTTCGGGAACCTGCAACAAGGGTGTCGGGAACCATTTCGGCAATACCCCGGGAGCCTGCAACGCGGGCGCCTTCCAGTTCGATCATACGTACACCTGCACGCTCCGCGACCTGCAAGCGATGAGCGCCTGCACCGGGCCTGGCGACTCTGCCGACAACGCGCCGTGTTATCGCATTCTCGACAGCGCTCCGGTCTGCGTGTATCGACCGAAGGTTCAGATCGTCGATAACTGGGGATGGTGCAACTGCACCGGAAACGGCTGCGCGTATACGCTCGGCAACGGCGGCGCGTATCGCGAAGGATGCTCGCTTGCGAATCCTCCGGCCAACGCGAAGCCGTGGACTGAATACGTCGGCGAAATCCGCCTTTCGCCTCGCGCGCAAGATGTCGCGTCCTTCACGCCAAGCAACGGCACGTCCGGAGGGGGAGGACCGTTCGATCCCGGCGTCCTTCAGCAGATCTTAAGCGGCGGAGGTTTGTTCAGTCTTTGATCGTATGGATTTTCTCGCGCGTCTCCATGCCAAGCTCAGCCTCCTCTTCTTAGGAAAGGGGAGGATTTGGCGCCCGGCGGCGCTTGGAATGCTCGCGATCCTCGGTTTTCTCCTTCCAAACGCCGTTCGTGCCGACGGCGGCTGCAGCCTCGGTTCTCCGCAGACATGCATCGCCATGATCTTCGTGTGGATCTTCCAGATCCTGACGTCGCTCATGGGATTCATCCTGATCATGGAAGTGGACGCGCTCATCCGTGTCGCGGGGTATTTCAATTTTGTTTCGCCCGGCCCGACCGCGGTTCGTATCGGCTGGATCGTGACGCGCGACTTGGCGAACATGTTCTTTATCGTGTTCCTCCTCGTCATTGCCTTCAGCACGGCGATCGGCTATTCGAAGTATCACTACGAGCAGACATTGAAAAAGCTGCTGGTTACGGCAGTCGTCATCAATTTCTCGAAAACGCTGGTTGGCCTGATGATCGACGTGAGCCAGGTCGTCATGCTGTCGTTCGTCAACGGTTTTCGGGCGGCTGCGGCCGGCAACTTCTTGAGCGCGTTTCAAATCAACAAGTTGCTAGCGCTCGGAGACGGACCATCCGAGTACACCTTCGGCTTGGTGCTCGCCATGATGCTCGCCTTCATCTTGGCGGCGATCGCTACGAGCATCGTCCTGATCATGCTCGTTATGCTGGTGTATCGCGTGATCATGCTGTGGGTGCTGATCATCGTCGCGCCTATCGCGTTTCTAACCGCGGCGTTTCCCCTGAGCGTGAATTATTACTCGCAATGGTGGGGGGAACTCAAAAAATACCTCGTCGGAGGCCCCGTTATCGCGTTTTTCTTGTGGCTTGCGCTCGCCACGGCGCAGCAAACGGCGGGGAATTTCTCATCGCCGCAAGAGGGCTGGGGCGTGCAGTCGGCGGCGACCGGCCAGGAGGTACAAGGTCAAGTGACGAAATCGCAGATACCGAGCGAAGCCGGGCGCACCGACACGATCTTGAGCATGGTGATCGTCTGTTGCATCATGTTTGCCGGCTTGAAGTTCGCGACAGATCCTTCAGTCAGCGGTTTGGCATCGAGCTTTGCGGGAAAAGTGAAGAGCAAGACCATGTCCGCGTTGCGCGCGGGAACCGTCGGTGTCGCCGGGTACGGATTGAAGCGCGCGGCGGAGCCGATGATGACCAATGTCGGAAAAAAACTCGCGCGCGTTCCGTTGGTCGGAGCGGCCGGCCGCTATATGGCTTTGAAGGGAGAGGGAATGAAAAAATCCCGCTTGGCGGCTGGAGAGAAAATGTTCGGCAGCGCGGAAGATATGGCCCGTCTCAGCCCCGGCGCCTTTACCAGGAAGCTGTCCGGATTGAAAGATCCCAAGGAGATCGACAAGTACATGAAGATCGCGGCTTCCAATCCCGGCTTGATGTCCTCGCTTGCCTCGAAAACGTCCGTGAATCCGCTTACCGGACAAAAAGAGGTGAGCGGAGTGGGTCGCGACGTGATGTCCCGATGGGTATCGAACGACAGCTTGACGGCTTCGAAGTTCATGCTTGGCGACAAGCGGGCGCTTGGTTGGTTGAAGCAGGATCCCGAACTTCTTGAAAAAACGTATGACGGTTTGAAAAAGGCCGCCGAAAAGGACGTCAATCGCAAGAAGGATCTTGGAGAGTTCGAGCAGAAAATGGCCGTTCAACTGCACAAGAACGGCTTGTTCAGCAATATCCCGTCGGTTGAAAAGGAAAAGCTCAAGGAGCTCGTACCGAAAATGTCCGCGGACGACCTCAAGGACGTTTCCGGTGCGGATATCGGGACGTTCATGGAGCACATGACGGGCAAGCAGTTCCGCGATCTTGTCATCGAAGGCAAGGCTGAGCAGAAAAACGGCATGTCGGAAGAACTCAAGAAGATGCCGAAGGACAAGGCTTTCGACTACATGCGCGAGCGAGGCTTGAATGCCGCGGACGTTCCCGATTCATGGTATTCCAACGAAACGGTCGCTGCGTATGTGTTGGCTTCTTCGGCTGGAAAGCCAGACGTGCGCGCGAAAATCATGGCGGATCCATCGCGAGCTGGGGCATTGCGTAAAGCCGCAAATGACGGTCTCAACGGCCCCAATGCTCCCAAAGACGAGAACAAGATCGCTGCTGCCGCAGTGCAGGCAATGTCTGTCGGAGCTCTGAAAATCGGCGATCTCAACCCCGGTCTCCTGGGCATTCTCAGCCGCAGCGGCGACACCTCGGTAATCGCGAGAAGCATCGATAAGGACGACCCCGAGCAACTGGCTGTCGGACGCGAAGTCTTCAAATCGATCCTGGCCCAGGATCCGACCCGTATCCGCAACCTGAGCAAGAACGATCTCTATAACAAGCTCCTGCCTTCGAAGGATGAAATCGATTCGGCGGTCGCGTCGCAGGCGGCCGGAATCGCCCAGAAGAAGACCACGGAAAAATCCGTCGAACGGCTCAAGTTGGCGAGCGATGCCGTCAACGTGAAAGCTGATTTGTCCGGGCAGTTGAAGGCGTTGCAGGATGCTATCCAGGAGGATGCTGAAGCGAAGCGGCCGACGGCCGCGAAAGAGCAGCAGCGCGATCAGATCACCAAAGCGCTTCAAGAGCTTGCACAGGTAATTGACCGGCGCGAAGCGGCGGAAAAAGAACTGACGCAGGAAATGGAAAGGCTTGCCGCGGCCAAAACGAAGGGAGGGGACGCCGCAGCGATTCAAGGCGCCGTCGGGCGTTTGGAGAAGGGGATACAGGAATTGGATTCGGCGTTGGCGAAGCAGGTGGCGTCAGTGAAAGGCATACAATTCGACGAAGGCGGCGGTCGTAAAAACCGCGGCGGCGCGAGGGGGCAGGTATGATCGCTTCTGATGTCCTGCAGCGGAAAATCGACGCGCTGCCGGAGCCGGTACTGGAGTATTTGTATTCCGAGAGGGCGGGGGAATTGAATCTGCGGATCATCGAGCGGCATGGGCTTGAGGAGAAGCAGGAAGAAGCGTATTTCCACATTTTGCGCCGCCTTTTCGTCAAAGAGCTCCCGCTCGAACGCCTGATCATCGAGCTGAAAGACAAGCTTGCCGTAGATGATGCGAAAGCGAAATCTCTGGTCGTCGATATTGCCGGATACCGCCTGCTCCCGCTCGATAAGTGGCTGGCTGACGCCAGCGCGTTTTTGC
>CAYMBC010000067.1:0-4765 GCA_964388605.1 uncultured Gammaproteobacteria bacterium
GTTTGGCCCGCACGTTTCGACGTTCGCCTTTTCCAAGCCCGACGCCGGCTGGCCCATCGCGAATAATGAAACGTTGGAGCTCTTTTCCGAAACCGGCGCGGTCGGCCTGTCCGCGTTTCTCCTGTTCTTGATCGCGCTTCTCCGAGAGAGCCGTCTTCGGCGCGAAGATGGGGCGGATTCCGTGCGTACGGCTTGCCTTGCCGCGCTTTTCGGCATGCTTGCCCAGTATCAAACCTTCTCAACCTTGTATATCATGCACGTGTGGTTTACGATCGGCCTGCTTTTAGCCTCGTCCAAGCCCTCGCGTCCATGACCCCGCTTCTCATCGTCGTTTTCGCCGCCTTCGCCGCGCTTGCCTGGCATGACCATCGCAAGGCGTTTTTGCTTTTTATCGCGGCGCTTCCGGCCTACGTCGTACGGTTCAACGTCGGCAGCGTTCCGACGACGGCGCTTGAAGTTTTGTTTGCCCTTCTCTTCGCTGCCTGGATGCTGAAGCGCGAAAAGCGGCTGATCGACATCAAGGGTTGGGGCTGGCTCTTGCTTGCATGGGTTGCAATCGCGACGGTTTCCCTGTTTGTCTCCCCCGACTTCCGCGCGGCGGCCGGCGTATGGAAGGCGTATTTCATCGAGCCCGCGCTCTTCTTCCTGATCGCGAACGACCTCCTGCGCGCGCAGGAAGATCGAGACGCTGCCGTGAGCGCGCTCGCTTGTTCGACGATCGTCATCTCCGGAATGGCGATCGTGCAGCATTGGACAGGCTGGGGCGTCCCTCCACCGTTCAACGGCGTGCCGGTGCCGCCCGCGACGGAAGCGGAATTCCGCTCGACTTCGTTCTACGGTTTTCCGAACGCGATCGGCCTGTTCCTGGCGCCGCTTTTGCCGCTCTTCCTCAAAAAGAAACCGCTGCACCTCGCCGCGCTCTCGCTCTCCGTGCTCGCGATTATCTTTGCGCAGTCGGAAGGAGCGATGATCGGACTCTTCGCGGGACTCGGCATCTATCTTCTCTGTTTCAAAAAAACGCGCCGCCTCGCGCTCTGTGCCGGAGGCATTCTTGCGCTCGTCATCCTCGCAACGCCGAAGCTCCGCGCATTCGCCGTCGAGAAACTGACGCTGAACGATTGGTCCGGACGCGTGCGCAAAGAGATGTGGGCGGAGACGTCGCATATGCTGAAAGACCGCGCCGTCCTCGGCGCTGGGCTATCAGGGTATCCGATCGCCTTCGACGCCTATCACAAAGCGCGCCACATCGAAATTTTCCAATACCCGCACAACATCCTCTTGAACTTCTGGGTGGAAACGGGATTGGCTGGCATTATCGCGTTCGTTTTGCTGATCGCGCGCTTCGCCGCGTCGCTGCGCGAGGTAGTCCGCAAGGATCCAGCGGCGCAGGCTTGGGGTTCGATGCTCCTTGCCTCGATGACGGCGCTGCTCGTCCACGGGCTCGTTGACGTCCCGTATTTCAAAAACGATCTCTCGATGCTGTTTTGGCTGCTGCTTGCCTTCGCGTGCTCGACGCTCGCGACGTCTCGAACCGGCTCGCGCAACGCATCATGACGAAAGAGCGTTGACAATGCGGCTGTTTCAGGCTACGTTTCAGCCGTCCAACAGGAGGAAACGATGTTCCCGTACATTGGCATGACCGACGTTCCCAATGCCGAATGGCTCGCTTCGATGCTTCAACACTACCGCCGGTGCGGCGGCGAGATGCTCGAACACAGACTCCACGCGGGGGTCATGACGAGCTACAAGATCCTGAATGGGCTCGAAACATCGTGGTCGAAAGTGTGGCCCGCGCCCGCAAAGATCGCTGAGATCTTCGTGCCCGATCCTCGCGTGATGAACGTGATCCACTACGCCGACTACGAGGACAGCGACCGCGATCTCGCCGGAACGCTCATGCGCGTCGCCGAACTCGGCGGCCCACATCTCCACGCGCTCCAACTCGATATGCCATGGCCGGATGTCGCGGCGCTCAAGGCATTCAAAACGCGATGTCCGACGAT
Organism: uncultured Gammaproteobacteria bacterium; assembly: GCA_964388605.1. Classification (GTDB taxonomy): domain Bacteria; phylum Patescibacteriota; class Patescibacteriia; order SG8-24; family DYFX01; genus DYFX01. Next base: position 2,004 of record CAYMBC010000067.1, read on the forward strand.
TGACGTCATCCTGCAAGTCGGCCAGGTTGCGCTCGCGCGTGCCAGCAACGACGTCGACGAGACGATCAATCGCCTGCGCCTCTGCGACGACTCGATTGAGTGCGTGCTCTTGGATCTCAGCATGGGGCGAGGAAAGGGCCTGAACGCCGACCTTCTGCGTCCGTTCATTCTCGCCATCCGCTCCCGGCTCCCGCACCTGCGCATCACCGTCGCCGGCGGCCTCGGACCGGACACCTTGCATCTCGTCGCGCCGCTCGTGCGCGAGTTCCCGTCGATCTCGATCGACGCGCAAGGCCAGCTTCGTCCAAGCGGCTCGTCGAAAGACGCGATCGACCACGAGCGCGCCGAACGTTACCTGCAAGGCGCCGTCGAGATGTTTCTGGCAACTGTCCCGGAAGGGGAGGCGGTGTAACGACCGCCCAGAAAGGATCAAACGATCCTTTTTTTCTTTGCCTCGGTTTAAAGTTGCTAATCGCTTTTTTGACTCAAAACTTCAAGAGCCAGGGCGACACAGTGTTTGCAAAATATCTGATGGTGTTTTGGATTCCCCGTGCATCTCCACCGAAAGCCGCTTTCTGACGTCGTGAATGAGAGATATGAACGGCCGGACGCCAATTCTTTCGTCCCTAGATCGTGGCGCTATCGTGATCGACTCCTTCGTTGTCACTGAGGGCGATTACCTTTCCGCGTTGGATGTCTATGTTGGAGGTCGTGTCTTCGGAACACTTGACATCCACGTCGTCGACGCGCTAGAAGAAGTGCCGCAGGCGTATCTTCCCACTGTTCACGATAGCGGTGACGGGTTCCAGATTATCGACATGGATTCAATTCCACCGTCCTTTTCCGGACCGTCTGCGCCAGAAGGGGTCGGCGTAATACAGCAAGCGTTGTCTTGCGGCAATGGCATCAACGGTCCCGGGATAACCGATTTTTGGAGTAGCAGCCCGGGATACAGTGGCCAGGGGTTCTCATACAAACCGGAAGGTGGCGGCTCTCTCGTGTGGGCGACAAACGGAGAGAAAGCCGCTGACGGCCTGTATCGTATACACTGGGGTTGTGGAACAGCTTTAAAGGTTCCAAACAATTGCACTGAGTACGTGAAGCAAGATACGACTCTGCAATATTGCTGCGGCTTCCCTCAGTGGAACACACCGTCATGGGTGAACACCTATAACGACGCGTATTTCGACGACTGTCCACTGTTCTTCTAGGAGAGTAAGCTTAGACACCGCTTGCCGCTACGCGTTGCGTAGCGGCATTTTATTTGTTAAAATTGATGCCTATATATAAAAAAGTAGTCAAAGTGATCTCATTTGTGTTGACGGCTGTCGTCATCGCTACGCTCTATGCTTGGGAGCGGTTTTTGCATGTAGACATCGACATCTTGTTGACGCTCACTGGTTTTGCGTTATCTGTTGCATTGCTATTTTTCACTTTGCGTACGCTTGGTGTCCGTCGCTTGCCTGTGGGAATTGGCTTCGCGGTGCTACTGACGCTTGCCATTATCGGCAGCATTGAGTCGGTTGCCTATATCCAAGAGAGAGGGGTGCGACGTGAGTATCCAGAACCATGCTCGTTTCAGGACAGTCCGCAAATTGTTCGTTTGAAAAACTTCGGTCTTGTGGTTATGCAGTGTCGAAAAGATGGGACGTGGGGTGCAAGGATTGACTAGAGGTAGCCGTCTTAAAACGTCCTTAAAAACAACACCGTAACCGGAACGCCCAACCGAATAGGTCTCCGAAAATGGGGCCCTATTTTTATTATGGGCACGTAATGCAGGCCTGGACTTCCTTCAGGGTCTCCGGCATCCCTTGTGTCGTATGAAGCAAAAAGGCGACTTTAAGGGGCTGGACAGGGCTTTGGAGCGACCCTCGGAGGTAATTCCAGAGACCAAGCCGAGGTACTGCCTCTATTCGAGGAAATCGACGGAATCCGAGGAGCGGCAGGTACTCTCCATCGACTCCCAGATCAAGGAGATGCTCCGCATGGCCGAGCGGGAGTGCTTGGACGTGGCCGAGATCCGGCGCGAAAGTCACTCAGCGAAAGATACCGGCCAACGGCCGGTGTTCAACGAGCTGATTAAGGACATTCGTTCCGGCCGGTTCAACGCCATCCTCACATGGGCGCCCGACCGACTTTCAAGGAACGCGGGCGACCTCGGAGCGATCGTGGACCTCATGGACCAGAAGCTCCTTTTGGAAATCAGGACGTTCGGCCAGCGGTTCACCAATTCCCCGAACGAGAAGTTCCTCTTGATGATCCTCGGCTCGCAGGCCAAGCTCGAGAACGACAACCGAGGCGTCAACGTGAGGCGTGGCCTCCGCACGCGGGTAGAGATGGGGCTATGGCCGGGCGTCGCCCCGCTCGGCTACTTGAACCAGGGACTTTTGGACAAGAAGTGCCAGATTGTCGTCGATCCGGCGAGAGCACCCATCATCAAACAGGTCTTCGAGAAGATCGCCCACGAGAAATGGAGCGGCAGGAAAATCTACAACTGGCTCCGGCACGACCTGAACTTCAAGACGCGCGGAAACAAGCCTCTCACCCTCGCGGGCGTCTACCGCGTCATCGACAGCCCGTTCTACTACGGCATGTTCGAGTACCCGAGAGAGTCCGGCAACTGGTATGAAGGAAAGCACAAGCCGATTATCACCAAGGAGCTGTTCGACCTCGCGCAGGTGCAGCTCAAGCGCGACCAGATCGTGCGCGAGAACAAGGAGTTCGCCTTCACCAAGCTCTTCACCTGCGGGTTGTGCGGCTCG
>CAYMBC010000068.1:0-4602 GCA_964388605.1 uncultured Gammaproteobacteria bacterium
CGATCCTTGCCGAGGCTGTCTGGTGTTCAAACCACAGGTTGAGAAACGGATCGCTGCCAGCGCTCGGATTCCGCCAGCATTCGAGGGCGAAATTACCGGAGCGGATACGCAGCGTGTGCCGTGTCCAATCTTGTCCGCAGTCAGTACAGAGCTCGTCGTAGCTCATGGGACGCTCCTTCTTTTTTTGCTTGTGGGTGAAAAGGGCTGCAACCGCCTTATCGGGCGGAAGGACCCTAGAGGCTAGGGACACGCCACTGTACCGCAAAAAAACAAAAACGTCAAGGTTCCTTCGGAGACCCTGACGTTTTTGAAATCGAGCTTATTTTGAGGCCAATTTGACGGTCGTTTCGACCAAGGCCTTGAAGATTTCCGGATGGTTGGCGGCCAAGTCGGAGAGAACCTTGCGGTCGAGCCCGATGCTGGCTTTCTTGAGCATGCCGGCGAACTTGCTGTAGGACAGCCCGAGCTCGCGGAGGCCGGCATTCATGCGCAGGAGCCAGAGCGAGCGCATGTCGCGCTTTTTGGCGCGGCGGTCGCGGTAGGCGTAGGCGCCGGCTTTGGTAGCGGCGGTTTTCGCAAGCTTGATTTTGCTCTTACGGCCCCACATCATGCCCTTCGTCTTTTTCAAGATGCGGGCGCGCTTGCGGGCGCGGACGAGACCTCGTTTGACGCGCGGCATAGATTAGACGTTGTGATGAGGAAGCAGGCTCTTGAGCGAGTGGCGGTAGGATTCCGACATGTCGGTGTCCCGGCGCTTGCGCTTGGTCTGCGTGCCCGTATCGCGGGCATTAAAGTGATCTTGGCCGGCGGCGCGCTTCAAGAGTTTCCCGTTTTTGGTGACTTTGATGCGCTTGGCGAAGGCCTTCTTCGTTTTGGCTTTCATAGCGGGCGTAGTTTACTTCTTTCCGACGATCATTGTCAACTGGCCTCCTTGAACCGCGATTGCTTGCTCGATATTCAAGGGGTGTTTTTCCTGGAGCGATTTGACGAAGTTCTGGATGACGCCTTTCGCCAGCTCGGCGTGAGCCTTTTCGCGGCCGCGCAGGATGATCTCGATCCTGAGCTTGTCTCCTTCTTCCAAGAAGCGTTCCGCGAGCCTCATGCGGGTTTCGCGGTCGTGGGTTCCGATGCGGGGGGAGAGGCGGATGCCTTTGACTTCGACCTGTTTTGCCTTGGATTTCTGCTTGCGCATTTCGCGCTCGCGTTCGTATTTGAACTGGCCAAGGTTCAGGATCTTGCAGATCGGGGGCTGCGGACGGGGGTCGACCTCGACGAGGTCATAGCCGCGTTCGTGCGCCGTAGCCGCGGCTTGCGCCGTCGGGAGAACCCCCAAGTTCACGCCGTTTTCGTCAATTACGCGGACTTCGGGCGCTTGGATCTGCAAGTTGGCCCGATAGAGCGGAGCGACGTCGGCGGGGCGATGAAATTTTTTCGGATGAATACGCATTGGGGGAGCCGATCTCGAAAAATGGATTACGGGAGCCACTATAGCGAAAAGGCTGAAAACAAGCAAGGATCCACGACCGGCTCTTGACAGGCGACGGAGCCTCTGCTACTCTGAACTCCAGAGCAGCTCATGTTGAGCTGTGAGATCAACCCCGCATCGTACGGGAGGTACGTAGTGAAGGATCCGCCCATCGGCCGCATTTGCAACCCCGCCGAGCACACCGAAAGCTCTGGTGGGAAGAACGCGCTCGTCGACGCCGATCGTTTCGTCGCAGCGAGCCCGACCGCGATCACCAACTGATGTCTTCGCCCCGCCTGCAGCACCCTCGTTGCCGCGAGCCACAATAAGTTCGCCGACCTCTGCGACGCAGACACTGTCTGCGTCTTTTTTATAAGAAAAAACGCACGTTGCGTGCGTGAGGAATCAATCTCTCTTGACCGGAGTTCCCATGATGCTGAGCAGGTGCACGAACAGGTTGGCGAAGTCGAGGTAGACCGCGAGCGCGATGTCGATCGCGTTTTTATGGTTCCGCTCGATGCGCACGGCCCGGTTCATGTCGTAGACGACGAAGCCGGAGAAGAGCGCGACGGCGACCCAGTCCCAGAGGCGCATGGCGCCGTGAACCTGCACGCCGACGGCGCCGGCGAGAATCGTCACGACGGAGCCAAGGATCAGAACAAGCAGCGTGCCGAGGAGCCAGATGCCCCAGTGTTCGAGCGAGCGCGGGTAGGTCGTGCCGACGATGCCGAGGCCGACGACCATGCCGGCGGTGACGGTCAGCACCTTGAAGACGCTGGCCGGCGTGTACATCGCGACGATCGGGCCGGTCATGAGGCCGAATGGTAGGACGATCAACAAGTATCCGATGATCGACCAGACGACGCTGTTCCCCTTGAGCGCGATGAAGACGCCGCCGAGGCTGACGACGAACAGTCCGAGGAGCATCGGCCAGCTCGGCTGCCAGGCGTAACTGGCGACGGCGCCCACGGCGCTTAAGGCGATGCCGGCGGCGATCCAGAGGGAGAACACGGCCACGAAGGCGCGCTGGCCCATCTTCTCCTTGAAGTACGACTGGCGGTTCCAGACAGAAACGGCGGGGACGAACGACATGCGATCCTCTCTTTCCTTGAAGGCGCGGGTGCTTCGGACGGCGACAGCATGCCATGAGAAGGGCGAGGGGTCAATGACCGCATGGCATGCATGCGAGACTTGACCTTCTTTTACGGCCGTGGTATCAATTCCCAGTAAGATACTAGGAATTGGTTTTGTCGTTCTGAGCGTAGCGAAGAATCCCTCTCCGGAAAGGGATCCTTCACTTCGTTCAGGATGACAAGCAAGTCAGATATGAAATCCCTCCTCAAAGTCACTCGCAAGGCCCAGCTGGGTTTGCTCCTTGTTTCGGAACTCGCACAGTGTCCTCAGGATGCTGGGCTGCTTTCGATTGAAGAGGTGGCAAAGAAGAGCGGGGAGTCGCGCAAATTCTTGGAGGAAGTCGCGGCAGAACTTCGCCGCGCGGGCATCGTTGAAGGCGTGCGCGGCGCGGCAGGCGGCTATCGCTTGCTGCGTGACGCGCGCGAGCTGACCGTCGCCGAGGTCATGAATGCCGTTGAGGGGCCGATGGAACGTGAAGCATGTACCGCCGTCGCGCATCATCACGACGCCGGCATTCTCACGAAGGTGCAGGGGCAAGTCATGGCGACGCTTTTAAACACCACGATCGCCGACGTCGTCAAATAATATGCCTGATGCGGATTTTCGGGACGTTTACGACAAAGCGGCTGAAGGCGTGACGCGTCACGCGGCCGGACTCGGGCTCACTGAAGAGGTGGTTCGGGAAATTTCGGCATCGAAGAATGAACCGGATTGGATGCTCGCGTTGCGGCTCAAAGCGTTCGAGATGTTCAAACGCACGCCGATGCCCAACTGGGGACCGGATCTTTCCAAGCTCGATCTTGATCAGATCACGTATTTCGTGCGTCCCGACGCGGAGGAATCGCAGTCGTGGGCGACCGTGCCGGACAAGATCCGCGAGACGTTCGAGAAGCTCGGCATTCCCGAAGCGGAACGCCACGCGCTTTCGGGCGTCGGCGCGCAGTACGATTCCGAAGTCGTCTATCACAATTTGAAAAAAGAGTGGGAGGAGAAAGGCGTCATTTTCGAAAACATGGACGAGGCGGTGCGCAAATATCCGGAGCTCGTGAAGAAATACTTCATGACGGATTGCATTCCGCCGCACGATCATAAATTCATCATGCTGCATGCCGCGGTGTGGAGCGGAGGCACCTTCATTTATGTACCGAAGGGCGTGAAGGTGAACGTGCCCCTTCAGGCCTACTTCCGCATGAACGCCGAACGCGGAGGCCAGTTCGAGCACACGCTGATCATTGCCGACGAAGGATCCGAGGTGCAATACATCGAAGGGTGCTCGGCTCCGCGCTACAACGCGAACTCGATTCACGCGGGTTGCGTGGAACTGCATGTGCACGAAGGCGCCCGCGTCCGCTACTCAAGCGTCGAGAACTGGAGCAAAAATACCTACAACCTGAACACCAAGCGCGCGGTTGTCGACAAGAACGGCGTTGTCGAATGGGTGAACGGCAACATGGGTTCGGGCACCACGATGCTCTATCCGTGCTCGATTTTGCGGGGAGAAGGCTCGCAGTCGCACTCGCTCGGGGTCGCCTTCGCCGGTCCTGGGCAGAATCAGGATACTGGTTCGAAAGTCATTCACGCAGCGCCGAATACGACCTCGACCATCCGAGCTAAGAGCCTTTCGAAAGGCGGCGGCATTTCTTCGTATCGCGGCTATGTCAGCGCGACGCCGGCCGCGGAAGGATCGAGGTCGAGCGTGGCGTGCGACGCGCTTTTGATCGATGCGGGCTCCGTTTCCAATACGTATCCCTTCATGAAAGTGACGACCGATAAAATCGACGTCGCGCACGAAGCGACGGTCGGTAAGATCGGCGAAGAGGAAGTGTTCTATCTCATGTCGCGAGGCCTTTCGGAGGAGGCGGCCGTGCGTATGATCGTGAGCGGCTTCGTCGAGCCGATCGTAAGGTCGTTGCCGCTCGAATACGCGGTCGAGCTCAACAAGCTGATCGAACTCGAAATGGAAGGTTCTGTCGGCTGATGTGGGGCGGAAACTTTTCAAATAC
>CAYMBC010000069.1:0-4589 GCA_964388605.1 uncultured Gammaproteobacteria bacterium
CGTCGACTCTACCTTTGCCAACTGCGTTGGCACTGGATTCAGCGGCAGAATGGTGCGCACGGTACTGCTCGATGATTCAGGTATTTATGTTGGCGGTTCCTTCACCGCGTTCAAAGATGCTGCCTCTCCGTATTTTGTGAAGCTTACAGAGGATGGCACACTTGATCAGGATTTTTCGAGTGGCTCCACCTTGCTCGATAGTGAGGTGTACTCCGTTCTTATGGCTGATACAGCTAATCAGCCTGGGTCGCGGCATCTCCTCGCGTTCGGAAACTTCACTCATGCGATGCTTCCTGGTGCGAACGGAAGTGTTTATGCGGCGGTGCAACAGGCCGACGGCAAATATGTTATTGGCGGTTCGTTTACCGAATTTTCGGGGCAGCCGCGCAATGGCATTGCCCGCTTGAATCAGGATGGCTCGCTCGACATGACGTTCGACGCGGGCAGCGCTTTCAATAGCAACCAGGGGTCGGTCTACGCGTTGGCGCTTGCCGGAACCGATATCGTCGCCGCGGGAGACTTTCAAGCCGGCGATCATTTGGGCATCGCTCGCTTGAACAGCGACGGTTCTCTTGACGGGGATTTCGCGGTTGGTTCCGGATTCAACGGCCCTGTTTATGCCTTGGCGATGGACGGAGCTAACGTGATTGCCGGTGGAAATTTCACCGCGTATGGAAGCGCGACGGGCGTTAACAGCATCGCTCGTTTGGATGCTGCGGGAACATTCGTCGACACGTACGGAGATGGATTTTCCGGCACGGTTCGCGCGCTCGCGCTCGACGGTTCGGCTCTCTATGTCGGCGGTCAGTTCAGCCACTACGACGGCACGGCCGTCGGCAACTTCACCCGCCTTCTTCGGACCGGCCAAATTGATAGCTATTTTGATGCCGGTTTCGGTTTTGACGGCCCTGTCACAGCCGTTGCGGCAAATGGAGCCACGGTCGTCGTTGCTGGTGATTTCAACTACTACGATAACGTCGCCCATCCCGAGATGATCAGGTTGAATCGCGAAGGCGTCATCGATGATCGCTTCAGGTTGACAGACAGGGCTAACGGTTCGATCAATGCCGTTGCGATCGATAGCTCGAACGGATACATCGTTGTCGGTGATTTTGACCTTATCGGAGGTTCTCAGAGGGGAAAAATCGCCCGTCTCGACAGTACGGGCACCGTTGATGAGAGCTTCGTGCCAAGAGGTTTCAACGCCCAAGTGCGCTCGCTCATCGTGGAGGAATCCTCTATTTTCGCCGGTGGCGATTTTACGGACTACGGCGGTCAAGTGGCGCAGTATGTCGCGAGATTGCAATACGCCGACATGGCAGGGTTCACGATCAAGGAGTTCGGCTCCTACGGGGGAGCACTGCATGTATCAGAAAGCGGTACCAACGCTCGTTTTTCGATCGTGCTCGATTCCAGGCCGCTTGGGGACGTGACGGTGGGCGTTGTCTCGAGCGACGGCGCCGAAGCCAGCGTCTCTCCCGCGACGATCACGTTCACTACGGCGAACTGGTCTACGCCGCAAATGATCACGGTTACGGGGAACGACGATCATGATATCGATGGGGACAAGCTTGTGACGGTGACAGCATCCGTCGTCGATGCGGATTCCTCGAGCGACTATCGGAATGTGCCCGACCAAGCGGTTTCCGTGATCGTCTCCGATGACGATATTCCCAGCCTCATTCTGAACCATACCGACGGTTCGACCGTCGTGACGGAAGATAGCACGACGACAGATGCCTTTGCGGTGTCTCTGGCCACGCCTCCGAACGGAAATGTGGTCGTCGACCTTGTCGCAGCCGAGCCGGGCTTGCTGCTTTCAACGACGAGCCTTACGTTCAGCACGCTGAACTGGTCCGAGCCCCAGCAGGTCGTCGTGTCTACCACGCTCACGAACGACTATGCCGATGTCGCGCGGACGATCGGTATCCTGGCCTCGGTAAACGACGCGCTGTCTTCGGCGGAATATCGCGACGCTCTTGATGTGGTTCATTCCGTCAACGTCCTGGACGATGAAGTTGCCGGAGTCGCGGTCGTTCAATCCGAAGGAAACACGGCAGTGACCGAAGGTGGCACCACGGACACCTTCACGCTGGCTCTCACAGCCCGCCCGCGAGCGAATGTTGTGGTGAATGTTGTCGGAGAAGTCGGTCAAGCGGAACCGTCAAGTGCGGAATATACGTTCACGACCGATAACTGGTATCAGCCCCAGCTGGTCGAAGTGACGGCGGTTGATGACACGAGATACGAAGGCGCTCACACCGCGACTCTCGTGGTGGACGTTCTCGAGTCCGCGTCGGACGAAGCGTATCAAGAGACTGTCGGACAAGCTGTTCGCGTAGCCATCACCGATAACGACTCCGCCCCGAGCTCCGGTGGCGGCGGTGGCGGCGGCGGTATTCCTCAACCTGCCATCACCTTGACCACCCCCAACGGCAACGAAGTATTGAGAGCGGGGGAGAAGAAATTGGTTCTCTGGACCTATCAAGGCCAAGCGAACCACGCGATTCGCCTTGAACTCTCGACGGATAACGGTCAAACGTATTCCGAAGTCGTTCCCTCTGTCGCGGCCGGGCAAACGTCCTATGAATGGACGATTCCTGACACGACCGCGCTTGCGGCCAAGATGCGCGTGAACATGTTGAACTACGGCTCTGTCGTCGCGAGCGACGCCAGCGACGCTACCTTCACGATCCTCGGTTCCGATACGGCTGATCTTCCTCGTACCGGTTCCGGCACGAGCACGGCGCCCGTATACATCCCCAGCGCTACGATCAACGAAGACAAAGGGATCACGGCTCCTGTTTCGCCGGCCCCGTGCGTCAGCGACAGCTTGATCAAAACGTCTTCGAGCAGCGCGGTCTACTACTGCGCCGCTAACGGCAAGCGCTATGTCTTCCCGAACGAGAAGGTGTACCGTTCGTGGTATGCCGACTTCTCGAAGGTGACGACGGTGACGCTTGAAACGATGGCTTCCATCCAGATCGGCGGCAACGTGACCTACAAGCCCGGCAGCCGCATGGTGAAGGTCGAATCCGATCCCAAGACATACCTCGTCTCGCGCGGCGGACAGCTCCGCCATGTCGCTACGGAGGCTGTTGCAGCCGGACTCTTCGGAGCCGATTGGAACAAGAAAATCGACGACCTTCCGGTCAGCTTCTTCTCCGACTACACGGTGATCGAGCCGATCAACGAGGTGGCCGCCCAATAAGATGGGAAAAACGAGCCGTGAAAACGGCTCGTTTTTGTGTTCAATCGCATGTCCGTTCGCCAGGCTTTTCATGGACGTGGTAGAATACAGGCACTATGGGCGAAGCCATCGTGGATTTGAAAAAACACGCACTTCAGCATCCGGCGGCTCAGTTTTTAACGGACTGGTTTCCCCGCCTGGATATTCATGGGGGTATTGCGCTCGATCTGGGGTGCGGTTCGGGCGCCGAGGCGGAGTACCTCGCTAAAAACGGCCTCATGGTCGACGCGATCGATAAAAGCGAAGCGGCCATCGCTTATACGTCGGAACGCTGCCAAGGTTTGACAGTTGATGCCATTCGCGGAGATTTCCGCGAATTCGAGCTGCGTCCAGGGTATTATGCGCTGGCTGTCGCCATCAACTCTCTTCCGTTTCTCAAAAAGGAGGAATTGCCGGCGTTTCTTCTTTCGTTGCAGGCTTCGCTGAAGGCTGGAGGCTCCGTCGTTTTGGCGGTGTACGGCCACGAGCACGCCTGGGCCAAGCGCGCTGATATGAATTTCTGGCTTCTTGAAGAATTCCGCACTCTCTGGAGCGGCTGGAATATCCTCATGCTGGAAGAGTATAAAGGTCTCAAGCCGCTCTTGAGCGGAGAGAACATCTTCCAGCACCGCATCCATCTTGTCGCAAAAAAGGCCGGCTCCTGAAAACAAAAACCGTCGCTTACGCGGCGGTTTTTGTTTTTGGAGCCAGGGTTTTGATGCAGCGGGTGCAAACTTTCATTTTCACCCCGGAGATCGTCTTCGCCTGGAGATTGACCAGGCGGCGTGTTTTGCTGGCGATTTTGGAGTGGGAGCGGGTATTCCCGGTGAGGGGGCCGCGCTCGCAGGCGTCACAGCGTCGTGCCATAGCGATCGGGTTCTTTTTAGTGTGACGGGACTGTATCATGCGCCGGAAAGGTTGGCAAGAGTCGTTCTGGGCGCGGTTGCCGATCTTGGGGTTTTCACGCGGCATTCCAGGCCGCGTCGCTCGGCTATCCATTTTTAGCCGCCTGCGCTATTCTTGAGCGGTATGCTGCTTAATGCTTTTCACGACCCCCTTCAAACGTTCGCTTGGATGTTCGCGTTTCTTGCCGCGCTTACGTTTCACGAATTTTCTCACGGCCTCGTTGCCAAGTTGCAGGGCGACGACACGGCTGAACGCTTGGGGCGCCTGACGCTCAATCCGATCCCGCACATCGACCCGATCGGCCTCTTGGCCGCGGTTTTCGCCGGTTTTGGCTGGGCGAAACCCGTACCCTATAATCCGTATAACCTGCGCGATCAAAAGTGGGGGCCCGTGCTGGTTGCCGCCGCCGGCCCGTTTTCCAATCTTGTATTGTTCGTTATTTCCGGGCTCAGCT
>CAYMBC010000070.1:0-4525 GCA_964388605.1 uncultured Gammaproteobacteria bacterium
TGGCGGCCTTTTTTTTCATCACGCAGGCAAAAGAGGGCTCCCCCGCCTCATCTTGGAAGCCTTACGGGATCGAAATCGTCCGTATTGGAACCGGCATCACGCTGATCACGCTGGCTTTCACGGAAAAGCTTTTCTTTCCTGAACTAAGCATGGAGTTCCTCAGAACGCATCCTTGGAACTTCATGCAGCCGCTTTTTCCGTGGTTTGACGACAAGCTTTTCGTTTTGAGCACCGGTTTTGCCGAGTTGGCGTTCGGGCTGATCTTCGTCGCCGGTTATCTGACGCGGATCACCACCGTTCTTATCGCCTCGTTCTTCGCGACTTCAGTTACAACCATGCTTTTACGCCATCAGGCATGGGAGGCCGAGGATTTGGTCGTGTATGCGTCCGCTATCCTGCTCCTTTTCTTCGGCAACGGCGGCACGCGGATCTTCCGATTCAAAAAATAAAACGGGGTCGAGGCGTCATGGCGACCAGTTTTTCCTTTTCGCGTTTTTTGAATTTCTTCAATTCCGCCTCCCGTTTCCGCGCCGCCGACTCGGACACGGCCTCCTCATGCCAAATCATCCACACCGGCCGATGGCTGCGCGTATACGCTCCCCCTTTCCCGGCATTATGCTTCGCAACGCGCGCTTCAAGGTCGGTCGTAATGCCGACGTACAAACTCTGATCAGCGCAGCGCAGGATGTAGGTATGCCACGTAGACATCTTTTTATGCGTGCTCCCCCATCATGGCCAAAAGCGCGTCTTTCACTTGCGGCAACTCCGTCCAACCGCTGGAACCATTCAGATGTCCGCCATGCGGAATGATGATCGACTTCGCAGAAAGACGTTGTGCCAAAATTTCCGCGTGATGCACGGGCACAAGCGCGTCGTCGTCACCGTGAATGACGCAGGCCGCTCCGATCTTTGAACGAAACTTTTCAAAATCAAAAGGCGGCCGCAAAAAGGCCAGGATCGATTCGTTGTCACTGAGCGGCTCGACGGGACCGGACACAAGAACAGCTCCGGCGATGCGCGCATGTTTTGGAGCGCGCTCAAGAAAACGGAGGATCGCCGGCACGCCAAGGCTATGACCGACCAAATACAACTCATCCTGAGCGTCGCGCTCAACATACCGCGCGATCTCCGCGACCCAGGCATCAACCTCGGGCGCCTCAGGGGACGGCATCGAAAGCGCGCAGGCATACACGCCCTTAGCGGCCAATTCTCCCAGAAGCCGCGGCCGCCAGCCGCCGTTGGGAGAAGAACGAAAACCGTGGATGAGGAGGACTTTTTTCATAGGAATACCAACAACGTGAGCGGAACGCACCTTGCGTATCTCGCAGTGTACCATTTCGGTGGCCGGATGCAGTAAGAACAAAAACGACCCTTTCGGATCATTTTCATGGACAAGCAGTTACAAAGTGGAACTACAGATCCAAAGCCAATGCCAATATAAGCATGCCGAAAAGCACTGCGTTCAAAATGACAAAATATCTAAGTGAACATTTTACTCGTCCGAGGGAAAACCCCAACAACGAAGCGCCGTTCACAATCAAGATAGCCAGCCAGACAAGACCATACATCCATAATCTTTGCCCATTCCAAATTTCATCGTAACCAGTTTTTATAAACAGGAAAGCCAAAATGAGCAGGGAAACGCCCGCGATAAAACCGAGTGTCGAGGCAGACTGTTTGATGTAGCTAATGATTCTGTTTTTCATAATGCGATTAAAAAACCCCATACAACAGTATGGGGTGAGCACCATCCGAAACGCAAATGTCGAATAACTAGATGGGTTCACAGCAGGCATACCTTTCGCGTCAATTTCTCCAAAAAAATACTTCTCGAAGTCTCGAGATTGCATTCCCTGGATCTTTGTTGTGTACAAATCAGTCTCTACAAAACACTTTCTTGTACCTTGTTTTTTAAGAGCTTTTGTCGTGTGGGTGACGCCTCGTGGGTCAGAAAAAGTACCTGGTTTTAAATCCAAATAATACAGTTCGTGCTCTCCTGGCAGCAGAAACTTTTTTTGATACCACCGCGGTACGTAATGATGGTTTCTGTACTCGTCCGACATTTGATATGCTCTTCAGTTTTGATTTTGATAGGTCGGGGAGGTGAAATGATCCGATGCTCACCCTCACATTTTAAAAGACAGTACCCCTCTCACTATCCCCTCAATTCTAAAATCATCGCTCGCGATAAAAGGCTTGAATTCTGAATTCTCAGAAACCAGAATGATTTTCTTATCAGATTTCTGAATTCGCTTGATTAAAGCCTCGCCGTCATTCACGCAAACGACGACTTCCCCGTTTTCTGCGGCGCTGCTTCTTTTTCCGATAACCAAATCGTTCGGGTGAATCTTAGGCATCATTGATTTACCTTTGGCTCGTACCAAAAAGGCGTCAGCAGAAGAAAATCCTAGAATCTTTGTGGAAATCGGAATTCGTTCCAATGGGTCACCATCTAGACATGTTCCCCTCGGCCCACAGTGGGCAAGTCCGTACAAATTGATATATGCAATCTTCTTATCTTTGCCGTCGGCAAGGATCTGGTAGTCGCGCGGATTGGATGGATTGCGGCGCAGGTATCCTTTTTCCTCAAGCTGGCGGATATGGTGAAGAACGACGCTCGGCGACGACAGCCCAAGTTCTTCTTGTAGCTCTCTCATGGTGAGAGGGTCCGTTTCGTGCTTCTTGAGCAGCTTCAACAGCTTTTCTTGGCTATCGTGAAGGCTTTGCATAGGCTCCAAGCATACCTCCGGCTCCACCCCCTTGTCAAGAACTGCTTGCTATGTTCTATTTTTTGTTCTACTCTGTTTACGCAGGTTTCGGTCCCCTACTCGGGGGAATCGATCAGTGCAACAAAGGTCGACTAATTCACCACGAACGAGCGGATCGAAAGTATGGCAACCTATAAAATCAAGCTCAACAGCAATCAGGAGTTTTATTGGATTCTGAAGTCCGATAAGAACAACGAGATCATCGCAAAAAGCAGTGAATCCTACGAGACCAAGGCGGGTGCGCGTAAGTCCATTTCTTGGGTTCAGGCAAATGCCGTGAATGCCAGTGTGGTCGATACCACCGTCTAGGCCTGATACTTGGCGCAGAGGAAAAGCCAGGGTCATAAGCCTTGGCTTTTCCTTCCGCCATTAATTTTTCCTCTTCGCCATATTAACTCCATTGTAGCTTCAAAAAAGCGTCCTTGCCAAAGGCACAACAAAACCGCCCTTTCAGGCGGTTTTGTCTTGGCGACAAGACCCCATCGGTTACCCCTCTTGCCCTAGGCCATTCGAGTCTCGCGATAAGAAATTGTCGTGGCGGAGGGGGTGAGATTCGAACTCACGAGAGCTTGCGCTCTGACGGTTTTCAAGACCGTTGCCTTCAACCACTCGGCCACCCCTCCCTCCTTGGCCTATCCTACGAGGTTCTGTCTTTCTTGTGAAGTTCTCCCCCTCCCCAAGCTAGGGCGAATCCAGAAACAGGGCCTGCACCGGCAGCGCGGAGCGTTTTGGCGCATTCGCGCATCGTTGCGCCCGTCGTCCAAACGTCGTCGACGAGCAAGAAGGGCTTTCCCCTAGCCTGTGCCGGAACCCTCGCTTGAAACGCAGAAGCGACATTCTCTAGCCGGTTCTCGACGCCCGTCTGCGGCTTCGTGCGCGAGATCCTGACAAGCCATTCTTCACGGCACGGAATGGCGAGGGAAGCGGCCACGTTTTCAGCCAGCATCATCGCCTGGTTGAAACCGCGTTCGCGGAGGCGCGACGGGTGCAGCGGCACTGGCAAAACAATCGTCTCTGTTCCGCGCCATCCGGATCCTATTTTTTCCGACCAGCGCCGCGCGAGCGAGAAGATCGCCGGCGCAGCGCATGTCCAGCCCTCGAATTTCAGATCGTGCAGCAAGCGTCGCACGAGCGGGTGCCCGTACGCAAAAGCCGCCGACACGCGCAGCTCCGGCTCATTCCACCATCTCGGAAGCATCGGTACGGCAGACAGGCACGCGCCGCAGCAATGCGTTCCCGAAGCGCCGCACGCGATGCATTCGAGCGGAAACAAAATATCAAAAACGCGCCCGATCATACGGACGCGTCCTACGCCGCTCAGCCGGCAGGTGTCAACTCGTTTTCCCAGCGCGCGGCATCGATACGCCAGTCCCCTTCGTCTTTTTTCAACTCCATGCGCAACGTGCGGTAACCGACAACGGTCGAGGTTCCGGAAACTTTTTCTTGCTGAAGCGTCACGGCCACGACCGCCGTTCCAGCCGCTTCGTCGTAGGCGCGTACGTCGCTCGAGATTTTCACGCTTGTCACCCCCTCGAACGCCTGCTCCCGCTTGGGCGCGGCAGAGGAGAGCGAGGCTTCGGTTTGCGCCCGGTATTTGGCAGTCATCACGGGGAGCAGGTCGCGCACGTTCTGAAAATCGCCTTGGTTCGAATAGCTGCCATAGCGTTCGGCAAAAAGCTCGCCCATCTGCGCAACCGCCGTCGTTCCGTCAGACTGCGCGACTGCCGGCACCAAAGGGTTCTTGATAGCGCCCTCCG
>CAYMBC010000071.1:0-4226 GCA_964388605.1 uncultured Gammaproteobacteria bacterium
GTCACGGTGTCGCCCGGCATCACCATCTCGACACCCTCCTTGAGGGTCACCTCGCCGGTGACATCGGTCGTGCGGATGTAGAACTGCGGCTTGTAGCCGGTGAAGAACGGCGTGTGACGGCCGCCCTCGTCCTTGGTGAGGATATACACCTCGGCCTCAAACTCCGTATGCGGCTTGACACTGCCCGGCTTGCAGAGAACCTGTCCGCGATGGACGTCCTCCTTCTTGGTGCCGCGCAGGAGCAAACCGGCGTTGTCGCCAGCCATACCCTTGTCGAGCTGCTTGTTGAACATTTCGATACCGGTGACGACCGACTTGCGGGTATCGCCAAGACCGACGATTTCAATATCTTCGTTGATGTTGATCGTGCCGCGCTCGATGCGGCCGGTGACGACCGTACCGCGGCCTTCGATCGAGAAGACGTCTTCCACCGGCATGAGGAACGGAAGGTCGACAGCGCGTTCCGGCTGCGGAATGTAGGAGTCAAGCTGGTTCAAGAGCTCGCGAACCGGACCGGAAGCCGTGGCGTCCTCAGGGTTGTTGAGAGCCTGGAGGGCGGAACCGCGGATGATCGGGGTCGTGTCGCCGGGGAAGTTGTACTTCTTGAGCAGATCGCGAACTTCCTCTTCGACGAGATCGATGAGCTCCTTGTCCTCGACCATGTCGCACTTGTTGAGGAAGACGACGATGGACGGAACGCCGACCTGACGGGCAAGCAGGATGTGCTCGCGGGTCTGCGGCATCGGGCCATCCGTCGCGGACACGACCAACACAGCGCCGTCCATTTGGGCGGCACCCGTGATCATGTTCTTGACGTAGTCGGCGTGCCCAGGGCAGTCGACGTGCGCGTAGTGGCGCGCAGGGGTCTCATACTCCACGTGCGCCGTGGCAATCGTAATACCGCGAGCCTTCGACTCCGGAGCTTTGTCCAGGTCGTCGACTTTCTTATCTTGGGCCGTGTTGCCCATGGCCTTGGAAACCGCAAGGATAGCGGCGGTCAAGGTGGTCTTGCCGTGGTCAACGTGGCCGATGGTGCCCACGTTCACGTGCGGCTTGGAGCGATCGAACTTGATATCAGCCATACGTATACTAATAAAAAAAGTTGACGTGTGTCGCAAACGAGTGTAGCAGAGGGTCAAAAAGCGGTCAAGTGGTCCTTTTTAGCCCTCTCCCACCCTACTCGAGCGGCTCTAGGTAGAACTGCTCTTCCCCTTCGGGCTCTTGTACCGCATTTTGGGCGGTTTTAGGGGTCTGGAGGGGTGTTGGAAGGGGTTCCGAGGGCTTCGGAGCGGCCGGAGCGGACTTTTCCTCGGTTCTAGGACGATCCTGAGCTAAACGCGGACCTGGCGCAGCCTGTACTGGAGCCTTCCATAAGGGAATTTCCCGTTTTGGAGGCTTATTGTCGGGAAATGCCGTCGAAATCGGCAGGGTCTGGGGAGGGGCCGGTTCGCGTTTCATGACTTCCGGCTTCCATTCGCCGACGACCAGTTTTTCGTAGTGGTCGAGGCCCATGAGCACGAAAGGGTTCTCCCCCGCCGGGTCGGTGATGACCAAGCGGTCCCCTGTTTTTTCGATCAGGGAGAGAAGGCGTTTGAGTGTTTCTTCCTTCATAGGCAAGGTCGTTAAGTGGCCATACTGTAGCGCACTCTCGCCGCGTGTCAATCCCCCAAAATCCCGTTACCAAAAGACAGAACGATGGTGCAAGGCTGCAAACGATGCCCTCAATAACTATGAAAAAAAGGCGTTACGCCTTCGTGAAATCACGCTTGTTTCTCCTTGAGACCGCAGTCGTCAGTGGTGCCAGCAAGAGCGAGCAGTACCTCAAGCTCGCATTGGGACCGTCGAGGAAAAGAGCCGCGCTCTGCATCTGAGCGAAGCTTGGCGATCCGTGCGTGCAAGCCACGCTGATATCGTGCTCGTAACGCATTCGGGGTTATGCCGACTGCCTCCAAATCGTACTCCAGGTGAGCCTCGGCAAGATGCTCGAGCATCTCCTCCATGCTGGATACTGGATCTTGCTCCATGCGCCCAAGAGCCTTGGCGGCAGCGAGAAGATGCGCTTTTTTGAGGAGATCAATGAGCTCGTTATGCGTCGTGCCAACATCCTCATGGGACAGATTGAGCTTGGCGCAGGTATCGCGCACATCAAGACCAAAAACGCCCCGCGGATGCGGGGCGTTTTTGAGAAAGCATTAGCCTTTCTTTTTTCCTTCGAGGATCGCCATTTCGACGTTCTTCGGCACTTCTTCGTAGTGATCGAAGCTCATCGAATAAGAGGCGCGTCCTTGGGAGATTGAACGGAGCTGGGTCGCGTAGCCGAACATTTCGGAGAGCGGAACCAGCGCGTCGACGACTTTCACGGCGCCGCGATCGCGCATTTCCTGCACCTGGCCGCGCTTCGAGTTGATGTCGCCGACGATATCGCCCATGGCGGACTCCGGCATCAGGACTTCGACTTTCATGATCGGTTCGAGAAGAACCAATCCGGCCTTCTTGCACGCATCGACGAAAGCCATCGAGCCGGCGATTTTGAAGGCGATTTCCGACGAGTCGACATCGTGGTACGAGCCGTCATAGACGGTGGCGACGACGTCAAGCAGCGGATAACCGGCGAGCACGCCCTTCTGAGCGGTTTCGACGACGCCTTTTTCGATCGGCTTGATAAACTCTTTCGGGATCGAGCCTCCTTTGATTTCTTCGACGAACTCGACGCCCTTGCCGCGCTCGTTGGGCTTCACGCGCAGCCAGCAATGGCCGTATTGGCCGCGGCCACCGGACTGCTTGATGTACTTGCCTTCGGCCTCAGCTTCGCCGCGAATAGCTTCCTTGTAGGCCACTTGCGGCTTGCCGACGTTGGCCTCGACTTTGAACTCGCGCTTCATGCGGTCGACGATGATGTCGAGGTGAAGCTCGCCCATGCCGGCAATGATGGTTTGGGCGGTTTCTTCGTCGGAGCGGACGCGGAAGGTCGGGTCTTCTTCGGCGAGCTTGGAGAGCGCGACGCCCATCTTTTCCTGGTCGGCCTTGGTCTTCGGCTCGATGGCGAGCGAGATGACCGGCTCGGGGAAGACGATGGATTCGAGCAGAACCGGACGGTTTTCATCGCAAAGCGTGTGGCCGGTGAAGGTGGACTTCAAACCGACGCCTGCCGCGATGTCGCCGGCATAGACCTGATCGACCTCTTCGCGCTCGTTGGCGTGAAGGCGGACGATGCGTCCGAGTCGTTCGCGCTCGCCCGTCGAGGTGTTGAGCACGTAGGAACCGGCCTTGATCGTGCCGGAGTAGACGCGGAAGAAGCAGAGCTTTCCGACGAACGGATCGGACGCGACTTTGAAAGCCAGCGCCGTGAACGGTTCGTTGTCGTCCGTCTTGACCAAAACTTCCTTCGACGGATCATCGACGTCATGAGATTTGAGCGGGGGGACATCGAGCGGGCACGGCAAGTAATCGACGACGGCGTCGAGCATGAGCTGCACGCCTTTGTTCTTGAGCGCCGAACCGCAAAGCACCGGGACGATCTTGAAATCGATCACGGCCTGGCGCAGCACGCGCTTCAGATCCGCGACCGGAATTTCTTCGCCGGCGAGATATTTGTTCAGCAGCGTTTCGTCGTTTTCGCAGATCGCTTCGACGAGCTTGCCGCGCCATTCGTCAGCCTGCGCCTTGTACTCCTCCGGGACGTCGACAATATCGACCTTCTGGCCGAGGTCGTCGCGGAAGAAATGCGCCTTGCGCTCGAGCAGGTCGATAATGCCGTTGAAGCCGTCTTCGACGCCGATCGGGAGCTGGGTCGGGTGCGCGTTCTTCGTGAGGCGGTCGTGAATCGATTTCAAGTCTTTGTAGAAGTCGGCGCCGGTGCGGTCGAGCTTGTTGATGAAGCAAAGGCGCGGAACCTTGTAATCGTCCGCATAGTGCCAGTTGGTTTCGGACTGCGGTTCGACGCCGGCGACGCCGTCAAAGATGACGCAAGCGCCGTCCAAAACGCGCAGAGAACGCTTCACCTCGACCGTGAAGTCGATGTGCCCGGGGGTGTCGATCAGGTTGATGCGATGATCCTTCCAGAAGCAGGTCGTGGCGGCGGCGGTAATCGTAATGCCGCGTTCCTGTTCCTGCTCCATCCAGTCCATCGTGGCGGCACCTTCGTGCAATTCGCCGATCTAGTGCTTCTTGCAGGTATAGAAGAGCACGCGCTCGGAGACCGTGGTCTTGCCGGCGTCGATGTGGGC
>CAYMBC010000072.1:0-4194 GCA_964388605.1 uncultured Gammaproteobacteria bacterium
ATCTGAAGGTTGCTGCGCGATGTCAGAAAACGTCGCGTCCGCGACGCGCTGCGCCGGCACGCGACAGCCCCGCAAGATCTTCTAGGGACCCCTCTTGACGATGTTGGGATCCATACTTACCCAGGGGGGGTAAGTAGCGACTCTACCCGCACCGCCTTGAGAAGGCGCCGGGTACGTCGTTGCGTCAATTGCACTTCCGGGCGGGGGTAGTTCATCTCGTTGCCGATGTGCCGCAAACGAGATTGTTCTACAAGCGAAAGGGTAGCAGTGGCCGCGTCCGAACTAGATCAATACATCGCGACGTCTTTTACTAGCAAGGGCGTCCGCTTCTATCACGCGGAGAACCTCCGCAACTTCTTCACGTATTGTTCGGCAGGCGCCCTGCTTTCGCGCGCAGAACTCATGCGATGCGACCCGAACGGATATACTCGCTTCTACTCTGACCCGTTGGATCTCCAGCTCGGAGCGCTCGATCGCGTATTCGGAAACATCTATGACTTCGGGTCAATCTTCTCACGAGCAAGCAACACAATCCCGAATGTTTACGGGCCAATCACTCTCATTTTCAAATCCGAAGTATTTGCGAGCGTAACAGACATAGCGCTTACACCACAGAGTATCGCGACCCACCGTAGCGAGTGGCAGGCGCAGCGAGTTTCGGACAAAAAGACTGTGGACGAAATCGTTGCAGGTGATGCGTATGGCCATCCGATTGCGTCGAAGTGGGCCATGTGCGAACTGTCCTGCGCCGAGTCGATGCTCCCACTGGATCTGTTGGAACGAATCTACGTGGAACCAATCACAATCGGCGAGAAGCCCCTCATCGACTTTGTTCGCATGGCGGGCAGCCGCTTGCGAGTACCGATAACCACGCGCCACTACAACCAGCGTGCCAACATCGACCTACTTCAAGGACTCGTCTCGATCTGCGCAAGACTACCGGAAACTCTCGATGACAGCTCGTGGTTTTTTGCCGATGAGCATCTTTCAGCGTGGTCGCACGTCCCCCTCGCCAAGCGCAACCGTCTGTCGGGATGGTGCAAGTACTTCTACTTTGGTACGCTGACCGAGTGTCGGCGAGTCGAAGAACAATTGGACGAGGATGACGATCGGACAGTTTGCGAACTCTGCGACCCAAAGACCGACGGGCCACCTGCGCTCGTGAGCTATGCCTCGGCCAACCCAGGCAATGCCGGACCTGGAGCACTCGACATCGGCATCTGCAGCTACTGCACCGGAATATCCGTACGGTGCCGCAAGTGCGACACTGTAAATCCACTCTACGAATGGCAATACGACCAAATAGTTGGCTGCGACGGTGGCTGTAGCATCCGCTTCAGAGTCGTAAGCGACCAGAGCCACGATGGGTCAGATCCCTACGTCGAAATGATCGACTACCATTCCGATGACGACTAGGCGGCAACCTCTCGCATCAGCAATCCGGCATGAGTTGACGACGATCAACTACATTGCAGTCAGAGCACATGATGAGGTGCACAATACACGACCGATCGGCCTTCTCGTAGCATACCCACAGACGCACGCCATCCCATGCCTCCCAACATCAAAAAGGTCCTCCAGCCGCACCCGAACCATCTTGCGGAAATTGCAAAAGCGATGGCAGGCGCCGATGATGTTACCGATACAAAAAAACAGCACCGAATGCTCACCGAGGTCGACTCAACATCACTCACTAGCCACCTGCGAAGAGCTGTCATCACTCACCACAACGAACCAGAGAAGATCAAGCGCATCCAGCAAGGAAACAAACGCCTTCAACGCCAAGGCGCGCCACCGCGTCCCCTCTACCCCCTTAATGAGTCTACGCGCAAAGGGAACATCGCAGAAATTGCCCTCGCCGAGTACGTCATCGCAACAGAGAGACTTGCGCTCCCCGTCTATCGTCTCCGCTACAACCCCAACATCGAGCAATCAATGAAGGGTGATGACGTGCTTGCCTTTGATGTTGACGCGAAGCCAGCACGAATCCTGGTCGGCGAGGCGAAGTTCCGTGGCACCCCACGCAGAGAGGACGTAGAGGACATCGTTGAACAACTCCTGAAATCTGAGAAGGCGAGAATTCCGGCATCACTCCAGTTCGTCGCGGACCAACTCTATCGTCAGCAAGAGAACGAACTCGCGATGAAAATCGAGGCTCTCCAGTTTGACATCGGGCGAGGCCGTCCGCGCATCGACTACGTTGGCCTCCTTCTGGGACCATCCTCGTCCACGCATATCGTGAAGACCTACACACCTGCAACGACACCACGGAGGATCGCCATGATCTCCCTAGCTGTAGGAGACCCAGATCGTTGCGTCAGTGACTGTTTTCAGGGTCTGAGCTGAACTATGCCAGTTCCGCTCTCGCGCGCACGTGAAATCCTCCATGAACTGAATGCAGAGGACTTGACGACCTTGTTCGCTCAGGCCGAGGCGCAGTTAGTTCTGCTTGAAGTCGGCGAGATCCCCCCGAACTTCCCGAGGTTCTCAGACCACCTCGATGACCGCGTCACCGCGCTCGCGTATCTCTGCCTCTCCGCCGGCTGCAGCCTTGCCGAGCAGGACGCGCGAACCGAGGGAGCCGTCGCTCTAGAGCGTGCGGCGCGTCTTTTGCGAAGCGTACATGCTCCGCACGTCAGTACCTCGCGGGAATCTGCCTATCACGTGCTGCTCGCGTCCATGGCGGCCTATGCCGCTGGCCAGTATTCGTGGGCGTTCGTGATGATGCAGCTTACCGAGAGCGTGACGCTCGCCGCGAGGCTCGTCTCCCTCTTCCTCAGGCGTGACCGAGTCGGCCTTCAGGCCGCGATCGGCGAAGTCCTCCATAGCGGCACCGACTTCTCCGACGAGCACGACGCGGTCGAGGCTGGGTTCGCCCGGGCTATGGCGCGAACCCTCGCCTTCGCGAGCGAGTTCACGCTCACGGGTGACCTCACGAACCTCAAACAGGCCCAAGAGGAGCTTGAGGACGCGCTCGGCATCGCGACGGACAACATGTCTCCGGCCTGGTGGTGGGTCGCGCGGCTCCTCCGCATCATGCTCATCGACCTGGGCAGCGCGTCGCCATGGACCGTGCTCCCACCCTATTTTGGCACCGATCCCTCTTCGAGCCCCGTTCCGGCCTATGTGCAGATGCTCGCTTTCGACGAGAAGCCCGTGCTCGAACTCTGGCGCTCACAACGCGAGGCCTTGCCCATGGCCCTGGGGCTGAACCGCGGTGCCGTCGTAAGCCTGAAGACGAGCGCCGGCAAGACCCGCGTCGCCGAACTCGCGATTATCCAGTCGCTCGCGGCCGACCCCGATGCCAAGGCATTCTACCTTGCGCCGTTCCGTTCGCTCGCCTTCGAGCTCGAGCAGACGTTGGGGAAGACGCTCAATCCGCTCGGATACCGGGTCTCGCATCTCTACGGCGGAGCCCGCGCGAGCAGGAGCGACACTGAACTGATCGCGGACGCCCGAGTGGTCGTGGCTACGCCCGAGAAGGCTCGGGCGATCTTCAGGGCCGAGCCGGACCTCTTCCTATCCGTCCGAATCTTCGTCATCGACGAAGGGCATCTACTCGGCGGCGGCGAGCGCGACGTGCGAAACGAGCTGTACCTTGAGCACCTCCGCGTGCGGGCTGCGTCAACGGGGGCACGTTTCCTCCTGCTCTCCGCCGTGCTTCCAAACGCCGACCAGATCGCCGAATGGCTCGCCGGGGACGCGAAGAGCATCGGCACGTCGCCCTGGCGCCCCTCCCTTGCTCGGTTCGGGTTGCTTCAGTGGAACGGAACCAGGGCGAGAATCGATTGGCGCGGCGACCAGCCATCCTTCAACCCGGAGTTTGTCACCGCCGCTCCCACCAGTTCCCGCGTCAAGGCGAAGATGTTTCCGAGCAAGAAGACCGAAGCGGTGGCCGCTTCGGCCGTTCGCCTGTGGGCTGGGGAAAGGCCGATCCTGATCTTCGTCGCGCAGGCGGCCCACGTCACCGGCATGGCGAAGTCCGTCATCCAGGCGCTGGAGATGGAATCGCGCGCCACTCACCACGAGTGGCCGGAGCATGAATGGAAGGTCTTCGAAGCGCTCTGCAAGGAGGAACTGCCCCCGCAATCGATCGAACTCATCGCTGCGGAACTCGGGATCATCTGCCACAGCAACAACCTTCCTTCGCAGGTCCGCCTCGCGACGGAGCGCCTCATGCGGTCTCGCCCGCCG
>CAYMBC010000073.1:0-3999 GCA_964388605.1 uncultured Gammaproteobacteria bacterium
CCGGTCTGGGGGACCGATCCTCGATCGCCTTCATGGGTACCTTGGTCGTATCCGGGGAGGGGTCCGGCGTCGTCGTCGCGACGGGACGCGCTACCGTTTTCGGGCAAATCGCCCAATCACTTTCGGTCATCAAGCGGGAGAGAACGCCGCTTGAACAGCGTGTCAATCGCTTAGGCGGCGGGTTGGCCATCGCGGCGGTGGCGGCGGCTGGCGTTATTTTTTTTGTCGGCGTGCGCCAAGGGCTCGAGCCGGTCGAGATGTTTCTGGTCGCGATCGCAATGGCGGTTTCGAGCATTCCGGAAGGCTTGCCGGCGGTTCTCGCCGTCGTGCTGGCGATCGGGGTGCAGCGCATGGCGCGCCGGAACGCGATCACGCGGCGCTTGCCCGCCGTCGAGACGCTCGGAACCGTCGATGTGATTTGTACCGACAAAACGGGGACGCTGACCGAAAACCAGATGACGGCACGAAAAGTTTTTACGCTGACGCACGAAATCGGCGTGAGCGGAGAGGGGTGGGCTCCGGAAGGCGCGTTCGATATCGACGGCTCGAAGGCTTTGCCGGCAGAGCATCCGTCGTTCCTGCATCTCTTGCGGGTGGCGGCGCTCTGCAACCGGGCATCTGTCGAAGAGCGCGACGGTCGTTGGAGCGCCTCGGGAGATCCGACGGAAGCCGCTCTCGTCGTCTTGGCCGGCAAGGGCGGGTACGAGAAAAACGATTTGCTTCGCTCCGAGCGGACGCTTGATGAGATTCCGTTCACCTCCGAGCGCAAATACCGCGCGATCCTGCATGAATACGTCGCTCCGGGCGATCAACCGGTGCGCGAGATCATGATCGTGGGGGCATTTGAGACGATTGCGGAAAGGGCATCGATGGTATCCGAATACGGTTCGGCGCATCCGCTGACTGCGGACAAGCGCGCTCGTCTTGAAGCGGAAACGCGAGCCTTGGCGGACGGGGCGCTTCGGGTGCTCGCCATCGCCTACAAGCGCGTCGAGGAGGGAAAAACGGAGTTGCAGGAAAAAGACCTGTCCGGCCTGACGGTCTTGGGGCTTGTCGGCATGATCGATCCTCCGCGAAAGGACGTGCGCGAAGCGATTCTCGCCTGTCGCCGCGCGGGCATCCGCGTCGTCATGAATACCGGTGACCATCGCGACACGGCGGTAGCCATCGCTCGCGAGGTCGGTATTCTCGAACCTTCCGAAGATACCGTCGGCAAGGTTTTTACTGACGATGAAGTGGCGGCAATGTCTGAACCGCGCCTGCGCGAAGCGCTCGCTCGGGCTTCGGTCTTTGCGCGCGTTTCTCCGCAAACGAAAGTGCGCGTCGTCTCCGCGCTTCAAGCGCTCGGTCACGTTGTTGCCATGACCGGAGACGGCATTAACGACGCTCCCGCGCTCAAACGAGCGAATATCGGCATCGCCATGGGTATCACCGGGACGGACGTCACCAAGGAGGTCGCCGAGATGGTGCTTGCCGACGATAATTTCGTTTCCATCGTGGCGGCGATCGAGGAAGGCCGGATCGTCTACCGCAATGTCAAGCAAACGGTCGCGTATCTCGTCATGACGAACGTGGGAGAAGTCGTGACGATTCTGGCTTCGCTGGTGCTGCGGTTGCCGATTCCGCTTCTGCCCGCGCAGATCCTTTGGCTGAACCTCGTGACGGACGGCTTTACCGGAGTGGCTCTCGCGGCGGAGCGCCGTCACGGCGACGAACTCTCGCAGCCCCCGCGGCGCAGGGACGCCCGCATGCTTTCTCGCAGCGTTTTCATCTTGACGTTTTTTACGTCTGCGCTGATGGCGTCCGGAACGCTGCTCATGTTCGGCTGGGCCGATCATCGTGATGGCGAAACCTACGCGCGCACGGTCGCGTTTCTGTCCATGACGTTTTTCCAGCTCTGGAACGTCTTCAGCGCACGCTCGGTTTCGGCGTCGGCGTTGACGCTCGGTTTCGAGGCGAACCGTTGGGTGCCAGCGGGGGTTGTTGCGTCGATCGGGCTTGCAGCGCTCATTATCTACGTACCCGCCTTGCAGAGCGTTTTCGGTCTCGGTGCCGTTGGCTGGAAGGAGTGGATGGCGGCGATTCTTGCCGGGTCTTCCGTGCTTTGGTTCGTCGAGGGATGGAAGGTGTTGATTCGCCGCGGCGTCATTCCTGGAAGCTGGGTATAGGCTGGTATGAAAAAAGACTCCCTTTTTGAGAAGGGAGTCGCTGAGCAGGCCCGAAGGCCCCTGTTCTTGGCGTCGAAGGCTTATCGTGTTGTGGAGGTTCCACGACGGTAAGCCCGGACGGGAGCGGCGCTCGACCAGTATTGGGAGG
The DNA here is from genome assembly GCA_964388605.1 of uncultured Gammaproteobacteria bacterium. Lineage (GTDB taxonomy): Bacteria > Patescibacteriota > Patescibacteriia > SG8-24 > DYFX01 > DYFX01. The sequence goes on from CAYMBC010000073.1 coordinate 2,317, forward strand.
GCACGCCCGCGTACGCCGTCGCGATTATCGTGGTGCGCCGTGTGGAGGGGGAAACGGCGCCTCGCTTCGATGTCTCGCGTTTTTTGAACAGTCGCCTGACTAAGCCCCTCCTATAGGAGCTTGATCTTCCAAGAAAGCCGTACGGAGGGTTTTTAGCAGATTGGTTGAAAAACGTCAAGTCCGTTCTTTGCTTGACGGCTCGTTAGCACTCGTATAATCTGAGTGCTAGAAACTATGGAACAGCTTGATTCTCGCCAGGAAATCCTGCTGAAACTCACCGTCCGGCGCTTCATTCAAAGCGCCGAGCCGGTCGGTTCGGCGTGGTTGGCCGATGAATCCGGCCTCGACGTCTCCTCGGCAACGATCCGGAACGAGCTTGCCGCGCTTGAAGAGCAAGGCTTCCTGCTCCAGCCGCATACGTCTGCCGGACGCGCGCCGAGCGAAAAAGGCTACCGCTACTACGTCGATCGTTTCCTCGAAAAGAAAAAACCGGGAGCCGCTGCCGCGCATGCGCTTGCCGAAGCGGCGAAGGCCGCCGAAGAGGAAGACGACAAGCTGCGCCGCGTCGCCAAGGCGCTCGCCGAACTCGCGAACGAATCGGCGCTCGCCGCCTTCGCTCCGCGCGACGTCTACTACACCGGCCTCTCCAATTTGTTCGCGAAGCCCGAGTTCAAGCAGCTCTCGCTCGTCGCCTCGATGTCGCGCGTGCTCGATCACCTCGACGAGACGATGGAAAAGATGTTTCCCGAAGTCGGCTCCGACGCGCTCATCCTGATCGGTTCGGAAAATCCCTTCGGCGCCGAGTGCGGTCTCCTCGTCGTACGCTCGCCGATCGGCCTCCTCGGCCTCCTCGGCCCGATGCGCATGGACTACGACACCGACCTCGCCCTTCTTGAAACGGCCGTTGAAACGCTCAAACACTGAACCCTCCCGTCACCCCGACCCACTTACACGTCATCCCTGCGAAAGCAGGGATCCAGTACGCTAACGAACGGGATTCCAGCTTTCGCTGGAATGACAAAGACGCAGTTTCTCGAATGATAAAAATAGAAAACTATGGAAGAAGAAAAGAAAATTGATGAACAGTCGGCGCAAGACGACTTTGCCGAAAAAACCCCCGTCACGTCGGCGGAAGAAAAGTGCGTCGAGCTGGAACTCAACTGGAAGCGCGCGCTCGCCGATTACCAGAACCTGAAGAAAGACGTCGCGCGCGAGCGCGCCGAGATGGGGCAGTACGCGACACTCCGCGTCGTCGAGCGCTTCCTGCCCGTCTTCGACAACTTCAACGTCGCCATGTCGCACATGCCGAAGTCGGACGACAAGACGGTCGTGAACTGGGCGGTCGGCGTCGGCTTCATCCAGAAGCAGCTCGAAGAAGCGCTCCGCGACCTCGGCCTCACGATGATTAAGACGCTCGGAGAAACCTTCGACGCCACGAAGTACGAGGCGATCGGCGAAGAGGAAAGCGACAAGCCGCACGGCACGATCTTAAAAGAAGTCCAAGCCGGCTACGAAATCAACGGCAAAACGGTCCGTCCGGCGAAAGTGATCGTCGCGAAATAACCGCAAACAAAATATGTTGCTCAAAAGCGATCTTGAATGGGACGACGAATACCAGAAGCACAGCTAAAATAGTTCGGCGCGGTATCTCTTAGTGGAGAGATACCGCGCCTAATGGCCAGT
>CAYMBC010000074.1:0-3948 GCA_964388605.1 uncultured Gammaproteobacteria bacterium
GAGCAGGCGTTCCAGTCGGTGCAAGACCAAGTGTCGGCGGTGCAGGAGGGGGTTGGAGCGGGCGCGGGAGCAGGAGCCGGTGGCGGAGGGGTGGGAGTAGCAATATCGCCTAACCCCTTATCTCCGTTAATACTGGTCGCGGAAGCCAGCTCGGTCGCGCGACTGTACTCGGCTGCGGACGTGATAGGTGCGCCATCCGTGTAATTGACGAAAAACGCGTCGGGGATGTCGTCCACGAGCGACGCCCAGCCCGCGCCGAAGATGGAAGCAGCGACGGCTTCGGAAGCCACGTGCCGCAAAAGACCCCCTCTTGAAACGGCATAGACTTTCGGATCCGTATCGATCTTGATCATCCGAAAACCAGGACGATACGTGACGTTTCCGCCAATGCGGCTGGCCGCCAATTCGTCTGCAGTGACTGTCTGAACGCTGGTAAAATCGACATACCACGTCCGAAACACGCGTTCATTCGGAAAAACATACCGCCGTCCGTTTGAGGCAAAATAGTAGACGGCGGGGTGGTCGGCGCGCTTGATAAGGGAACCAGGCGTCGGAGCCGCGTGCGCGACAGGAGGCATCCCTATGAAAGACGTCGCGAGCGTCAGGAGGAGAATGAGGCTGCGGAACGCGTTCGTCTTCTTCATAGGCATTTGGTTTTAAGATTTACAGTGTAGCAAAAAATCGGAAGGATTTCAAGTAGAGAAACGAAAACGCGCCCCGGGAACGGGCGCGTGCTGAGATCGCAGCCGATAACTGCCGCTTCGCCCCCTTCAATTGCCCAGCCTTGTCGCCGCGGAACTCGCGCTTGCTGGGGCTGGTGGCGCCGTGGCCGGTGTTCGTGAGATGGCGCTGCGTGCGATGAGGCGCATTCGTCTTGAGCCGACAATTCTTGTCCGGACAGGCCTGAGTATCAAGGGGTTGAACCCGTCGTGCCGCTAGTTCGGACCATTTTTTGACGGAAGTCCCGTCCCCACGTAGGCTGGAGCCTATGGAATCCGTCGCGATAAACGCCGCAAAACACGTCTCTGATATTGTTACGCTGGCGATCGAGCACCATCCTTCTCGAAAGGCGTTGGTCGTGTTTGACGCGCGTTCCCCGCTTTCACACCTCCTTTCCGACGCTTATCAGGAGGCGCTCCCCCACGCCGTGCGGATCGATTTTGATACCGTCAAGCCGGAGACCGTCATGGAAGAGATCAAAAAGCTCGAACCGGGCGATCTCACCGTTCTCATCCAGTCGTCGAACTTCCGCTTGAACGAGTTCCGTATCCGCATCGAGCTGTTCCAACGCGGCCTGTCGGTGATCGAGCATGTCCACCTCGAGCGTTCATCGGACGACAGGCAAATCGGAATCTATGTCGATTCCTTGGCGTACGATCCTTCCTACTACCGCACGCGCGGCCGCCTTATTAAGGAAAGGATCGACGCGGCACGCACGATTCAGGTGATCGGAAACGGCGCCGTATTGACGTACGAAGGCGGCATGGAAGACGCCAAGCTCAACGTTGGCGACTACGAGGGCATGAAAAACGTCGGCGGAACCTTCCCGATCGGGGAAGTCTTCAGCGAACCGAAGGATTTCGATTTGTTGAATGGCGAGGCGATGATTTTCGCTTTTGCCGGCACCGATCACCTCGTCAAAATCCGCGAACCGTTCAAGATCCGCGTCGAAAAGGGCATTGTCGTCTCTCACGACGGCCCAAAAGAGTTTCAAGACGTGCTCGACCAGATTTCGGCCGAAGAAGAAATTATGGTGCGCGAATTCGGGGTCGGATTGAACCCTGCCTTCAGCAAAGAACGCGTCGTTGATGACATCACAGCCTTTGAACGCCAGAAAGGCCTCCATCTTTCCCTGGGCGAAAAACACGGCGTCTACGCCAAACCTGGCCTGGTGCCGAAAAAGACCCATTTCCACATCGACATTTTCGTTGATTTTGAACGTATCGAGGCGGACGGAGAAGATTTGCTTCGTTCTTGAGCTCGAATCGTCTTTTACCTCCTGTCTTGACGTGAACGATCGGCGTTGATAGGATCGTGGCGCACAAGGAGGAACCATGCCCGATCCCAACAAGCCGTCCTTTCACGCGCACCCGAACAACATCCACGACAAGGTCTACGGCGTGCCGCTCGTACCCGGCGACACCCTCGACACCGCAACCGACGTCTACGACTCGAAGAGCGGGTACTGGGAGGCGTGCCCATGCTCAGGCCTCGTTCTCCAGGCCGGCACGAGCGCCGTCTGGATCCGCCGAATGCCCGAGCCGCCAGGCACGATCATCGTCCCGAGTCGGCATCCGCCGCTCCCGCCCGTCTGACCGCCGAACGGCGGTTTTTTTAATGCTATACTTTGGACATGAAACACCGGCTCCTGCTTGCCACGATCATTCTCGCGTTATGCGTTGGTTTCCTGCCAAGGCCTTTTACTGCATTCGCCCAAACTTCGAGCGAAATTCAGGCGCAACAGACTGAATTGCAAAAGCAGCTCAAGGACATCGAACGGCAGATTGCCGATTTTGAGAAGCAGCTCAAGAATGTCCGTTCGGAAAAGAACACCCTGGCCAACAAGCTCAAGCAATTGAACACCCAGCGCGCGAAGCTGAATCTCCAAATCCGGCAAACAAAAGCGCTCTTGAACGACACGGCCAGCAAGCTGGATCAAACGCAAGGACGCATCGCCGACGAGTCCGAAAAGCTGGAGAATTTGCGGGGACAGATATCCGTCATGATTCATGAGCTCTATCGGCAGGATCGTCGCGGGCTTATGGAGATTGTGCTCTCCGAGAGCGATCTCGCCGATTTTTTCGCGGAAATCAACGGGTACGCCCAAATCACCGACAGCTTCTCCTCGATCCTGGAACAAACCAAGCGAGTAACCCAAAGCTTGAAGGAACAAGAGGAGCGCTTGGTCGACCAAAAGCAGCAGCAAGAAAACCTTTTCGCGATCATCCAGTTGCAAAACCAGGAAGTCGTCTCGACGATCGGCGTTCAAGACGCGCTCTTGCAGCAGACGAAGGGCAAGGAAGTTAATTATCAGACAGCCCTGACCGACACGAAAAAGCGGGCGGCCGAAATCAAGAACCGCATTTACAATCTTATCGAGGTCGGGAAAAAAGTGACGTTCGGCGAAGCGGTCGCAGTCGCCGACTGGGCCTCGTCGCACACCGGCGTGCGCTCGGCATTCCTTCTTGCGATCCTGACGCAGGAATCCAACCTCGGAAAAAACGTCGGCACGTGCAACCGTCCGAACGACCCGCCATCGAAAAGCTGGAAGGTCGTAATGAAGCCCGAGCGCGATCATGAACCGTTCAAAAAAATCACGTCAGCCTTGAATTTACCGATCGACACGACGCCCGTTTCTTGCCCGATGAAAGACGCGCAGGGCAACCAGGTCGGCTGGGGCGGCGCCATGGGTCCGGCGCAGTTCATCCCGTCGACATGGATGGGATATGCTCCGAAAGTCGAGGCGATCAGCGGAAAAACGGCGAATCCGTGGGACATGCGCGACGCGTTCCTTGCAGCCGCCATCAAGCTCAAAGCCGATGGCGCCGGATCGCAAAGCGGCGAATGGGCGGCGGCCATGAAGTATTTTTCCGGATCGACCAACGAACGCTTTCGATTTTACGGCGACAACGTGGTGAAACTGGCAGAGCAATACCAGCAGGATATCGATGACTTGAAGAAGTAGCAGTCTTGTTACGGCACTCGTCCGTGATTGATTGACAGATCCGTACTTTTGTGCCAAGGTGGCGAACGTCCTTGACAATCAAGGTCTGAAAGAGGAGCTCTCATGCACCTTCGCAAAGTCTGTGACACGACCTGGCATCTGTATGCTCAAGCTCCGATGGAGCCGGAGCGTTTGAGAGCGGAGATCCATCTCGATTACCACCGTCAGGTGCAGTTGCTCGTCTTGCGTTCCTGCACGCCCGAGGAGCGACTTGCTGCCAAACG
>CAYMBC010000075.1:0-3905 GCA_964388605.1 uncultured Gammaproteobacteria bacterium
GGTCCGGGCATCGGCCAGCCGATCGCCGTCATGGAGGCCGACAAGCTGCTCGACCACGCTCTCAAGGCGATGGCAATGCCTGGCCAGACGCTTGGCGAGCGCCTGAAGTATGCCGCATACAAATATCCGGCCATCAGGAACGTTTGGAATGCGCACCGGCTTCGAAACTCTCTGGCGCACGAAGCGTCCTTTTACCTTGATCCGCAGATGGCAAAACGGGCGATCAAGGACTTCAAAGAGGCGCTGCAGACGCTTCGGCTGCTATGATTCCGTATTTCGAATGGTCTGTCGTCCCACTCGGTTCCCTAACGTTCAGGGTGTGGGGTTTTTTTGCTGCGCTTGGCGTCGTCTCGGCTTCATGGTACGCCTTGCGCGAAGCGCGGCGGCAAGGGCTTGATGCGGCTCGTTTGGAAACGACGGTACTTTGGATGATCGCCTGGGCCTTCCTCGGCGCGCGCGTCATCCATATTACAGCCTACGAACCCTCGTTTTATCTCGCGCATCCGTTTGAAGCGCTGAAGGTTTGGCATGGCGGTCTTTCATCGTTCGGAGGCTTTCTTGGAGCGGCTATTTCATTTTTTTGGCAACGGAGAGCGGAGGAATTTCCGCTCATGAAAACGGCGGACGTGCTGGTACGGGCGCTGCCGCTCGGACTCGGCTGCGGCCGCATCGGTTGTTTCCTGATCCACGATCATCCGGGTACCTTGGCGCACGGGGCAGGGAAATGGTTTGCCGTGGCCTATCCGGACGGCGCGCGCTATGACCTCGGACTCCTTCTCGGCGCTTTGGATTTTCTCCTCTTCGGCATCTTTTTCGCGCTGGCACGCAAATCTCGCCAGGAAGGCTATTATTTCGTGCTCTTTATGCTCGTGTACGGTCCCGCGCGTTTCGCGCTTGACTTTTTGCGTTCGGCGGACGCCCGGTATTTCGGCCTGACACCCGGGCAATACGGCTCCCTTGCGCTCTTCTTCCTTGGCTGGTACCTTGCCACCCGCATTCGCACAGGAGGCATGCATGATGGAGAGAGTCGGACGCGATGATTTGAGAATGCACATGCTTATCGGACGTTTTTTGCATAGCGAGTCAGGAAAAGCGTTCTACGCCTTGTCGGCACTGTACGAGCCGTTCCCCCAGCTTCCGTCCGACGGCAATGTTCACCGAGCATGTTGTGAAGAAGGAGTTCGGCCACGAAGGGCCGCGCTTCACGTTCGACCGCCCTTAGCCGGGTCGGTTTTTTAATCCTTCTAGGCAGCAAAAAAGAAAACGCCCGGACGTATCCAGACGTTTTCTGGCGGAGGGGAGGAGATTCGAACTCCTGATACCTTGCGGTATACTCGCTTTCCAAGCGAGCGCACTCGACCACTATGCGACCCCTCCAGGGCGCGGCCTTACGGGAGCACTCTACAGGGGAAGATCGGTTTTGGCAAGGCGGGAATGTCCGACGCTAGTTCCCCAGAGCGTAGATGATTACCGAAGCGAGGCTCATGCCGAGCACGTGATACGTGCCGACCACTGCCGTAAACAGGAGCGGTTTCGGCGTTTTCGGGGTGATAGCGTTCGTAAGCGTGATCGATGCCGAGAAGCCCGCTCCGCACAGGAAGCCGAGCGCGGCGGCATTGCCGAGAGAGAAGATCCTTAATTGGCTTTGAAGGATTGCCAACGCGGCTGCGGCAATCATGCTGCCGATGAATGGGCCGATGTAGTAGATCTTCGTTTCCTTCCATCCCGCCGGCCGCTCAAATCCAATGGATCGTTCCCAGGTTTTTCCGAAGAGGCGTTGGGAAAACCAGGGGGCTCCGAGCAGGAAGTAGGCCGCCCCGGCCGCGAGCACGTGCAAGAGATTGATATCCAAACTAGAGTATGGCATTGGGTAAAATTACGTTTCTTTTCAGAGAAAAGTGTAGCAGATCCTCAGCAGGTTTTCCATTGTCCTTGCATCCCCGTCATTTTGCTATAGTATGTTCGTAAACGACTATGACCGTTTCTGAAGAAGTCAAGCAAAAACTCGACTTGATCGACATGGTCGGCGACTATGTCAGGCTAAGCCCGGCGGGCGGCCAGTCGCTTCGCGGCCTCTGCCCGTTTCATGGGGAAAAAACCCCTTCTTTTTACGCGCATCGCGACAAGCAGTTCTGGCACTGTTTCGGCTGTGGGGAAGGCGGAGATATCTATACGTTTTATCAGAAAATCGAAAACGTCGATTTTCGGGATGCCCTGAAAGAATTAGCGCGTCGCGCCGGCGTCCAATTGCCGGAGTTCGATCCTCAATCCGACTCCGAACGGGCAGCCGCCTTGTCTGCTTTGGAAGAAGCGACGCGCTTTTTTGAAGCCTCTCTCGCGCACGCGTCAACAGGCGCTCGCGCCCGCTCGTACCTTGCCAAGCGCGGCCTGAAGAGCGAGACGATCGCAGAATTTCGTATCGGCTACGCGCCCGCGACTTGGGATTCCTTGGTGAAAGCGCTTGGTGCCAAAGGGCATGCGATGCATCAACTGGTCTCGGCCGGACTCGCGATCCCGAGCGACAAGAATCGCAGCCATTATGATCGCTTTCGCGATCGCGTCATGATCCCGCTTCGCGATGAAAAGGGCGCGGTCGTCGGTTTTACGGGGCGCATCATGCCGGACAGCGTCGAAGCTGAAAAAACCGGAAAGTACGTCAATACCCCGGAAACGATCGTCTACAAGAAGCGTCGTCTGGTGTATGCGCTCGACCGCGCCAAAAGCCAAATCAAGAAGGCTGATTTTGCCGTTTTAGTGGAAGGTAACATGGATGCGATCTCTTCACACGAGGCTGGCGTGAAAAACGTCGTGGCCGTTTCCGGCACCGCTTTTTCGGAAGAGCAAATCGACGTCCTGAAACGCCTCTGTTCGCGGATCGCCCTCGCCTTCGATGCCGACATCGCTGGGCAAAATGCCGTCTCCCGGGCGCTTCCGCATGCTTGGAAAAGCGGCCTGCAGGTCATGATCGTCTCTCTGCCTTCCGGATTTAAGGATCCGGACGAAGTCATTCGCAAAGATCCTGAGCTGTGGCGGAAGGCGATCGCGGGGGCTCGTGACATGATCGAGTTTTCAATCGAGCGCGCCATCAGCGCCGTCGATCGGAAAGACCCGTACGGCAAGAGGAAAGCGCTTGAGTCGCTCAGGCCGGTGTTCGGCATGCTTGAGGATCCTATCCTTCGCGATCACTGGATTCATGCCGTCGCGCAAAGGCTGGCGTTGGGCGATGATGCCGTGCGATCGTCGGTGCTTTCCGCCTCAGCACCCTCCGCGAAGCATCAGCGAATCCCGGCAGCGGCGCCGAAGATCGATTCGCGCGAGGAGCGTTTAGCCTCCAGGCTTTTAGCTCTCATGCTGCGAGACCCGTCCGTCTTCGCGGCGCAGGCGGGGGCGCTTGACGATCGTTTTCCGGAGGGCGGTCTTCGGAACCTGGCCAAATTGCTCGGCACGTATTATACTGAGAACGCTAAAGCCCCTGTCCTTCAAGCGCCTTTTTTTGCCTGGTATGCGAATGCCAGGCTGACCGACTCGTTGCTCCCGGCCATCGAACCGATCCTTCTTCTGACGGATCGCGATATGCCCGAATGGGCGGAGGAGCAGCTGGTCGAGGAGGCTGCCGTTTGCGCGCGCGAACTCGAAAAAGCCGCCGTCAAGAAAACGGAGAAGGAATTGCTCGGGGCCCTCGCCGAGGCCGAACAGCGCGGAGACCGCGCGGCGTCAACTCAAATCGCCAAACGCCTCGAAGCCATCGCCAAACGTCTGCACAACTGAAGTCCGGGTTATTTTTTTGACGTTTCGTATGCCAAAGGCTTCCGCCAAAAAGAAAAAAACTGCCGTGAAGAAAAAGGCCGCTTCAAAAAAGAAGCCTCTGCCGAAGACGAAGGTGCTCAAAAAAGGGACGGAGCTTC
>CAYMBC010000076.1:0-3842 GCA_964388605.1 uncultured Gammaproteobacteria bacterium
AATGAATCCCTATTAATCCAAAACTCATGTACAGCCACCATTCAATAGCTAATGTCCATAGAGGACGACAAGAAGCATAAGAAGTTAGCCCTCAACTACATTTTGGGAAATCTTGACACCTTACTCAATTTCCCATGCATGTTTTTAAATCAAAGGCATTGAACAAAGAATAAGATTCATTTTGTAAATAATATACCTGTATAGAATCTAATAAAAAGATAAACAACAAACTTGGTAATAATCCAGTGTGCGAGCGCCAAAAAATGCAAAATCGGCGGTCGCGCGTGCACGAATGACACGGAGTGCGGAGCCGACGGTCCGTGCGTCGGGTACCGTTTTGACGGCTCTTGCAACTACTGCTCTAACGCGTGTTTTGGAACCAAGGCAAAGAGCCAAGCGTTTTGCGGCGACGGCGTGAAGCAGCAAAATTTCGGCGAGCAATGCGACGGTCAAGGCGATCCGCAAGCACGCGGCCAAGGCACGACGTATGCATGCCAGAACGATTGCGTCTATGATCCCAACGGGGGTTTCTGTGGCGACGGCACGATCCACGCTTCCCAAGGAGAAGCGTGCGATACGAACACCTTCCCTGGCGGAACGGCGCCGTCGTGCGAATCGCTCAATGCCGGAACGGCCGGGCAAGTAACGTGTTCAAGAGGTTGCGCGCTCTATACCGGAGGCTGCGACAACGGGACCCTGCTCCCCGGGGATTTCCGTTTCAAGATTTCCTGGCCAACGCCGCACACGGCCTCCAATGAGGTCGACCTCTACGTGAAGGCCGTGTACAGCTCTGGCCCACTCGCAGGGCAAACCCGGTATTTCGGCTGGAAGGACGGGTCTTCGGATCCCCGTTATGTCGGAAACGGAAATTTCCCCTCCGACTCCATTCGGCTTTTCTGGGACGTGACAGGTGCTACGCATGCGAATGACCCGGAAATCATGGTCTTGTCGACGCAATCGCTTCCGCAAGGCACCTACCACATTTTCGCGAACGGCGGGAGCTGCTTCGTGAACGGAAACTACGCTCTGGAACCGGTTTTTGATCGCAATACCGGTTGGTGGAAGAACGCGAGCGCTTCGATTAAATCGAATTCGATCTTCACGATCGAATCTGGTTCGGATGAAAGCGTCTCCGGAATAGCGAACGGCACGACGCGCCCCCTTTCGACGGTTCCTAGCATTTCAGGAAATCCGTGCATGTGGTACATCGGAAGAATCGACAAGACCGGATCCTCTCCAGAAGGCCGTTTCACGCTCAAGAATACGTACGTGAACAGGGCGGATGGTCCGAATGCAACCGACTAATATGAAACGTTTCCTGATTATCTTGAGTGTCGTGGCTGTTCTCTTGGCAGCCATCGCGACGATCGCGATCGTGCTTCGTTCGCGTTCGAACAGACAGGTTTCTGCAGTGCCCGATCCGGGTGCTCGCAGGATCGAAGCCGGAACAAACACCCCTCCGGTTTCTGGAGACGCTGAAACGCCTGTGCCCAACGGCATCGTGCCTCGGGAAAAAGACGCTCCGCCTGAGCTGTCGGAAGCTGCGCGGAAAGATGCCGATAATGACGGCTTGATCGATGGGGAAGAGGCTCTTTTGCGCACGGATCCAAACCGTAAAGACACCGATGGAGACGGGCTCGGAGATGCTGACGAAGCGCGTACGTACTGTACGGATCCTCTCAAAGCGATGACGGACGGAAAAACGAATGATGCTGCTTGGGTTGAGCAAAGACAGGATGATGCGAGGTCTGCGGGACAACGCCCGATATTTTGTGTAGAATAAAAAGGTATGATTTTCTTCCTTTTTGACGAAAAAAACGAACCGGCGGATATCTTTTCCGAGATTCCTTCTGAAAAACAGGGGAGCCCTCCGGATCAGCTGCCGGAAACCGCAGCTTCAGCAGTGATATCTGCTCCCGAAACGGTCACGCGGCAAGCGGCATTCGGTTGGAAAGGCGCGCTTGTTCTCGGGCTTGTCGTTGTCTTGATCGGTGGCGCCGCAACGGTTTTTTTCTCTCTTCGAGGAAGCAAGGCTCCTGAGAAGCCGGGTGCCCAGACGTCTGAACAGCAGCCTTCGCAACAAGCGCCCGAACCGCAACCCGAACCGCAACCCGAACAGCAGCCGCAAGCTGTCCCTCAGGCGCAGCAGCCGGAGATCGACAGCGACGGCGACGGCCTCACGGACGTACGCGAGGCCCAACTTGGTACGAATTCCGGAATGGTCGACTCGGACGGCGACGAGCTTTCTGATCGTGAAGAGGTTGAGGTGTATATGACCGATCCCAATAATGCGGACACGGATGCGGACGCCTATAAGGATGGAGAGGAAGTTAAAAACGGCTACAACCCGAAGGGCGCTGGCAAGCTTCTGCAGATTCCGCTCCCGCAGTAATCTCGTTTGACCCATGTCCGAACAAAAGGCACCCCAGCCCGAAACGCAAAAAGACCCCGTTATCTACACGATTCCGGAGCAGTTTTACGGCGTGGCGGCAAAAGCTCGTTTGCCGAAAGAGACGCCTCTTCCGACGTCGTCTTTGGCGATTGCGCCAAGCGCGCCTTCGCACGGGGTTTCAAAGACAGGTTCGAGAAGAGGCAGCTGGTGGTGGGTGCTTATCCCGATAGGAGCCGCGTTGCTGGTGGCCGGTATGGGTCTTATCGCTTGGAGGTTCCTGCGTCCGGACGCGCCTGTTCAGCCGGCACAGCCCGTCGTGACCTTGCCTTCACCGGAGCCGGTAATCCAACCCGAGCCTCAGCCGGAACCCCTGCCCGTTCCGGAGCCCGCAACGACAACCGCGGAAGTCGATCCGCTCAAGGATGACGAAGCGGATCCCGACACCGATGGTCTCACGAACGGTGAAGAATGGATTTATGGCACCGATCCGTCAAAGAGCGATACTGACGGCGATGGCTACTCCGATTCCCACGAAGTCGAAAATTTGTATAATCCTTCCGGATTCAAACCGACAAAGCTGGCTGAGACGACGGTCGTTCAAACCTACGATCAGGATGCCGTCGGCGACGTGAAGGGGCTCTCGTTTTTCTATCCTGCCGGATGGAAATACGGATTTGATCAAGGGAGCGGAGGAGTCTCGGTGGCGTCCCCGGACGGCAGTCAGGCATTCCTGATTTCCAGCGCCAAAAATACGGAACAGCAACCTGTGCTCGATTATTACCTACGGTCGCGCTCTGCCACGAGCCCGATCGAGGTGGCGCCCTTTAAGACAAAGTCGGGGCTGGATGCGGTCCTGTCCAAGGATGGCAATGAAGCATTTGTCGCTTTTGACGGCGTTATCGTGAAGCTGCTTCATACGCGGGCAGAGAGCGTGACGAATACCGATGCCTATCGCGTGACATTCAAAATGTTCCTCAACAGCCTCAGCAAGAAGCCATGAGTCTGACTGTCTTGGTCGCGCGTCGGGTTAAAGCGCCGGTGAGCGACGCGTGGCTGAAAAACATCGTCAAGGCAGCGCTGCTCGAAGCAAAAGCGCGAAGACCGATGGAAGTCGGCGTCGTTTTTGTTTCCGACCGCGAAATGACGAAACTCAATGCGGCTCACCGCGGCAAGAAAAAAACCACGGACGTCCTTTCGTTCGGGGACGGAGAGCGCGGACTGCTTGGCGATATCGTCATCTCGGTCGCGCAAGCCGAACGGCAGGCGAAAGCGGCGAAAAAGCCTCTGCGCCGCGAGATTGCGTTGCTGGTCGTGCATGGCGTTCTGCATCTTTTGGGCTACGATCATGAGACGCTCGTCGACGAAAAAGCCATGTTTTCGCTCCAAGCGCGTATCTTGAAATCGCAAAACTATGCTTGATTCCGGTCGATTCCTGCGGAACCTTCAATTC
>CAYMBC010000077.1:0-2500 GCA_964388605.1 uncultured Gammaproteobacteria bacterium
GGGCGATCCCGGCTGTCTCTCCTCGAGCCGCGCAGCCATCCAAACGCTCAACGAGACGATCAATGCTTCCAACCGTCTTGAACACATGGAGTTTTTCCTTTGTTGCCAAGGCAGTCCCCGACGAATCATACCCCCGATATTCAAGCGAGCGAAGGCCTCGAATCAAAATAGGGAGGGCTGGCCTTTTCCCGAGATAGCCGACAATTCCACACATAGGCAATCTCACCGTACCTGCTCTTAGCAGCTTAATCAAATGCCCGCACCGATGCCAAAACAAAAAGAGCGCCTCCGAAAGAGGCGCATCCCGATGAAGACTCACAGGTCAATGATAGTAACCCCTCTCCCTGGCGGACGCTCAGTGGGAACCAGATCTTCTCTGGAAGAAGGTTCCGAAGGAGGGGGAGCCGGAAGGCTGGGACGCCCCTCCCCTTCTCGACGCTCGCGCTCGCGACGCAGGATATCTTCGATGATCCAGGGATCCAGCATAACGACCTCCTTTCAATCTATTTCGAGCCTACCACAAATCCGCCCTTTTGTCAATCCCGGCCAGAAGACCTTACTGGCCTGATCCGTAAAACGCCTTGAGCGCTTCTTTATAGGCTCTTACGAGGCCAGGAATCTCGCTCTCAAGAACCTCGTAGCCCTTTTCAACATCGCCGGAGACGATGCGGTCATGGGCTTGCCGGTAGGCTTCTTTCAATTCCCCAAGCGCTCCTTCAACGGAAGAAAAGCGCGCTGACCTTTCGGCGTTTTCGTCAGCCATCCTCTTGGCAGAAAAAATCTGGCGATCAAACTGCCGCATTTGCCTTTCAAGAGCGGAAAACTTTTGTGGAGCCTTGCGCTGGCTCTCAAGATTGCCAAGCTGCCCCTTCACTATCTGCGCGACTTCTTCTATCGTTTTTTGCGCTTCTGCGCCTTCCTCGAAGGTCGCGGCGGCTCTCAAAGTTGAAACCGCGCGTTCCCCTGCCATCAGCGCCTCTTTCAGCCCTTCCGGAGGCGTCATGCCGTTCTTTTCCAACTGCCCGATTTTCCTCCTGATCGACTGAAGATTCCGTGAAAATTCTGATATGCGCCTTTTTGCTTCCGCAAATCTCTTCTGCTCATCGCGCTTTTCCTCTTCACGCTCGCTCGAAGAAGACGCTGATTGCATTCCTTGCCGTTGCCGAGCCTTTTCGCTTTTTTTCGGAATCTCTAAATCCGCGTTTTTATTTTGCGTCACTCCCAGCTGAGGAACGACCTCGCAAGTAAAATAGCATTCCTTCGCTCTTTCCTTGCACTTCTTGCCGTTCTCCTCCTGCGCGCTTGCTGCCGCCTCCAAGGCGCAACGGCTTTTCTCTGCTTCGCATTGGCGCATGCACGAATCGACCCCTGAAACGACCGCGGGAGAAGAGACGTCGATGTCATGAGACGGCGCCTGCGCATACATGGCAATCGGCAGCCACGCGATCATCGCCGCGTTCGCTACCGCCGTCCACGCCACGAAGCCGTGTACCGGGCGATCATGTTTTTTCCAAAACGGAAGCTTTGGAAGTACTTTGATCGCTTCGCACACGCACTGCTCGCCGTCGCATACGCATGTCGCCATACCTGTTTTTATTTCATAAAACGGACCCGTGCAATCAAAAGCCGGGTCCGTCCAAAATCGAAGTCAGGTGGAAGGATCGCGCCTTTGTTATCAATATTAGTGTATCATTTTTTCCAGCTTTGATCAAGAGCTGAAAAAGAAAAGTGAAGATCCTCCCCAAGAAATGCGGGACGGCTCGTGGCAAAGCCTCGCCGAGACAACCATGCGTGCAAGACGCAAAATACGGTCGATAATCCGCGTTTTTAAGGATAAATCGTACCATGAATAATCTTCAGCCTCCTAAACAAAAAGCCGCGCACATGGCACGGATCACAGCGGGAACGAAGACGGGAGAAGTTCACGAATCGAACAAAGCATGGGCTGTTCGGAGTCCGGATGCGTGAGGAGAACGTCGATATCACCCTTCTTCTTCACAAGCTCATAGATCTTTTGCCGGCACTTGTCGCACGGGGGCACGACAGGTGCCTTATTCTTACGAGTCCCCATCTTCGCGCCGACGGCAACAATCATCACGGCTTCCTGAAGGCGGGATCGATCACCCGCAAAGTAAGCCGCAATGGCTGCTTCTTCCGCATGGATACCATCGAGGTCAGCCGCTTCGACATTTACGCCGGAACTGATGCTTCCATCAGCAAGAAGAATGGCGCTGCCAACCTGGAAATTGGAGTAGGGCGCATACGCACGCACCCTGACGGAACGCGCGGTGCGGATCAACTCGGGAATATGCGTGGCGAAAGGGCTATCGGACGCGAGCCGCAACACGGGTGGCATACAGGCCTCCTTTCAGGCAGAACTGCACCTTCCCATGAACCATGCGCGAGTGTCAAGGCAAAACTTCCAAACAAGCAACAAAAAGCAAAAACCCCTCTTTCGAGGGGTTTTTACATAAACCGGCACTGACTTACTTTCGCAGGA
>CAYMBC010000078.1:0-3703 GCA_964388605.1 uncultured Gammaproteobacteria bacterium
GGTGAAAGCGCGATTCTCTATTGCTTTTCGAGAAAAGATACCGAGGCGTTGGCGGCTGATTTGCGCAAGCGCGGTTTTAAGGCGGCGGCCTATCACGCAGGCCTGTCTTCCGACGTGCGGGCAAGAACCCAAGAGCGTTTTATCTCTGATGATCTCGATATTGTCGTCGCCACGATCGCGTTCGGCATGGGAATCGACAAGCCTGATGTGCGGCTGGTTGCTCACTGCGATCTTCCAAAGTCCGTCGAGGGGTATTACCAGGAAACCGGGCGTGCCGGCCGCGATGGCCTGCCTTCGGAATGCGTGCTGTTTTTCTCGCTTGCCGACAGGCGCAAGCAGATGTATTTCATTTCGATGATGGAAGCCGGCCCGCTTCGCGATCTGGCTCGGCAGAAACTGGATGCCGTGATTCGGTACGGCGAGCTGCGTACCTGCCGCCGCGCCTACTTGCTCGGCTACTTTGGAGAAGGCGGCGGCGCGGCTTCGTGCGAGGGCTGCGACGTTTGCCTTGGTACAGTCGCTCGTCCGGATGAGCCTCATGCAAAGAGCAAGCTTTCTCTCCCAAGAAACGCTTCCGATACGGCGCTGTTCGAGCATCTTCGCGCGCTTCGCAAGCGATTGTCCTCTGCCCAGCACGTGCCTCCGTACATGATTTTCGGAGACGTCAGCTTGAAGCAAATGGCGTCTTCGCGCCCGAGGACGCGCGATGAGTTCGCGCAGATCAGCGGCGTCGGCCAGAAAAAACTGGAAATGTTCGGAGAAACGTTCATGGACGCCATTCGGAATTATGTCGGATAGCCGTTTGTGCTAGGCTAGAGGCATGAAGATCGCCATTATCGGGGCTGGAGCGGCCGGGCTCATGGCTGCTGCCACGATCCATGAACAGAATCCGGACGCCGAGGTATGCCTTATCGAGAAGAACAATGGCTTGGGAAAGAAGGTGCTTATCTCCGGCGGCGGGCGTTGCAACGTCACGACGGGGCTTCGCGACATTCGCGAGGTGCTTTCGAGGTACCCGCGTGGAGGAAAATTCCTGAATTCCGCCATGCGGCGCTTTCCGCCGGAGGCGGTCTATTCCTGGTTTGAGGCGCACGGCGTGCCCTTGAAAATTGAAGACGATCAACGCGCCTTTCCGCAATCGAACGACGGGCACGACATCGTCGGCGCTTTTGAACGTCTGTTCGCGGGTTCAAACGTTCGCGTATGGCTCAATCGCCATGCGCTCAAGATTGAGAGAATGGGGAGTACTTATCGCGTTTCTTTTAAAGAAGGGGATGTACTTGATGTCGACCGGGTGATACTGACGACGGGCGGGCAGGCCTTTCGCCACACAGGCTCGACAGGCGACGGCTATGCTTTTGCCGAAGCGCTTGGTCATAAGGTTACTCCCTTGGCTCCGAGCCTGAATTCTTTTTTCGCGCGTGAAACGTGGCCTAAGGATGTTTCCGGATTGTCGTTTGAAAAAGCGCGCCTCCGGACAAAGCTTGAAAAGGCATTTGAATTTACCGGACCATTTCTCTTCACGCATCGCGGCGTGAGCGGTCCGGCCGTCTTCGCGCTTTCCAGTCTTGTTGCTTTTGAAACCTACGATGCCGCGCGGCCGATGCCTCTGCGTATCGACGTTTTTCCCGACCTTTCCGAAGAGGGGTTGCAGAAGAAGATTGAAACCCTGTTGCGCGCCCATTCAAAAAAACTGCTCGGCACGATTCTCGATTTTTTGATGTCAAAATCTCTGGTCGAAGTGCTCTGTCGCGAACTTTCGGTTGACCCCCGCGTAAAGGCGGCGGAAGTTTCAAAAAAGGACATACGACGCATCGTGACGTGGCTCAAAGCGATACCTCTCACGATTATCGGGCGCGGGGCAGGAGACGAATTCGTGACGGCCGGAGGCATCGATTTGGCGGAGGTCGATCCAAAAACGATGGAATCGAAAATCTCCCCCGGACTGTACTTTGCCGGAGAAATTTTGGATATCGACGGCTTTACCGGCGGCTTTAATCTCCAAGCGTCGTGGGCGGCCGGACGCGCCGCCGGCGAGAGCGCGAGCATCGAAGCATAAGATTTCAGGTATACTGGAAACCTATGCTCACGCGTTTCAGGACAAGTATCGCCCTTCTGGGCATGATGATCGCCATGGCGGTCCCAGCGGCCGTTTTTGGACAACAAGACCCTTCGATGTTGCCGCAAGACGAGTATGTGCAAGCCAAGGTTCTTTCCGTAGAAGAGAGGGGTACGCAGCAAGATACCCTCGGCGAGACGGATCGCGTCACGGACTACCGGGTGCGTCTTGAAAGCGGCTCCGAGAAGGGCGAAGAAATTAGGATTGAGGGAAGCGTCTATGGCGCAAACGGAACGGAGCGATCAATCGGCGTGGGCGATCGAGTGGTTGTCGTGAAAAGCGCGCAACTCGATGGGGGCGTGCGTTGGTATATGGCTGACAATTACCGGCTGCCGGCGCTGTTTTGGATGACGCTCGGGTTTTTCGTCTTGGCCGTCGTGTTCGGCGGCGTACGCGGCTTTACCTCGATTCTTGGCCTGGCTGCCAGCGTGTATATCATCCTGGGCTATGTCGTTCCAAGAATTCTCGGCGGAGGCAACCCGTTTGCGGCGACCTTGATCGGCACGTTCGGTATTGCCGCCGTTTCGCTCTACCTGGCGCATGGATTCAACAAGCGTACATCCGTCGCTTTCGTCGGTACGATCATCACGCTGGCGCTCTCCGCATTTGCCGCCGCGCTGGCCGTCTCGATCGCTCGGATGAACGGCATGGGCGACGAGCATGCGCTCTATCTCCAAAACGGCGACTTTGGCGCGATCGATCTGCGAGGCCTTTTGCTCGGCGGCATCATGCTCGGCGTCTTGGGAGTTCTCGACGACATCACGACCGCGCAGTCCGCCGTGGTAGATGAACTCAAACGGGCCAATCCGAGCCTGCCTTTCAAAGAACTGTACAAGCGCGGGCTCTCCGTCGGGCGCGAGCATATCGCCTCGCTCGTCAACACGCTGTTTCTCGCCTACGCCGGTGCTTCGCTGCCGCTCTTCATGCTTTTCACCGTCTACCGTGACCAGCCGGTCTGGTTTTTGCTCAATAGCGAGGTGATTTCAGAGGAGATCGTGCGTACGCTTGTTGGCAGCGTGTGCTTGATCTTGGCCGTACCGATCACGACCGCTTTGGCCGCGGCGATATTCGGAAAAACGGGTCCCGACAAGACGACGGATCATCGAGGCCACGCGCACGCGCATTGATGCTTCAGCGCACGCCGAGGATTTTGTAGGCCACTTCTTTTCCAGCGGCGGATATTTTGACGGTTTCGCCTGCCTTGCGTCCCATGAGCGCTGCGCCGAGCGGGGAGAGGTATGAAATCGCGCCGCTGCCAGGATCCGTTTCCTGCGAACCGACGACGTCATAGATTTTCGTCTTGCCGTTCACTTCGACTTCAACGGAGGCGCCGATGCGCACGCTTCCGTCCGCGTTCGCTCCCCGGCGGATCGGTATCGCGTTCCTGAGGCGTTCTTTTATTTCCAAAACGCGCATCTCAAGGCCGCCGACTTTTGCCTTAGCGGCGGAATACGCGAAATTCTCCGAAAGGTCGCCCATGTCACGCGTGCGGCGGAGCTCCTCGACGGCCTTCGGTTGGATCTTCGTTACGATCCGGTCCAATTCGTCCTTCAAGGCCTGTATGGCTTCGGCGGTCAGATGATA
>CAYMBC010000079.1:0-3700 GCA_964388605.1 uncultured Gammaproteobacteria bacterium
GCAAATCAGCGGTTCGGGCGGCGGCGGTGGTGGCGGCGGTGGCGGCGGCGGTGGCGGAAACCCTGTTGCACCCACGATTCTGAATGTTCGTACGGCAAACCTGACGGAAACCGAAGCTGACATCCTTTGGGAGACAGACGTTTCTTCTTCAAGCAGCGTCGATTACGGCCTCACCTCCGCTTATGGAAATACGGCGACTGTCTCCGGAACGACGTTCAATCACAACGTGCATCTTTCCGGTCTTGTTCCTGGAACGACCTATCATTATCGCGTGCGAACGTCTGGTTTGGGAACGCCCGAAGCCTCTTCCGGGGACGCCATCTTTGCGACGACGGATACGACAGCCCCGGTTTTGAGCGGCATCACGGCGATAGCGGTAACCGGCACGGGCGCCCGTATCGTGTGGGATACGAACGAGGATGCGACTTCGAAAGTCGATTACGGCGCAACAAACGCGTACGGAAGCGTCATGACAAGCAGCGCATTTGTCAATGCCCATGCGATCGATATAACGGGTTTGCAATCGAACGCGATCTATCATTTTCGCGTAACATCAATAGACCGGTCCAACAACGCGTCGGCATCGGCCGACTTTACCTTTGCGACATCCGATATGATTCCGCCCGCAATCTCTGCCATTGCGGTCGATGCGGTGACGGAAACCTCGGCGCGGATAAATTGGACGACGGACGAGCTTTCCGATTCGACGGTAAGATACGGACAAACGGCAGATTATGGAGGGGTTGCCGCAAGCGGGAGTTTATTGGCAAACCACCAGATCACGCTGAACGGCCTTGCTGCCGGAACGCTGTACCACTTTAGCGTCAGTTCGACTGACGCCGCATCAAACGGAGCTACCTCAACGGATCAAACATTTACGACGCTTGCGGATACGACGCCTCCGGCAAACGTGAGCGGCTTTTCTGTTACGCCGGGGGATGGCCAAAACGCGCTTAGCTGGACGCTTCCCCCGGATGCTGATTTTGCGGGCATTCGTATTCAACGGGCGCTCGCTGGATATCCGACGGTTGCAACAGCAGGGACGAATGTTTATGACGGAACCGGCGCTGCGACGGCCGACACCGGCCTCGTGAACGGCACGAGATACCACTACACGGTTTTCGCCTACGATAATTCCGGAAATTTTTCTACGGGCGCGATCGGAACGGCGACGCCATTTGATACAAATCCGCCCGTCGCGGTTTCGGTTTTTACCGTGACGGCGGGCGATGCGCAAAATGCGCTTGCGTGGAGAAACTCGACCTCGCCGGATGCCAACCAGGTACGAATCCAACGTTCGACCATCGGGTTTCCGACGACGCCAGGAGAGGGAACTACGATCTATTCCGGAAGCTCGCAGGGGTATCTTGATGCCGGTTTGGTTAATGGCGCGACATACTACTATGCGATTTTTGCCAGCGACACGTCCGGAAATTTTTCGACGCCGGCTCAAGCAAGCGGGACGCCTGTCGGCACGCCGCCGTCGAGTCCCGTGTGCGGCAACGCCGTGTGCGAACCGTTAGAAACCAGCCTTTCTTGTCCTGCCGATTGCTCCGGAATATTGACTCCTCCGAGCCCGTTCTGCGGAGACGCGATTTGCAGCGCGGGCGAAGAGGCGTCAAGCTGCCCCGCCGACTGTCCGGCGTCGCCGAACCCGCCGGTTCCGGTGCCTCCGGAGGCGACATCAACAACCTTCAACAAAGAACGCCTTCGCGTCTTCGCGTTAAACAGAATTTTGGAGCTGCATCAGAATGCGGCCGGAGAATATCGAATATTGCCGAACCGATCGTTAACCGTGTTCATTCCAGCGACGGCGTTTTCGAGAGAGCCTGAAACCGCGGTTTTGAATTTTGCCTCAGGATCCTATCTTTTTACGAAGACGGATCAGGCTGTTCCCGAGAGCGGCTATGTTGCCGACGTGTCTGCGCCAAACGCTCCGGGGCTTGCAACGGGAACGGTCGTTGCGGAGTTTGCCGACGGCACGGCGGGTTTTGCGGACTTTACCGTGCGAGTCGAGCCGTTCGGGTTGGTTTTCCGCGACGCAGCGCAGCGGATACCGCTTGATGGCGCCGTCATCAAAGCGCAAAAGCGCGTCGGAGCATGGATTGACTGGGATGCCCTCCCTTACCTTCAAACAAACCCGATCATGACCGATGCCAGCGGTGCCTATGCCTTTATGGTTCCTCGCGGGGAATATCGCATCGTCGCGACCCGTGAGAACTACCGGCTTTATGAAAGCGCACCTTTCGACGTCGCCACGGAGGTGCTCAATGCGCCCATAGAACTCATTGAACTGCCACCCTCGCTCACGGAAGTCATTGTTCCCGGCGCTCCGATTATCGAGAACATCGCGAATGTGGCAAAAGCCTTCGGAGCGCAAAGCGCATACGTCACGAAAGTCATCACGAACGAGATTATTCAAGATCCGCGGGTTGAGTCGACGACCACGGAAGTTCTCGTTCCGGCTGCGGCAGCAGCAACAACCGTCGTGGTCGCCACCGCCGTGCAAGCGACAAGCGTTGTCAGCTATCTCTACTTTTTACTGACGCAGCCGCTGCTGCTTATCGGTCGCCGCAAGCGAAAAGGATACGGCGTCATTTACGACGCGCTCACGAAACTCCCTGTCGATTTGGCAACCGTCCGGCTGTTCCGCGCCTCAACAAACCGCCTTGTTCGCACGATCGTAACAGACAAGCGCGGACGCTACGCGTTCATTGCCGAGCCGGGCGAATATCGCATTGAAGTTGGAAAGCCTGGATTCGTCTTTCCGACGCGGTACTTGCTGGGACGAAACGAGGATGCACAATTCTTGGATTTGTATCATGGAGAAGAGATCCTCGTGAGCAGTCAAGGCGGAGCCATTGCCGCCAACGTCCCGGTCGATCCGATTGAAAAAGTGAAGACCGGGCGCCGATTGGTCTGGGAAGAATTCGGCAGGAGGATACAAAACACCGCGGCTTCGTTGAGCGTTGTTATTACGTTTCTTGCGGCAATTTTCTATCAAAATATTTTCCTGTACACGGCTGCTGGCCTGCAAGCAGCTCTTTACCTGCTCTTCAGGCGCTTGGCGCGCTCCTCGCGCCCGAAAAACTGGGGAATCATCTATGACGAACGCACGAAAAAACCGATCCCTTTTGCGGTGACGCGTATCGTGGAAGCGCAATACAACAAGACGCTCGAGTCCAGGATCGCGGATAGCAAAGGGCGATACAACTTCCTAGTCGGAAACAGCAAGTACTTCGTCACCGTCGAAAAACCAGGGTATGAACCGGTTAAAACGAACGAACTCGACCTGACGCGCCGTGATTCGGAACAAGGGGTGGTCAGTCGTGATATCGCCATGCGAGAAAAAAAATAAGACTGATCGGGTTCGGAGCTCGTGCTCCGGCATCCGGTTCGGCGCCTATCAACAGGCTTCGAACCGGGTGAGCGCCTTGTGACTCACCTCGCAGGATCGTTTGAATGAGCCGTGTACGCCGTTTCGGAAACAACCCGATCGGTTTTCGTGAGGGATCTCGTGGAGAAAAAGAAGAATACATGCGGAACCTTGGCGACATTTTGCACCGCATTGATCGGAGAGCGCTCGTTCGAGCTCTTCTGGTTTTGGCGCTGCTCACGCAAGGCTTTTCGGCACTGACAGCTCGCGCCTCCACCTCCGTCCCTAAAACTCTCAACTACCAAGCCCGGGTGACCGACTCCG
>CAYMBC010000080.1:0-3636 GCA_964388605.1 uncultured Gammaproteobacteria bacterium
ACGAAAACAACCCTGCTTCCCCTGGAGAGCATCGGCGAGCGAGCGAAGCGGACGGCGCTGCCCCGTCGACGCGGCGGTCGAGGCCTGGCCACGACGAGCCGAGTTATCGAAGAGGGCGTCCACCGCTTCCTGCAGCATACGCTTTTCATTGCGCGTAATAACTTCTGGTGCACCGATGGCCATCAGCTTCTTCAGACGGTTGTTCCGGTTGATGATACGGCGATAGAGGTCGTTTAGGTCAGACGTCGCAAAGCGGCCACCATCGAGCGCCACCATCGGGCGAAGATCCGGCGGAATGATCGGGATAGCGGTCATGATCATCCATTCGGGGCGGATGTCGTTGCGATCAAGGTTGCGAAGAAGCTTCACGCGGCGGACAAGCTTGTCCTTTTTCGCGCCGAAGGCGTCAACCAGCTCGGTTTCGAGCTGCTTGATCGTCTTTTTCAGATCGACGGCCTTCAAAAGGTCGTGCACGGCTTCGGCGCCGATACCGGCTTCAAAAAGATGTCCGAACTTGAGCGACCACGTCTGATAGACATGCTCGGAAACGATGCGCAACGGCTCGAGTTCCTTGAGCTCGCGCATGGTGTCGTTGTAGTCCTCTTCGAGCGAAGCCATTTTGGCCTCGTTGATCTCGAGCGCCTTCTTCAATTCCTTGTCAGACGCTTCCTTCGCGCGAAGCTGCTCAAGCTGGCGTTCGGCCTCATTCTCAAGCATCTTGCGCTTGCCCTTGTACTCCTGCTTGAGCGCTTCGATCGTCTGAAGCTTGCCCTCCATGTCGACCTTCGTGATGATGAAGTTCGCGAAGTAGATGACCTTTTCGAGGTTCATGACCGACATGTCGAGCACCAAGCCGATTTTTCCCGGGATCGAGCGGAGGAACCAGATATGCGAAACGGGGCTCGAAAGGTCGATGTGGCCCATGCGCTCGCGGCGAACCAGCGAGTGCGTGACTTCCACGCCGCACTTTTCGCAGACAATGCCTTTGTAGCGCACTTTTTTGTACTTGCCGCAGTAGCACTCCCAATCCTTGGAAGGACCGAAGATTTCCTCGGCAAAGAGACCGCCTTTTTCAGGCTTCTGGGTGCGGTAGTTGATGGTTTCCGGTTTCGTCACTTCGCCGTATGACCACTCGCGGATCACTTCCGGGGAAGCGATCTTGAGGCGGATCGCGTCGAAATCGATCACCTTGGCTTCTTGTCGCATCATAGTGATATGTCTTTGGGCGATGCGTTAGAGGCTGCGGTCGCCGCGAAACGGCGATGACGGCGCGGCCAAGTCGTCGGAATCGAGATCGACTTTCTCGTACTGTCCGTCTTCGCGGCCTTTGAGGAGCTCGACATCGAGAGCGAGTCCCTTCAATTCGCGAACGAGGACGTTGAACGATTCCGGAATATTGAGCTTCTTGATCTGTTCCCCCTTGATGATCGCTTCGTATGCGCGGCTGCGTCCCGAAACGTCGTCCGATTTGATCGTGAGGATTTCCTGGAGGGAGTGGGCGGCGCCGTAGGCTTCGAGCGCCCAGACTTCCATTTCACCGAAGCGCTGGCCGCCGAATTGCGCCTTGCCTCCGAGCGGCTGCTGGGTAATGAGCGAGTACGGACCGATCGAACGCTGGTGGATCTTGTCCTCCACCATGTGGTTGAGCTTCAGCATGTATTTGTAGCCGACCGTGACTTTGTGATCGTACGGCGCGCCGGTGCGGCCGTCGTACAGATGCATCTGGCCGTCCTCGTCGAAACCGGCCTTCTTGAGCTCGCCTTTGATCTGATCCTCCGTCACGCCGCTGAATACCGGGGTCACGACGCGGTACGACAAGGCGTTGGCCGCGAGGCCAAGATGCGTTTCAAGGATTTGGCCGAGGTTCATGCGGGAGGCGACGCCGAGCGGAGACAGGAGAATATCGACCGGGGTTCCGTCCTCCATGAACGGCATGTCTTCGACGGGAACGATGCGGGAAATAACGCCCTTGTTGCCGTGTCGACCGGCCATCTTGTCGCCAACCTGGATTTTGCGAAGATCGGCAATCGAAATCTGAATAGCCTGAATGACGCCCGGAGACAACTTGTCTCCGGCTTCGCGGGAGAAGACCTTGATGTCGATCACCTTGCCGCGCTCGCCGTGCTCGAGATAAAGCGAAGAATCGCGGACATCGCGGGCCTTTTCGCCGAAGATCGCGCGGAGGAGTTTTTCTTCCGCGGAGAGTTCGGTTTCGCCCTTCGGAGTGATCTTGCCGACCAAGATGTCTCCGGAAGAAACTTCGGCACCGATGCGAATGACGCCGTTCTCGTCGAGATTGCGGAGTTTTTCCTCCGAGACGTTCGGGATGTCGGAGGTGACCATTTCAGGGCCGAGCTTCGTTTCGCGCACTTCGACCGTGTAGTTCTCGATGTGAATCGAGGTATAGCGGTCATTATGCACCATGCGCTCGGAGAGAATGATGGCGTCTTCGTAGTTGTAGCCTTCCCACGAGAGGAACGCGACCAACACGTTCTGGCCGAGCGCGAGTTCGCCGCCGTCGGTCGCAGGACCGTCCGCGAGAGCGTCTCCTTTCTTCACGCGCTGTCCCGGAAGGACGATCGGGCGCTGGTTGATGCAGGTGGAGTGGTTCGAGCGGACGAACTTGTTCAAGCCGTAGGTCTTACGGGTGCCGTCATCGGCCGTGAGTTCGATCGTGTCGCTCTGGATCTTGGTGATTTCACCGTCAAAGTCGGCCAAAACGACGTGGCCGGAGTCGCGCGCGGAGCGCATTTCCATGCCCGTGCCGACGATCGGCGCATCCGGCTTGATGGTTGGAATCGCCTGGCGCTGCATGTTCGTACCCATGAGCGCGCGAACGGCGTCGTCGTGTTCGAGGAACGGGATACAGGCAGTGGCGACGGAAATGATTTGGCGGGAATTGACGTCCATGTATTCGATGGCGTCGCTCGAAACCGTCGCCGGTTCGCCATGGCGGCGTCCCGGAACTTTTTCCTGCAGGAAATAGCCGTTTTCGTCGATCGGCGTCGTGGCGGCGGTCGTAATGACTTTTTCCTCTTGGAAAGCGTTCAAATAGACGACCTCGTCGGTCACGCGCGTGCGGCCGTCCTTTTCCTTCACGATTTTGCGGTACGGGGTTTCGATGAAGCCGTATTCGTTGATACGGGCGTATGTTGAAAGATGCCCGACCATGCCGATGTTCGGTCCTTCCGGAGTGGCGATCGGACAGATGCGTCCGTAGTGGGTGCGGTGCACGTCACGAACGTCGAAACCGGCGCGCTCGCGCGAAAGGCCGCCGGGACCCATGGCGGAGAGGCGGCGCTTATGCTCGAGCTCGGCCAGCGGGTTCGTCTGATCCATGAACTGCGAAAGCTGCGAGCTCATGAAGAATTCGCGGATGACGCCGATGACCGGGCGCGCATTGATCAGCTTGGAGGGCGTCAGCTGCGTGATATCCATCGTGGACATGCGATCCTTGATGATGCGTTCCATGCGAGCCAAACCGACGCGCAGGCGGTTCTGCACGAGCTCGCCGACCGCGCGGACGCGGCGGTTGCCGAGGTGATCGACATCGTCGGAATCTTCCTGGACGTTGTTCAAACGGATGATCTCGCGGACGATCATCACGATATCCTCTTTCTTCAAGATGCGATGTTC
>CAYMBC010000081.1:0-3323 GCA_964388605.1 uncultured Gammaproteobacteria bacterium
CGGAGTCGGTCACCCGGGCTTGGTAGTTGAGAGTTTTAGGGACGGAGGTGGAGGCAAAAATCGGGGCAGCGGATAGGAAAAAGATGAACGCTACCGAAAAAGAAAACCGAAAACGCCGGCACGCGCGATGTTTGCGGAAAATTCCAAACAGGCTCAAGAAATTGTAAAAACGACCCCCCATTTGTTTTTGTTTTTCCTCAAGGCTCTGCTGCGCCCTGTGGATGTACACATATTCTAACATTTTTTCGCCTTAAAATCAAGACGTTCGACAAGCGCGATCGCGATGAAGAGAAGCTTTCTTAAAAAACTCTGAAAATGGTAAGATAGAGCCATGAAAATCGGCATTGATGCGCGCTTTTTTGGACCTGTTGGCAAAGGGCTTGGCCGTTATACCCAGAGGCTCATTGAGCATTTGGAAAAGATCCCGAGCACGCATGAGTTTGTTATCTTTCTGCGGAAAGAGAATTTCGATCTTTATCAGCCCTCGTCCAGCCGATTTCATAAGGTTTTAGCCGATTTTCCTTGGTATTCATGGGCGGAGCAGATACGATTTCCCCCCTTGTTGCGCAAGGAAGACATCAAGCTCATGCATTTTCCGCACTTTAACGTGCCGATCCTCACGCCCTGCCCTTTTGTCGTGACGATTCACGACCTCATCCTCTTCCGCTACCCCACAAAACGGGCGTCAACGCTCAATGCCGGAGTCTATCGCCTCAAATACGCGGCTTACCGCTTTGTCATCCGCCTAGCCGCCTGGCGTGCCCGACGCATCATCGCAGTTTCCGAATACACGAAGCTTGATATCATAAAATCGTTGGGCGTCCCGGAAAACAAGGTCGCCGTCACCTATGAAGCCTCCGATCCCGTGCCGGCAAAGGAACACGACACAAGGATCACCGCCGACAAAAACATAACCAAGCCGTATTTCCTTTACGTGGGGAACGCGTATCCGCATAAAAACCTCGAACGCTTGCTCGAAGTCTTCAAAAAGCTGCGAAGCGAAGGCTTCGAAGCCCAACTTGTCTTGGTTGGTAAGATGGATTATTTCTATGAACGCTTGAGGAACGAGGCAAAACGGCTAGGGCTCCTTGAAAAGGAGGATGCTGTTTTCTACGGATTCGCGACAGACGCGGAACTTGCCAACCTCTATCGAGGCGCCAAGGCATACGTCTTCCCCTCGCTTTTGGAAGGATTCGGCTTGCCGCCGCTTGAAGCCATGCGTTATGGAACGCCAGTGGCCGCCGCGGACTCGTCATGCCTTCCAGAGGTTCTCGGCAACGCGGCGCTCTATTTCTCCCCGGAAGATCCGCTGTCGATGGCCGAAGCCATGAAACGGGTCTATGCCGATGAAACGCTGCGGGCAGCCCTGAAAGAACGGGGCATCGCCCGAGCCGGCGTCTACACATGGAACGAATGCGCGGAACAGACGTATCAAACCTATCTTTCTTCTCTCACACCATGATCGAGCACGAACGGAGCGAATCGACGAATGCGGCGGATGAGCGGCGCGAGAACACGCCGGCTTTCGATTCATCTACGATTTCTCCGCACATCATCGATCTTTCGGGCTTTTCCAAAAGCGCGGTAAAAAAACCGCGGCCAGGATTGAGTTTCGGCCAAAAAGTCGGCGCTTGGATTCACCTGTTCAATCGCCAGGATCACTCGCATCGATCGATAGCTCCGTCCTCTCCTCAGAAAAAAACGGCCAGGCCCTCGATCCGAGGATTTTTGAAGCTGCCTTTTGCGCTGCTGACCCTGGCGTTCAAAAGATCGGCGCGAACGCCGCGAGCGGTGCGCATCGCACTGTCTCCGCTGCCGCGCGGTACCGCGCCGGCTCCTGAAATCCCGCCGCCGATCACGATCAAGCTCTCTAAAAAGGGGAAAGCCGCTTTTTCCTTTTTGCCAAACGCCGCCTGGAAACGCCAGGTCGCCGCATTCGCCCTTGTAGCCATTCTCGTCACGCTGCCGCTGCAAGCGCTGCTCTCGTATGCCGGATGGATCCGCCGGGCGGGGATTATCGCCGCTGACGCGCGCGAGGCTGCAAGCGGCCTCAAAATGGCCGGGGAACGCGCGTTGCTCGGCGAAGGTTCGGCAAGCGGCTCTTTTGCGAAATCAGCCAGCGTTTTTGCCTCCACGCGCGGGCGTATCGACGACGTCTCCGTACGGCTTGCAGCTCTTCTCAGCGGGAACGGGGAAGCGCTCTCGAATGGCGAGAAAGCATTGAGCGCGGGGGAAGAGATCGCCAAAGCCGGAGCGGAGATTTCGGAAGGCTTGGAGACGGTACGGAAATCGCAAGGGACAAACGCCGAGAAGCTCGAACGCATGTCGAAAGCTCTCGAAACGGCGCTGCCTCATCTCGAAAACGGAGTCGAACAGATGAAAGGCATTTCGGTTCGCAGAATACCGTCCCGCTATCAAGAGGCCTTCGTTCGCATCCGCGAGGACGTGCAATCCGCGCTGGTTGACCTGAAGGAAACGTCCTCGGCGGCTCCGACCCTGCTTGATGCGGTCGGTATCAGCGGAAAACGGAGGTATCTCGTCATCTTTCAAAACGCCGCTGAACTGCGCCCAACCGGAGGCTTCATCGGATCTTTCGCGCTCATGGATCTTGAAGACGGCGCGATTTCGGGAATGGAGATTCCCGGAGGAGGTTCCTACGACCTGCGCGGCGGATTCACGAAACGCGTCATGGCGCCGGATCAGCTTCGCCTCGTAAATCCTCGCTGGGAATTCCAAGATGCAAATTGGTTTCCCGACTTCCCGACATCGGCGCGCTCGCTCACGTGGTTTTACGAAAAGAGCGGGGGTCCCACTGTAGACGGGGTCATCGCGATCACGTCCGACGTGATGCAGGAGCTTTTGCGCGCTATCGGACCGATCGAGATACCCGAGTACGGAAAGACGATTACGGCAGAAAATTTCTTGCTGGAAACGCAGAAAGCCGTCGAAATCGACTACGACCGCGAAGCGAACCGCCCCAAGCAGTTCCTTGCCGACCTGGCGCCGAAAATTTTGAAAAAGCTGGTCGATAGCGGTTCGTCCGACTTGCCGAAACTGGCCGGGGCTCTCGGCAACGCGCTCGCTGCCAAGGATATCCAAGTCTACTTCCGCGACGAGCGGCTGCAGCAAGTCGCTGACGCGTTCGGTTGGACCGGAGCGATCCGCCCGCTTCCAAACGCGGATTATCTCGCCGTCATCGACACGAACATCGCCGGAGGAAAAACCGACGGGGTCGTCGAGGCGTCTGTGCGCCACGAAACGAGCTTCGAGGAGAATGGGGGGATTATCGACACGGTCACGATCACGCGAGCGCACCGCGGCAA
>CAYMBC010000082.1:0-3286 GCA_964388605.1 uncultured Gammaproteobacteria bacterium
AAGTTCGCGGCGAAGATGCGCGAATTGGAGCTGCAAGCCAAAGAACGCGAGGCCGCGAAACGCGGAGCCGTTCTCGGCATTTCGTATATCAATTTGAAAGGATTCCCCATTTCTCCGGAGGCGCTCGCCTTGCTGTCGCGGGAACAATCGGAAACGCTGCAAGCAGTCGTCTTTTTGCAGACGGGAGACGAGGTGAGAGTCGCCGCCGTCGATCCTTCGCGCCCAGACGTCCGCGAGGCGGCCTATCAAGTCGGCGAGCGCTCGCACGCGAACGTCGGCACGTACATCATTTCCGAGGAAAGCTTCCGGCATGCAGCCAAGCTCTACGATGCTCTCCCGAAGACGCGGACGATCGTAAAAGGGATCGAAATCACGGAAGCAGAGCTCAAAAAACAGCAAGATCGGATGCGGACGTACAAGGATCTCGACGGATTGCTGACCGGAACCGACGTGACGGATGCCGTCACGATCATCATCGCGGGAGCGCTCAAGGGAGAGGCCTCTGACATTCACGTCGAAGCGGAGGAAAAGGATGTCGTCGTGCGCTACCGCATCGACGGGGTCTTGCAAGACGCCGCCCGGCTCGGGCGCGCCGTCTGGCCGCGGATCATTTCGCGCATCAAGTTGTTTTCAAGCCTCAAAATCAACGTTTCCAACATTCCGCAGGACGGGCGCTTCACGATTTTCGTCAGCGGGAAAAAAACCGAGGTCCGCGTATCGACCGTCCCGACCTCGTACGGAGAATCGGTCGTGATGCGCCTCCTCCGGCCATCAACGATCAGCCTGGGCTTCGACCAGCTCGGCATCCGCGGCAAGGCGTTTGAACAGTTGAAACGCGAGATTGATCGCCCGAACGGGATGATCATCACGACCGGCCCGACCGGCTCGGGAAAAACGACGACGCTCTACGCGATATTGAAAAAACTCAATACTTCGGACACCAAGATCATCACCCTTGAAGACCCGGTCGAATACAGCCTTGAAGGCATCAACCAGTCGCCGATCGATCTTTCGAAAGAGTATACGTTCGCCAAAGGCCTCCGAGCGATCCTCCGCCAAGATCCGGATGTCATCATGGTCGGGGAAATCCGCGATCTCGAAACGGCCGAAACCGCGATCCAAGCGGCGCTGACCGGACACCTGATGGTCTCGACGATCCATACCAACAGCGCGGCAGGCGCCATTCCCCGCTTCTTGTCGATGGGCGTAAAACCGTTCTTGCTCGCGCCGGCGCTCAATGCCGTCATTGGACAGCGCCTCGTCCGCCGCATCCATGACGCCTGCAAGGTTCGAGCGGAACCGAGCGTTGAACAAATGAACAGGATCAAAGACCTTCTCGGCGCGCTTTCTCCCAAAAGCGGTGAAAGGCCGGATCTCGAGAAACTTTCGTTCTGGAAAGGCACGGGCTGCGACGGCTGCGGGGATTCCGGTTACAAAGGACGGGTCGGCATCTACGAAATTTTCACGATGAGTCCAGAGATCGAAAAAGTGATCCTTTCCGGCAACGTCTCGGAGTACCAGATGCAGGAGATCGCGGTAATGCAAGGCATGATCACGATGGCTCAAGACGGCTTGCTCAAGGCGCTTGACGGAGTTACCACGGTTGAAGAGATTCTTGCAGCCGCCGAGTGACAAAAAGGCCCCGTGCCATGTCGGCCCGGGGTTTACGTTTTCCTAGCGGTTAGCGGTTAATCGATCGGTATCCCGTACTTGTCTCTCAGGAATCCTGCAAGTTCGCGGTCGGCCGCACCGACGAATCCGCGGTCGGTATCAGTCAGATTCGTTCGCGCGTGCCTGCATTCATGCACGACGAGGGTTTCCAGAAGGGCTCTCCAAGAACGGAGACAAGCGCGTTGAATGAAGATGACGGGGGGCTTTTTCCCCAGCTGGGTGAATCCGAACATGCTTTTCATCCGCTCGGTGAGCGGTTCGAAAATTCTGATCTCGAAGCCCTCCGAGACAGGATATTCCCAGCGCATGATGGAGATCGCCCGTCGCAATCGGATCTCCTCCGCTTCCTCCAAATCCTCGACGACACGGTATTCCTGACCGGCAACCATGCCGGGAACGCAGTCGGCAGCCTCAGGAATGCCGCAGTCTTTCAGATACTTACGCACGCTCTGCGCGCGAATCCGGATAACGACGTGTCCATACGCATAGCGAGCCAGTTCGTCGACATAGGGGTTGGAGTCGATTACTGCCTTTTCTCCATACACGAGCTTCCAAGCCTCGACCCAAGCCCCTTTGGCAACGAGAAGCTTGGGCGTGTTGTCGAGGTACCCCAAAGCATTCACCTCGAGGGAAGCCGAGCCATCTATCATCGCCTTGAGAAGCTCTGCAAGTGCCTCAACATCGCTCCAGGCCGCGAGCATTTTTTTGATCTCCATATAGACCAGGCCGAGATCGGAAAAAGTCCGCTCTTCCGTAAGGAGCATTCGTCCTTGAGGCCCCACCTTTATGTCGATACTGTACTCATACTTCGAACTCATCTCGCTCAACGCTGCGCAATAGGCCAGCGTACCCAGCGAAAAGATGCGCGTGGACTCCGGATCGGAACGTCGGTAGATCGCTCCGTTTGAGAAGCGTTGGATCAATGTCGATCGTGCGCCCGGCAAGTATTTGAAGTATCTCGATGGTGAAGCCAGCATCGCTCGCAGCTCGTCCGTCGCTTGCACATACACGTACGTCCACCCCTTCGGCGCCCAGTCAAGCTGATCGCACTCGTCTACGACGAACCCTAACGGGTCGGCATCAACCGCGTTTCTCAGATATTCCCGGAAAACGCGAAATGCTTTCTTCGTGTCCGCTCCAATCGGAACTTGCCAATTTTTGCAGGCATGAAGGGTGAGCCCGGTGGGCTCTTCGACACTTTTCCCAGTTTGATCCCCGATGACTCGAACGATTTCATGAACCGTTCCGCTCGGAAGATCCAGGGAACGAGTCGTATATCGAACATAGTAGCTCCCGGTATCATCCCACGATGTAACGAGTATTTGCATGCCAAGATTCAAGGCGGCAACCGGGGCGAATTTTGTCCCGGAACCGAACCAGCCCCCTTGCGACATGTCTCGCATGTCGTTCTTCGTGGAAACGCCAAGAAGGGAGAGATAGAGCCGCGGGCAAGATCCGCGGTTCCTGATACGCAGGTACTTACCCATGACTTTCCTCCGCCGTTGTTCTTTTGAAAAGAACCTGCGTTGAACATAACAAAAAACCTCGGATGATTCAAGACCCGAGGGTGATCTCGCGACGATCGCCTCCCAGATGCGCGAGGCGGACGGGTATC
>CAYMBC010000083.1:0-3189 GCA_964388605.1 uncultured Gammaproteobacteria bacterium
TCCCCCAGACCGGCTCCCGGAAGAACGGGATCGGTTTTTTTGGAAGACGGGACCGATTCTCCCGTTAACGCCGCTTCATCGATTTCGAGATCGCGTGAACGCACGAGGCGCATATCCGCCGCCACGCGGTCGCCTTGCGAAATAAGAACGACGTCTCCGGGAACCAGCTTGGAAGATTCGATGCGTACGGCACGATCTCCGCGCTTCACCGTTACGGTCGGAACGACCAAGGCCTTCAACTTGGAAATCGCATCTTCCGCCTTGCGCTCTTGCGCATAACCGATCAGCGCATTAGCAAAGATGATGATGCCGATTGCCGCCGCATCAAGCGCGTGCCCAGCGGCAAAAGAAATGGAGGCCGCGGCAAACAGAACGTATACGAGCGCGCTCTTCAATTGCCTCAGAAACAAAACGAACCTCGGCGTCGAATGCTCGACGGGAAGTTCGTTCGAACCGTAGGTTACCTGCCGCGCCTCCGCCTCGGCAGCCGAAAGCCCCTCGATCGAAGATTCGAGTGCGCGAAGGGTTTCATCCGCGCCCAACGCGTGCCACGCGCGTCCGTTTTTATTCGCCATCATGCGTTTCTCGAATTTCCGAGAGCAGCACGTTCTCGACCCGAATGCCTCGTGGGAAGAAAATGCGCTCGAGCTCCTGTTTCGTCTCAATTTCGATCTGGTCGCGCTTGGATGAGATCGCGTCCGCAAAGGTGAACCGCGCGCCGATCATGCGCATGCGGCTTCTGATGGTCGGACGGACGATTTTTTGCACGAAATCATCGCCGATCGTCTGCCAGATCGTCGGAATCTGCTCGATATCGAGGCGCAGAAGTATCGTTCCTTCCACCGAAACGCGTTTGCTGTCAGCGGTTTGCACCGAGACAGGCTCATCGCCGAGCGCTCTCGCATGCGTCGAGTCGAATTCCTTCGAGATCGAATACTCAAGCGTTTGCGTGTTGAACAGCTTAGCTTTTTGCCAAAAGGGTATTTTCAAATGCAATCCGGGCATCATGACTTTTTTCAAAACGCCCCGGCCCAAGTCGTATACGCAGGCGACATATCCGGGCGGAACGTGAATGAAGAGCCCTTTGAGGACATCTTCCACCACGAACGAATACATCATTTGGTCGAGTCGGTCGGCCATAGCGCGCGTCGAAAATTAGAAACCGTCAGGGAAAATACCATCGAAGTCAGTACGAACAGGCTCTTGGCCATCGGCAAGACCGACAATACCACGACGGTAAAAGCCGGGAAAGCGTAGCGATAGACGGCATCCTTCTTTTGCAGCAAATGCGCGACTTTGCGCTGTTCCCAGGAAATCTCGGCAAAAAGGAGTGCGCCGACGGCCAGCGGCCAGTAGAGCGTGCGCTCGCCGAGCTCGAACTCGAAAAAAGTGGTGTTGATCGGCTGGGCAAAGCTGCCGTAAATGCCGCGCTGAAAGACCTGGTAGAGCACGATCATGACGACGAGCTGTACCAGCAAGATCGACGCCTTCGCCCAATGGCTCACTTTGTGCGATTTGAGAAACGCGCGGATATGCTCCCCCGCCAGCACTTCGTCGTTCTTGAAGCGTTCCTGGATCTCAGCGACTTGAGATTCGAGATGCTCGTACCGAGCGGCGTCGCGTTCAGCCTTGACCGTGAGCGGAATCAGGGCGAGACGCAAAAGGAACGTCATCTCGATGACCGCCACGCCAAGATTTCCGAAAGCGATCGTTCCGTAGAAAAAAATGAGGAGATCGAGCAGCGGCGCGACCAGGAAATTCCGCCACACATCAATCATAATCGTTTTTTCTTATGGCGCCAGTATAACAGCTTCGACGTCGCGAAGCGACATTGCCGTATTCAACCGCATGCGTATTTCCTTGCTCCGCGTCCCGCCTTTGAAATACCAAGCGAAATGCTTGCGCATGAGCGTGATGCCGCGCTCTTCGCCATGCCGCGCGACCATAAGCCGCGCGTGATCGAGAACGGCACCGGCTCGTGTTTTCTCATCGATAATCGTCGTGATGTTCCCATCCTTCAAGAGCTCTTCGATCTGTTTCAGGATCCAAGGATTGCCAAGCGCGCCGCGCGCGACCAAAATACCGTCAGCCCCCGATTGTTCCAGAGCCGGCGCGGCGGCTTCCGGCGCGTGCACATCGCCATTCACGAGTACCGGTATCGAAACGCGCTTCTTCACTTCTCCAACCCTCTTCCAATCGGCGACGCCGGAGTAACCTTGCGCTTTCGTGCGACCGTGCACCGTCAGCAAATCCGCCCCAGCCTGTTCCAAAACCGGAGCGAAGTCGAGGCACTCGCGAGGATCGTTCCATCCAAGGCGTATTTTTACCGATAACGGCACGGTGATCGCCGACTTCATCTTGCGAATGATTTCTGCCGCGTGCGCCGGTTCTTTCATCAACGCGGCGCCGTTGAAGTTCGAGGTGATTTTGTAGACCGGGCAGCCCATGTTGATATCGATGCCGTCCGGATGAAAGCGCTCTTCGACAATCCGCGCAGCCTCGGCCATCGTTGCCGGATCGGCGCCGAAAATCTGCTGGATAATAGGGCGTTCAGCTTCTTCAAACGCGCACATCGCGAGCGTCTTTTCATTCAACCGAACGATCGCTTCCGCCGAAACCATTTCGCGAAATACCATCTTGGCCCCGAAGCGCTTGGCCATCAAGCAGAATTCAGAGTCGGTCATGTCAGCCATCGGCGAGAGCGCGATGATCGGTTTTGGTGCGGTTTTCCAAGAAAACATAAAAGCTACGCCGGGAATGTCCCAGCGTAGCTCCGTTTTGAATCTTCGTCAATGTCAAGCTTTGGGCACGACTGGCACGGCGGCCTCATGCTCGCTCTCGCACTTTTTCATAAGCAGGCCGTCAAGGCTCCACGCTCCGGCTCCCGAGAAAAAGAGGTTAAGTGAAGCCGCCAAGAGCACGACTTCGAACTCGATCTTGGCCCAAGAGGAAAGACCCTTGGCAGCCAAGATCGCGACGACCATCGTCGCGGCATGCAAAAGCGCGATCGGGCGCACGGCCAAGCCGAGAATCAGGAGCAGGCCCCCGAAAAACTCCAAGCCCGCGATGAACGGAGCCAAAAGTTCTGGCATGGGCACGCCGATTTTTCCGAAGAATCCCGTCGTCATGGCCAACCCCCCGAAGAGCTACATCTTCCCATGAAAAACGAAAATAGCGCCGACGGCAACA
>CAYMBC010000084.1:0-3118 GCA_964388605.1 uncultured Gammaproteobacteria bacterium
TTGGTGTAATGACAGTGTTGAAACGCATACATGGGCAACCCTTCAGATCGTGCAGCCACAGCCAGCTCCTGGTAATAACGCGTATCGTCAATCGCAAGAATCATTTTAGGACGAACGCGTCGCAAGACCGATCGATACCACCTGATCACGAATTTCGAAGCGACCGCTTCACGAAGCATTTTTTCGGTCAACATCCGCACAAAGGCGCGTTCAGATACCGCAAAGGCTTCGCAGGAAAGGCCTTTTATCAAACGACGCAAACGCGAGCGCTCTCGAAACATGCAAGCGTATCGCAAAGACGCCAAAAATAAAAACGCTTCGTGATAGATAGCGGTTCGCATTCTTTTTTTTGAGAACGAAAAGAATGCTCGTCCTGCTTGCGTATGAAAAACCTCGGTAAACGAAATATTTTTACCCCTCAGAAAGCGATAGACTCCGTCAAGGCGAAAATCATGGTCGTTTTCCGCACTTACTTTATCAACGCTAAAAATGAGGATCTCTTTTTTCCCCCGTACAAACACCGCCCATGCCGTCAACGCACAAATACTCAATCCCGCAAGGGCATCCTTAAGACTGGAACCCAGCGAATGCGCCTTTTGAAGCCTTTGTTTCGAGCGTTCTTGCGTTAAAAAGGCAGTAAAAATTTTCGCTTGGTACCATTGCAAATAATTCCATTCCCCGGAAACCAGCCTTTTTGAGAGCTCGGGATAGCCAGCAATCATCCGATTAAAGGCTCTCATCTTTTCGAACGCACTCGTGTACTCGTCCATAGTATCGTTTTTGCCTCAACACTCCCATGCTATCACATCTTTTGCAATAACAGCTCCACCCTGATGATCCATCCTCTTCATTTTCTCAGGGTTACCAGCACGAAATTTGGCATATTCATTGAACCGCGAGTTCGAAACCTTCCGAGCTTATAAGTAACATAGAAAAACCTCCGGTTCTAGGCGAACTCGGCGTAGGGCGGAGCGTGATCAGAGACCGCGTCGGACAAGACCTCGAAGCGCTTCACGGACAGGTCGAGCGAGGGCATGAGATAATCGGAGAAGCAGCCGGTGAACTCCGGGAGCGCATGCGCGAGCGCGTTGAACAGGTCGACGCAAAGGCTTCACAGCCGGGGCGCCGTCGATCCAGCATGTCATCCCTCCCCGTTTCGACGATGGCAAAACCGGCGGTTTGCCACCGTCGGTTTTCACGTTCCTTATGCCCCGTGGCACTTCTTGTATTTCTTCCCCGATCCGCACGGGCAGAGATCGTTCCTGCCGACTTTCGGAAGGCCGGAGTCGATGTCCGTTGCCGCTTTTTTGTCGGCATCTCCGTTTTCGTCGGCGAGGAGCTTGCGGTCGCCTTCTTTGGCGGGCGCGCTCATCGTGAGATTGCCGCGATCAAGCAGAGACGGCGCGTGCGACGCGGCGACCTGGACTTTGTAGATGGCATAGACGATTTGGCGCTCGATAGCGTGCAAAAGCTCGTTCCACATGCGATAGGCCTCCTTCTTGTACTCGACGAGCGGATCGCGCTGGCCGTAGCCGCGCAGGCCGATGCCCTTGCGCAGGTGATCGATGGCGTCGAGGTGCTCGATCCAAAAGTTGTCCATGGCGCGCAGCGACAGGCCGCGGCAGACCTGGGTCAGCACGTCTTGTCCGAGCTCGCGCTCGATCCTGTCGAATTGGGCGCGGGCAATGCTGACGAGGTACTGGATGATGGCGGTGCGCGCGTGTACGCCGGCGAGCTTGTCCCCTTTCGATTCGAGAGCGACATGGATGCCATCCATCTTCACGCGCGTTTCATTCGGCACGGGGAAAATCGTGGAAGAGACTTCGTAAATTTCCTCGAGGTTCCACTCCGAATCGTTATCGTTCGAGGTGTGGAACAGGACGACCTGCTCGATTTCGCGCTCGATCATTTCGAAGACGCGCGTGCGGACAATGTCGCCTTCGGAGCGCAGCATTTCATGGCGGCGGCGGTAGAAACCCTCGCGATGCTTGTTGAGCACGTCGTCGTATTCGAGCAGGTGCTTGCGGATGTCGAAGTTGTGGCCTTCCACTTTATGCTGGGCCGACTCGATCGAACGCGAAACCAGGCCGTTCTCGATCGGCATGTCGTCGGGGATACCGAGCTTCTCCATCATGTTCTTCATGCGTTCGGAACCGAAGATGCGCATGAGATCGTCCTCCATCGAGACGTAGAACTGCGAAGTGCCCGGGTCGCCCTGGCGGCCGGCGCGGCCGCGCAGCTGGTTGTCGATGCGGCGGGATTCGTGGCGCTCGGTGCCGATGACCATGAGACCTCCCAGATCGCGCACTTCCGCGGCTTTTGCGGCATCGAACGGATTGCCGCCCAAAATAATGTCGACGCCGCGGCCCGCCATGTTAGTCGCGATCGTCACGCCGCCCTTGCGGCCGGCCTGGGCGATGATTTCGCCCTCGCGCTCGTGGTTTTTGGCGTTCAACACCTGGTGCGGCACGCCTTCCAGCTCAAGAAGATGCGAGAGTTCCTCGTTCTGCTCGATTGAAATGGTACCGACCAAAACCGGCTGGCCTTTGGCGTTGCGCTCCTTGATTTCCTGGGCGACTGCGGCGAATTTGCCTTTGCGGTTTTTATAGACGCGGTCGGTCAGATCGAGGCGCTGCGGCTGCCTGTTCGTCGGGATCGCGGTAACTTCGAGCTTGTAGATTTTGGCAAACTCTTCGGCTTCCGTCGCGGCCGTACCGGTCATGCCGGAAAGTTTTTTGTACAAACGGAAATAGTTCTGGAACGTGACCGTGGCGAGCGTGCGGCTTTCGCGCTGGATTTTCACCTTTTCTTTGGCTTCGATCGCCTGGTGCAAGCCTTCGGAATAGCGGCGTCCCGGCATGAGGCGGCCGGTGAACTCGTCGACGATCACGACCTCGCCTTCGCGCACGACGTACTCTTTGTCCAAATGGAAGAGCGCCTTGGCGCGAAGAGCCGCTTCCAAGTGGTAGATCGTCATGATGTCGGATTTCTTCCACGGATCGGCGCCAAGCGACTGCGAAACGCGGTTTTGGCCGTCTTCGGTGTAGGCGACGGCGCGCATCTTTTCGTCGACATTGTAATCCTTCCCCTCTTCGAGAGGACGGACAACGTCGGCAAA
>CAYMBC010000085.1:0-3097 GCA_964388605.1 uncultured Gammaproteobacteria bacterium
ATCGGTCATCAGCAACCGCCTGCGCGACGTCCGCGATCAGATGGAAACGCTCGAGATCATGACGCAGCCGAAGGAACTCGGCGGTTTAAGCATGGGACAGGATGCGGCTCGAGCGCTGCTCGGGGCAATCCAGTTCCGTATGCACAAGAGGGAAGCGGAAGCTCGCGCAAAAATCCAAGCCGAAAAGGCGAAATGGATCGAATCGGAACGCGTGCAGAAGGCGAATGCCGAGACGCGGTTCAGCATCGAGCAAAAAACGGACACGGAGAGCTTGTATCAGAGCATTATCTCGAAATCAAAGAAGGCGTCGGAGAACGCCCCTGCGCATCCTCCAATCACGATGCCGCCGGTCGAGGTAAAATCGGCTGCCCCGGCCAATCTTCCGATTTCGGCGGCAAGCCCTGTCCCCCCGGACTTCAGGATACCCGCCCGCCCTCCGGAATCTCCCGCTGTTCCGGTCGTCCGAGCCCCTCTTCCGCCAGCGCTCACGATGATCAAGCCGGTTCCGAATGCGCCAACGGAGCCGCTTGCGACAGCGATGACATTCGCGCAGCGTCCGAAGATCGAAGATATCAAGGCGGTTCCGAAACTCACCGGGCCTGTCGAAGAATTGCGGGCGATCTCGATCGTCGATTTCCGCAGGCTTTCCAAAGACCCGAAAGAGGCTTGCGGAAAAATCAGGAGCAAGATCGATCTGTTGGGAGATCAGTCCTATACCCGGCGCAGCGAGGGGATCGCGGCATGGACTGCCTCCGAGGTAATCAAGACGTATCTCGAGCTGATGCGAGAAAGCCTGAACGGCACGCCGCTTTCGAAAACCATTTCCGCCAGAGAAGCCGCAAAAAAGCCCTTGTTAACGCCCGACGAGCTCAGCGCCGTGGCGGAGTTGAGCCGCAGCTTGCGCTATTAGGAAGCGGTATCCGGCAACCTGTGCTAAAATACCATCATGGCTCAGTTCGTCGTTCCACAATTCATCGACGTCGAGGACCAGATCATCGGTCCGGTTACCACCCGTCAGTTTGCCATCTTGATGGTCGACGGGTTGGTCATGGTCATCCTGTATAAGCTGCTCAGCCTGCCGCTCGCGATTTTTTTCGACGTGCTGCTGCTGATATCCGGGATCGTGTTAGCGTTCGTGAAGGTCAACGGGCAGTCGTTCCACTATTTTCTTCTCAACGTCTTTCAAACGTGGAAAAGGCCGCATGTGCGGGTGTGGAACAAGGATCTGAGCGATGCCGAGATTATCGCTCTTTCCAAGGTCGAAGCGCCTCCTCCGGCGCCGCCGAAGCCGTACAAAGAGGCGCTCACGACTTCGAGGTTATCCGAACTGGCGTTGATCGTGAACACGGGGGGCGTTTACACGCCGGAGGAGTGATCGATTTTTAGGAGGCCGTATGCCGAAGAAACAAGAACAACTGATGCAGGGCAAGAAGCTCGCGGGCGGCAAGCCATCCAGCTCCACGCAGCAGTTTTTAGACATCGCCGAAATCCGCGAGGATGTCGTCGTTATGAAAGACGGAACCATGCGGGCGGTACTGCTGGTTTCGAGCCTGAATTTTTCCTTGAAATCGGAAGATGAACAGGAAGCGATCATCCAAGGCTACATTTCTTTTCTAAACTCGCTTGACTCCCCGATCCAAATCCAGATCCAGTCGCGCAAATTGAATGTCGACGAGTATCTGAACCGACTCAAGGAGCAGGAAAAGACGCAAGAGAACGAATTGCTGCGTTCGCAAATCAACGATTACCGGCAATTCGTCAAGGAATTGGTCGAACTCGGCGAAATCATGCAAAAAAAATTTTTTGTCGTCGTGCCGTACAACCCTGCGTCCTCGAGGCGCAAGGGGTTCTTTGCGCGCATGTCCGAGGTGATGACGCCCCTCATTTCCGCGCGCTTGCGCGAAGAACAGTTCCGTCAACGCAAGAAAGATATCATGGTCCGGGTCGATTCGGTGCGCGCCGGCCTCAACTCGATGGGGCTTACGAGCGCGATGCTCGATACGCAAGGGCTGATCGAGCTGTATTACACGGCCTACAACCCGCAGTCGATGGAGCGCCAGAAGCTTGAAAAAATGGACGCCTTGCGCGTCGAAGCCTGATCTATGGCCTTCACCCCGACCATTTCCACGCGCGCGGACGCCGTTCCGAAAGAGGAGAAGCGAAAACTATCCGCCGATGAAAAAAAGCGGCTCGTGCAGGAAGAGCGCATCAAGCTCGAAGAGGAGCGTATTTACCGCAAAGGCGTCGTGACGCTGCGCGACTTGATCGCGCCTTCGGCGTTCGAGGTCAAGTCGAATCTCGTCCGTTTGGGAGATCTCTATGCCCGTACGGTTTTTGTCGTCACGTATCCGAGGTATCTTTCTCTCGGCTGGTTCACGCCGATCATTAATTTTTCGGCGACGATGGATGTCGGCATGTTCTTTTACCCCGTCGAGCCGGAAATCATCCTGAAGCAATTGAGAAACAAAGTCGGCGTATTGGAGGCTCAGATCTTGGGAGACGCTGAAAAAGGGGCGGCGCGCGACCCACTTCGGGAAACCGCATTGCGGGACAGTGAAAAGCTGCGTGACGATTTGACGCAAGGGATCGAGCATTTTTTCCAGTTTGCTCTCTATGTGACGCTATTCGCGTCTTCGGAAAAGGAGCTTGATGACCTGACCAACCAAGTCGAGGGCATG
Organism: uncultured Gammaproteobacteria bacterium; assembly: GCA_964388605.1. Taxonomy (GTDB): domain Bacteria; phylum Patescibacteriota; class Patescibacteriia; order SG8-24; family DYFX01; genus DYFX01. The sequence continues at coordinate 2,679 of CAYMBC010000085.1, forward strand.
TTCGGCTCGAAGCTCATTTACACCAAACGCGTCCTGTACCAGTCGGAGCAGGGCTTCAACTCGACGCTCCCGTCCGGGAACGACGAGCTCATGATCGCTTTCAACATGAATACGAGCCCGATCGCGTCAGGCTTCCCGTTCGTGTCAGCCGACCTGACTTCCGATAACGGCATCTTGTACGGCATCAACCGCCACAATAACAGCTTGATCCTGTTCGACCGGTTTTCGCTGCAAAATGCCAATGCGGTCGTTTTCGCGACGTCCGGTGCGGGCAAAAGCTACGCCGTAAAGCTCGAGGTGCTGCGCTCGCTCATGATCGGCACCGAGGTGATCATCATCGATCCGGAAATGGAATACAAGCATCTTTCCGATGCGGTGGGGGGGACGTACATCAATATTTCGCTCGCCTCGGAACCCAA
>CAYMBC010000086.1:0-3011 GCA_964388605.1 uncultured Gammaproteobacteria bacterium
AAGATCATCAACATCGTCGCCCTGCTCCTGATCCCGTTCCTCCTCAAGTAAGGATGAACGAACAAAACCCTCCGGCAAGCGTCGGAGGGTTTTTGAATTGACACTTTTCCTCTCGGAGCTTATAAGTGAACCATCGCAGGAGAATATCGATGCCCTTTTTCCCGAATACGTTGGAGCTGGAACGTCGTTTGCGCGCGCTCGGCGCGCATCAAACGGTTCTAGAAGAACCATTCCAGCTGCTTGAGAGATTCAAGATGCGCTTCCGCGACGAGAACTACATGCTCATGGCGCAAGAGCAGATCGATGCGGCCAAGCTGGGCGATACGCTCGCTTCGGTTACCGGTTTGCCGAACCGCGGCATTCAATTCCTCACCAACGCCGCGTGCAGGCGCATGCCGCGCATGGAGCAGTCACGCATCTACGAGCTCGCGCTTTCGCATTCGTTGCGAGTACACCTGGATACCGAGGCATTTCGTCAGTTTGCGCAAGCACGGTCGGACGGACGGAAAATGCTCGATGTCATCAAGGGAGCGATCGGCACACGCTTGCTCACGCCAGCTCTCGACAGGACCTTCGGTAACAGCTTCGCAAGCATCATGAAGCGCGATATCACTGCCGCTTGGGCAACCTACTTCATGTCGCTGGTACCCGAACCCGGCCGACTCGTCATCAACGAACGAGTGACGAGCGCTCGCAAGGATCTTGTTCTGTTCCTGACGCAGACCGTCCCAGGCCCAAGATTGCCGGAGAATCCGGAAGTCTGGCTCGCTTTCGTCGCATGACCCGAGCGGGTCATTTTCTTTTTCAATCTTGACTCCCCTGCCTTTTTCCGCCACACTATCCGGGATTCGCCCCGTCTGCGCGGGGCGCCGCATGCCAGGAAAACCACTCATCACCTCTATGACGTACGACATCAAAAACCTCCCGAAGAGCCAGAAAGAAATCAAAGTCACGGTCGGCGCGGACGAACTCAAGCCGTTCATGGAACGCGCCGCGACGGAGCTCTCCCAAAAAGTGAAGATCGAGGGCTTCCGCCCCGGCAAAGCTTCCTACGACATCGTTGCCAAGCGCGTTGGCGAGATGGCGATTCTTGAAGAAGCTCTGCCGCGCCTGGTGCAGAAGCAGCTGGTCGAGATCATCAAAAAAGAGTCTCTTGAGACCGTCGGCGAGCCTTCGATCAACGTCGAAAAGGCCGCTCCCGGCAACGAGGTGATTTTTACGGCCACCGTTTCGCTTCTCCCGTCCATCAAGAACATGGCGGACTACGCTTCAATCAAAATCGAGGCGAAGGATGTTTCCGTGAAAGAAGACGAGATCGAAAAAGTCATCTCCGAGCTCCGCAAAATGCAGAGCGCGGAAACGGAGGTCGAGCGCGAAGCGACGGACAAGGACAAGGTCACGGTCGACATGATGATGGCTATTGACAAGGTCGCCGTCGAAGGCGGTGCAACGAAAGGCCACGCGATCTACCTGAACGAACCTTACTACATCCCGGGCCTGAACGAAAAAATCGTCGGCATGAAAAAGGGCGAACAAAAAGTGTTCACGCTCACCTTCCCCAAAGACAACTTCAACAAGAACCTCGCCGGAAAAGAGGTCGAGTTTACCGTCGATCTGAAGGGCGTGCATGAAATCAGGCACCCGGAACTCGATGACTTCTTCGCCAAGCGCCTCGGCCAGGAAAACATGGAAAAACTCCGCGCCCTGCTCCGCAAGAACCTCGAAGAAGAGGCGTCTTCGAAAGAACAGCAGCGCCAGGAAGCCGCTGCGCTTGAGGAACTCCTCAAGAAATCCGACATTGACGACGCGCCGGAATCGCTCGTGAACAGCGAAGCGCACAAGATGATGCACGAGATGGAACATTCCATTGCCAAGCAAGGCATGGCTTTTGCCGACTATCTCAAGAGCATCGGCAAGTCGCACGACGAGCTCCTGCTAGATTTTGTCCCGGATGCCATGAAGCGCGTGAAGTCGATGGTCGTGATGCGCGAGATCGCCCGCCGCGAAAATCTGGAACCTTCCGATAAGGAAGCGCTCGACGAGCAGATGAAGATGCTCAACATGTATGCGGATGACCCGGAAACGCAAGCACGTATCCGCTCCGAAGAAGGCGAAGAGTATATCCGCGCGATGCTGAAGAACCGCAAGGTGCTCCAGTTCATCCGCGAGACGATGGTCAAGAAATAGAAAACAGCGGCCTAACGGCCGCTGTTTTTTTGTCATCACTGAACGCAGTGAAGGATTCCTCTCCGGAAAATGATTCTTCGCTTCGCTCAGAATGACAAAAGTGCTAGGATCAACCCGTATGAAATTCGGCGCACACGTTTCCGCAGCCGGCGGCCTTTGGAACGCCCCCGAAAATGCAGCCAAGATCGGTTGCGAGGTTTTTCAATTCTTCTCCCGTCCGCCCCAGGGCGGCAACGCCGCAGCTATCACCCCGGAAGTCGCCAAAAAATTCCGGGAAGCCTGCGAGAAACACGGGCAGGAGCTCTGGGTCATCCACGCCCCGTATATCATCAATTTTGCCTCAACAACCGAACGCATCCGCCAAGGCTCCATCCGCATCATTCGAGAAGAGTTGGAGCGCGGATCGGCCCTGGGCGCTCGCGCCGTCATGTTCCATCCGGGCTCCGCGCGAGACGTTCCCCTTTCCATGGGTATCCGCATGGTTGCCGACGGGATCACTGAAGTCCTCAAGGGCTACAAAGGATCAACGCAGCTTTTGATTGAAGTTTCCGCCGGAAGCGGGTCGGTGATCGGCGATACCTTCGATGAGGTTCGAGATATTTTAAAACACGCGAAAAATGAGCGTGTAGGTGTCTGTTTTGACACGGCACACGCGTTCGCCTCCGGCTACGATCTGCGCGATAAAGACTCCGTCAGGGCGACATTTGACGCGTTTGACGAAGAAATCGGGTTGGAGCGGCTTGTCATGTCTCATTGCAACGATTCGAAGGTTGCATTGGGCGCCAAAAAGGATCGTCATGACTTCCTTGGTGACGGTCATATCG
>CAYMBC010000087.1:0-2852 GCA_964388605.1 uncultured Gammaproteobacteria bacterium
CAGCACGAACTCGATCACCTCGACGGCATTCTTTTCGTCGACCGGGCCAAGGAAGTTCACGAAGTTCGCCCGTAATCAGGAACCGATGTCGCAGAAACCCTACACCGTCGTTTTCTTCGGCACGTCGGATTTCGCCGTCCCTATTTTGCAGCGCCTGCAAGCGGAAAAGAAATTCGCGATCGTTCAAGTCGTAACGCAGCCAGATCGTCCGGCTGGGCGCAAACACATCATGACCCCCCCAGCCGTAAAACGAGCCGCGCTGGCCCTCGGCTTGAATATCTTCCAGCCAGAATCCTTGCGCGGCCACGAAGCGCTTTCGCGCTTTGAAGCGCTCGGAGCCGATGCGTATGTCGTAGTTTCTTACGGAAAAATACTCCCGAAGAAGCTTCTGGACCTCCCGAGGTTCGGCGGCATCAACGTTCACGCATCGCTTCTCCCCGCCCATCGCGGCGCCTCTCCGATCTCCGCAGCCATCAGAGCGGGAGACCGGGAAACGGGGGTGACGATCATGCTCATGGACGAAAAAATGGATGAAGGCCCTGTCTTGGATTACGCGTGCGTGACGATCGGCGAAGAGGAAACCTCCTCCACGCTAGCGCACAAGCTCTCTCGCTTGGGAGCTGATATTATCGCCCCCACGCTTGACGCCTATTTTTCCGGGTCACTGCCCCCTCAGCCGCAAGAACATTCGAAAGCCAGCTATTGCAGCATTCTGTCCAAAGAAGACGGTCATATCGACTGGTCCGGTTCAGCTGTCGATATCGAACGCTTCATCCGCGCCATGCAGCCATGGCCGGAAGCGTTCACGTTTTGGACGCATGGAGGAAAAAAGCAGAAGTTGACGATCAAAACAGCCTCGGTCTTGCATCCGACGGTTCCTTGCGATTCAACAGGGGCAAGCTCGCGCACATGCAGGCTTGCCGACGGATCACTCGGCGTAAATTGCGGCTCGGGATCCCTTCTTTTAAAAACACTCCAACTCGAAGGGAAAAAAGAGATCGACGCGAAAGCCTTCTTGAACGGTCACCCGGACTTTATCGGAGCGTCATTGGCGTAGGGCGCTCGTGGTGGTTCGGCAATTCCCGAACTTGGTGAGCATGCAAACCAACGATGACGAGCGCGAGAAAACCCCAGCCGAGCGGATGGTTCAAGTACGGCGTAAACACGTTCGCAACGATAAACGCGAGAAAAGACAGCGCGAGAACCGCCACGGAAAGTTGGTCCGCGCCCTGAACATCCTGAAGCGTTTTCCAAAAATACCATCCGATTCTCCACCAAAGCCACATGACGGCCGCGAGCCCGAACAACCCCATCTTGAGCCAGATCTCAAGATACTGCCATTCGAGCGCACTCGTCGTAACCCTGCCCCCAGGGAACAAATCATGCATGCGCGGATCGTCAGATTGATAGCTTATGCGAGTTCCAAAGCCGCTGCCAAAAACGGGTGCTGACGAGATCGCGCGCTGAAGAGGTTCCAGCATGTTCCAACGACTCGAAACGGCAGCGTCGGAAGCGCTCAAAATCCTGTCTCCGTAAGCACTCCAAGCCTCAACGGCCCGGATCGGCGCCGGGAACGGGAAAAGCATGGTTCCGGCAAGCAAAAGCCCGCCGAGAACGGAGACGGAAAAGATCCTCGCAAAAAAGCTTCCAAATCCCTCACGCCGGGCGATTCCAAGGCGCATGAAGGCAGGCAGTGCCACGATCGATGAGACGAGAGCTCCCAGCCAAAAACTTCGAGACATCGAAAGCGCGAACGCAGCCGCCACAAGCGCAGCCCAGAACATCATCAGTCGCTTTCGCGACGTCCAAACGAGCAGAAACCCTGCAAAAAGCGCGGGAAGAAGAAAGATGTCGGATGCTGCAAACACGCGCACGGAACCTCCAGCAAGGTGCGTGATTTCGGCCAAGCCGAATTTACGCTGCCATTTGAAGATATCCTGCAAAAAAGACGCGTTGAAGCCGTGAGTAAAAAGATAGAGCAGAATCAAGCTTTTTGCGCTGAGCCAAGCGACGGCGCCTGCGAGCATGGGCAAAAGGCCGGCGAAAGATCGGCGGTTAGCAAAAAGATCAAGACCGACCGGAATAAGGAACATGAAGGCGTATCCGTTGGCGTCGCTAAAAATGCGTGCCAAGGAGGAACCCGAGGAAGCGCCTTTCGCCACGGAAAGGGCGATCGTCGCGATGAAAAGTAACAGGGGGGCTGTCACATGCGCGTGGCTAAAATGCAGAATGCGCGCTCGCCCGGAAAGAACATAAGCAGTCCAGCCGAGCATCATGACGGCGAAGATCGCCATGCGCAGCGATATCGAAAAACCAAACAGCTCGACAAAGAAAAGCCTCCCATGACTTCCGACGATCATCTCGAGAAGGGTGAAGGCGTACAACCAGCGAAGATCAAGAAACGCCAGACAGACAGCGCCGATAACGAACGCTGCCAGCGCAGCAACGTGTATCTGGGGAACATGCCAAGCCGCAAAGGAAAGCGCTTCAAGTAGCGCGCAACCGATAAACACGAGAAAGGGAGACCGGACCCTTAACGCTTGGGAAAGAGGGATTTCCATAAGGAAAAAATTGCGGATGACAAGAGGCCGAAAGCCATGGGTAAAGACAGAAGCAGCATCGTCCATGATCCCTTGTGCTTGGCAAAATACTTCCGCATGCTGTTCGTGAAATATGCTTGTTTCCTCAACGTCATTGCCTGCGAAAAGCTCGCGCCGCGATGATGGATAAATGCCGCTATGGGCGTGTACACGATGCGAAACCCGGCATCCTTCGCTCGCTTGCAAAAATCGACTTCTTCAAACCAGATGAAAAATCGCTCGTCAAGCAATCCGATCTTTTTAAATGTCGCG
>CAYMBC010000088.1:0-2781 GCA_964388605.1 uncultured Gammaproteobacteria bacterium
GAGCAGGCGTTCCAGTCGGTGCAAGACCAAGTGTCGGCGGTGCAGGAGGGGGTTGTCGGAGTGGGGGTGCACGACTGCGACGTGGCCGGGCTCGGGGTCGTGACGCCGCTGCAATCCGTCGTCAGGGTGCAGGTGCGGGATTGGCTGCCGCTGGCAGAACAGGCGTTCCACGGGGTGCAGCTCCAGATATCGGCCGTGCAGCCCGGAGCCGGAGTTGGTACATCGCCCGAGGGAGGCGCTGGCAAAGGCGTCGAGGGAACGATGTCGCCAAGGCTCTTATCCGCGTTAATCGTCAGTGCCGAAGCCAATTCGGCATTCCGGTTATAGTCGGATACCGAAAGAATCGGCGATCCGATCGTGTAGTTGACGAAAAACGCGTCGGGGATGTCGTCCACGAGCGACGCCCAGCCCGCGCCGAAGATGGAAGCAGCGACGGCTTCGGAAGCCACGTGCCGCAAAAGACCCCCTCTTGAAACGGCATAGACTTTCGGATCCGTATCGATCTTGATCATCCGAAAACCAGGACGATACGTGACGTTTCCGCCAATGCGGCTGGCCGCCAATTCGTCTGCAGTGACTGTCTGAACGCTGGTAAAATCGACATACCACGTCCGAAACACGCGTTCATTCGGAAAAACATACCGCCGTCCGTTTGAGGCAAAATAGTAGACGGCGGGGTGGTCGGCGCGCTTGATAAGGGAACCAGGCGTCGGAGCCGCGTGCGCGACAGGAGGCATCCCTATGAAAGACGTCGCGAGCGTCAGGAGGAGAATGAGGCTGCGGAACGCGTTCGTCTTCTTCATAGGCATTTGGTTTTAAGATTTACAGTGTAGCAAAAAAATCCTCCTTCTTCAAGAGGCGTTTTAAACACCTCTAACAAAAACACCCGCGACAGTTGTCGGGGGTGTTTTCCCGTTTACCACGTGCTCCGTCCTCCGAGCGCCCAGCCGATCACCGGGGCGTTTTTGTACTGCCAGAGGAATTTTCTAGGGGGAACCGTGCGATACACGGAGCGTCCCGCGAGCCGCGTAGCATCGCTGTTGCGCGTCCAATAAGCGATCGATTCGTCGTGCGTCAACAGCAGCTGTTTGGCGATGTTCTGAAGGGACGTCCGCTGGGTCAAATCGGAGGTGAAGTAGGCGCCAAGAGCCAGGACACTGCTCACGTCAAGCGAATGCTCGAAACCGTTGGCGGGATCCGGATCCGCGTCACCCTTTGTGCCGTAACTGTAGGCGATATAGTACGGATAGTAGCGTCCGACCGACATTGGGCCGTCTTCTCCCGGCTGCAGAGTCGTGATGCCGCGATTGACTTCGCACTGGGCAAGATCGGCCAAGGCAGCGGGGACGGACGCGTGTCCGGTCGCTTGGTATCCTCGGAGAAATCCGTAGGCCAGAAGGCTCGACATCCACGGCGAGAAGGTGTTGTCCTCCCCTTCCGGCGGATAGTTGAAGCAGCCGTTCGGAGCGCTGCCATTCACGCTCGCCGTCTGCCGCGCGCGCATGGCGTTTATAGCATTCGTCACGACCGCTCGTTGATGCGCGCTTCCCGTAAGCTCGGCGTCAATCGCATGCGCCAGCAAGGCGTACCCGCGATGGCGTTCGGTATCGCCCGACCCCGTCAGATTGACGTGGAACTCCATCGCCCAAGAAATATAGCCGATCTTCTTGAGCACGGAGACATCTCCGGTGAGCAAGTACTCCGTCATCAAGCTCTCGCTGTACGAGTACTTGAGGTCGTGGAAAGAGTTGCTGGGATTGGTGTTTTTCAGGCGGAAGCTGCCGACGCAATACGGATAATACGTACCGCTGCAGTCTTCCGGTCCGTAGATGTTCTGCGCGTAATGGTCCGCCGCGCGGTGCGCTTCGCGAAGCATGTCGGCGTTGCCGGTACGGAAGTACCCGTTATAAAAGGTTTGCGTACGGTCGTAGAGCCACGGTTCCGGATCCGTATAGAAGTTGATGATGTCGTCGGCGTGGGTGACCGGCCACGATTGCTTGGCCGAGTGCTTGTTGATCAAGGAGTAGAAGAAGTCGTCCGTCGCCTTGTCCGTGGCCGCAAGGTACGGCTGGCTTCCGACCGGGTTCACCATCGGATACACGGACGCGCATCCGAGATAGCGATGATCGATCGCTGCCAGAATCCGCGGTTCGCGGATTGTGAACCCGCTCGTGTTCACGGACGGAGCGTACGTACCGTCGTTCACGACGCGGTAGGTATCGCGAACCGGAACTTCGTTCGAAAGACTCTGGGTGCGTGCGCGATTCAATTGGATCGTGACCGTCACCGGACTCGTGCTGGAGAAGTTCATGTCGAACTGTACCAGCACGCTCCGGATGCCCGGGTTTCCGGACGCCGTCAGGCCGCTGCAGAGAAGGCGTTGATCCGGCATCTGCTCCCAAGCTCCGAGGCTCCGAACGAAGGCCGGGAGTTCTTGCCCGGAAGCGTTCACGACTCGGAGGGCATTGGTATTGACGAGGGTTCCGGGAGGAAGCGGGAGACCGAACGACACGCGAGTCGTCTGTCCAACGGCGTCTGCGGCCGGAATGAGCCGCACCGACACATCCTTCGCAGCCGCGTTCGCAGCGGCGCCGTTCGAGGAGAGATCGTTGCGCACGTCCATTTCGGACAGCATCGAGCGGTACGTCGTCGGACGGCTGTTGTACCCGGAGAGTTCAAGGTTGGTCGAATCCGATGCCGGCGGCTGCACCGTGCACGACTGCGACGTGGCCGGGCTCGGGGTCGTGACGCCGCTGCAATCCGTCGTCAGGGTGCAGGTGC
>CAYMBC010000089.1:0-2726 GCA_964388605.1 uncultured Gammaproteobacteria bacterium
CCGTTCGAGACCTTGAAGGGTCCGGAGAAAAGGCTGGTAACGATCACTGACAAAACGTCTTTGTTCCGCATCGTTCCAAAAACCCTGGAAACGCTCCGTACCGAACGCCAGGCAGCGTTCGAGGCGGCTGAGGGAGACCCGACCAAGTTACGGCCCGTCGAACCGTTCACGAAAACGCCCATCGCCTTGTCCGATCTCGCCGTCGGCGGCACAGTCATTGTCAGATCCGAAAACAACATCCTGAGCGAAGCTTCGTTCGAAGCGGCGTCAATCGAGCTTGCCCCCTAAACGACATCGCCACGACACAAGCGGCTTCCCCCTTGACAAAAGCCGCTTTTTGTGTTAGCCTGAAGCTATCGAAAAATCGACCTGCTCATTCCACGTTCCCACCTGAATTGCCGAAAAGGCAAGATAAAAAGGAGATTCCTATGAAGACTTCCTACCTCCCTTCTCTTCTTGCCTTTTTCCTCCTGCTCGGTGCCGGATGCGTCGAGGCTCCCCTCGAGACGAGTACCTGGACCTCGAGCGGCGACGAGGTGCTTCCCGCGCCTCCCGCCAGCTCGAGCCTCACGGTCTCCGATGAGGATCTCGGCTTGGCAGAGCCTTCGGCCGAAGGAACGGCGATCTCGCGATACCTCGCGAAGAGCGCCGCGACCTCGGCCAACAAGGTCTCGCTCATGCGGTTCGAGTTCACGATTCATCGTGGTCTGGGCGTCCGCATCGTCGACCCGCGCATCGTGCTCGTCGGCGACGGCCTGCTCGACGCCGACGTGACGTCGGACTGCTATGTCGCCAATCAGGGCGACTGCACCGTCGTCGCGCTGCTCCGCGACTCGGTCGCCCTCTCCCCGGGCGAACAGGCCGCATTCGAGCTTCGCATCCTGCCCCTGATCGATGACGGCTCGGACGCGATCGTCACGACTGCCGTCGTGCAGAAGGGTGTCATCTGGCGGGAAGGCCTCTCGGACGCCTTCCCGCTCCGGGACGGCACGGACGCGAGTGTCACCTTCGACGCCGATCCGCAGATGAGCGTCCTTCAGTAGCGTTGATCGCCCTCAGCAAAAGCCGAGCACACCGTGCTCGGCTTTCTCTTTATTTAGCGGGGGTTTTCGGAATTTTCAGCGCTTGAGGGCTTCAAGCTCGGCTTTCAAGGCCGCGACATCGAGTTCGAGCTTCTCGATGCGGAGATTGTGCTCGTTGTCCTTTTCCTCGAGCTTCGCGCCCTGTTCATCAATGCGGAGGTCAAGCTGCTTGATGGCGTTCAGCGAAATATACGTAAAGTCGCTCGGATCGACCATGTAGATCGCCGTCTTTTCGGCATCCTCCTTGTGGAGCTTGCGGTAATCGACATTCACCATGTACGGCGCGATCTTTTGCAGATCTTGCGCGATCACGCCGACCGCCGTAACCCCTTCCGGCATTTCGCCAAGGCCGTTATACGTGTAACGGACGGGTTTGACCTTGCGCACGATCTCGAGGCCGTCGGCAAACGGCGTGATATCCTTTTTTACGCGACGATCCGATGTCGACGCCCAGCTGCCGCCTCCAGGCTTAGCCGCCCCTCCGCTTGCAACGAAAACACCATAAGCAGCACAGCCCAAGTTAATACACCCAGCGCTTGCATAAACTCCATAGGCTGAAGCATGAGAATAAGCGTCGGCGCGAACGGCAATTTGCGCACCGCCGCCAATGTTGGAGTTGCTCGATTGAGCAAGAACACCAATACTTTCCCCAGTCCAGCCGGCAGCGCCATAGTGACCAAAAAATCCTGCGGCATCAGCGGTGTACGTGGTCGAGTTCAAAGAATACTGCCACGTAGGCGCTCCGGAATCAATTCCTACATGCCCGGGCATTGCAACCGTTTGGACGCCCCAACCCACGTTTTCACCGATATTCCATTGCAGGTTTTGATAGGAAATCTGACCAACATTGTTCCCTTCATCAAGGGTGCTGATGGTGCTTTTATCGTTTGAAAGCAAGAAGATATGGCTGCCTCCCGCAGCGCCATAACCGCTTCTTGTCGTAACGTTGTCGCCCAGGATCAGATCGCCATCGACCCACGCCGGATACGCATTCGCGTATTTGTTAACGTATGCGCGCCCGGTAACCTGGAGATTGGTTTGCGGAGCCGCAGAGCCGATACCGACCCTGTTGTTCGCCGCGTCGATATAAAGCGTATTCGCGTCGATGTTGAGGTTGTTCGGGATGGAAACCGCCAGCGCATTCAACGTCAGCGTATCGGCGGCGGCATTGCCGATGGTCGTGTTGCCGTTTACGAGCAAATTTTGAGCTGCTGTCACGTTCGTGCCGTCGTCCGTCAGGGTCGAGTTTCCCAGCGAGGTCGCCGTCGTGAACTTCGGAATGGCGTTCACCGTTCCGGAGCCGCCCAAGCCGCCAATGCAGTCTCTCCAGGCGTTATTTTCGTAACAGCGGAACTTATTCGTCGTCGAATTGTAGTACATCGAGCCGTTCACGTTGCCCGCATCCGCCGCCGCGCTGCCGAGGCCGAGCCTGGCATTAGGTCCGATTGTTACACCAGCTGAAAATAAGGATGAGCCTGTCACGTTTAAGGACGTGAATTGACCACCCCACCCGCTTGCTGATGACCCGTAGACACCGGCCCCCGACCCGTACGCATACCCATAAATACCTCGACCGCTTGCGCTTGCCGTTGTACTCACGCCATAAACACCGTCGCCTGTCGGGGAGCTCCCGTATATACCCTG
>CAYMBC010000090.1:0-2649 GCA_964388605.1 uncultured Gammaproteobacteria bacterium
CTTCAGCCATGGCTTTGAGCTCGGGGTCGGTTTCGCTCTTCAGCATCGTTTCCGTGTCGGCTGATTCCTTTTCAAGCGTTTCATGCCGCTCGGCGATATCGAGGATCTCGCGCAGCTCGCTGTATTCCTGGTTGAGCGTGCGCATCTTTTGGGTATCTGAAATCACCTCCGGCTGGGAGAGGAGGGATTCGATTTCTTGGAAGCGGGAACGCTTGTTTGCGATTTCAGCTGGGACGTTCATAAGAAGAGTATAGCGCGCAAATAGCCAAAGCCCCCTCCGACGTCGGTCGAAGGGGGCTCGGAACAGCTACTTGGAGGCTTTGGCGGCCTTCTGGGCAACGCGCTTGATCGTGCGCGCCTTCTTGCCGGTGGCCTTGGCGTCCGTGCTCGGCTTCTTCGCGGTGCGCTCCTGGAACTTTTCGACGCGGCGGGAGGCGTCGACCAGCTTCTGCTTGCCCGTGTAGAACGGGTGGCAGGCGGAGCACAGTTCGACGTGGAGCTCCTTGACGGTGGCTCCGGTCGAGAAGGTGTTGCCGCAGGCGCAGACGACCTTGGCGTCGGAATGATATGTCGGGTGGGTGTCGGCTTTCATAAGTTGACTACGGCGAGGACTATAGCAGGCGCTCGCGAAGTTGGCAAGTCCCGGCTCTGTCGGAGTTTGCGATCCTCGCCGAAACGGGGTAGGTTGGCTGTGAAAGCGAGGTTTGTATGCCGTACCGCCTCAGCGTTCTTTGCCTCTTCCTGCTCTCGTGTTCCCGACTAGGCACTTCGCCGCCGTCAAACATGGTGTCAGAACGGTCTTATGCATCGATCGTGCAGTGCCTCGCGCGCACGGGCGTGCATCTCTACGGAGCGTCGTGGTGTCCCTTTTGCCAGGATCAGAGGCGCCTCTTCGGTGCCGACATGGAACAGCTTCCTTATACGGATTGCGATCCGAACGGGGAGTTGGACTTCAGTCAAGCTTGCGCCGAACAAGGTGTGCCGTACGGGACAGCTCTCCCTGTCTGGATTTTCCAAGACGGTTCGCGGCTCTATGGTGTGCGAGAGCCGTCCGTCATCGCCGCGGTCGCCGGGTGCCCCTGAATAGAAGGGGCTTTTAATTTTGGCTTGACAAGGAGGGTGGGCTTCCCTATACTCCCACCATTATTCATCTCACATTCCCGACAACACTCCTGGGCGCATCCCTCCGCAAGGATACGGTTGCCCCGGCCGGGAAGGTGATAAAAGGAGTTTATCTCTCTATGTACGAGATTCCCGATCTTCTTGAGTTTCTCAAGACGGGCGCCCACTTCGGCCACCAGGTCTCGAAGTGGCACCCGAAAATGAAGCCGTTTCTCTTCGGTTCGCGCAACGGCATTCACATCATTGACTTGGAACAGACCGTCGTGAAGCTGAAAGAGGCGCTCGATGCCGCGCGCGACATGACCGCCAGGGGCGGCGTGATCGTCTTCCTCGGCACCAAGCGCCAGGCGGCTCCGATCGTCGAGAAGTACGCCAAGGCCTGCGGCGCGCCGTATATCACGACCCGCTGGCTCGGCGGCACGTTCACGAACTTCCCGGAACTTTCGAAGCTCATCAAGAAGCTCAACGAGTATCGCATGAAGCGCGACACGGGCGGCTTCGATAAGTACACCAAGAAGGAACGCGTCGTCATCGACCGCGAAATCGAGGACATGGAACGCAAAGTCGGCGGCATCGCGACGCTCAACAAGCTTCCGGAAGCGATTTTCGTCATCGACGCCAAGCATGAAAAGACGGCCGTCGAAGAATCGCGCGCCAAGAAGGTTCCGATCTTCGGCTTGACCGACTCGAACATCAACCCGGAAGACATCACCTACGGCATCCCGGCCAACGACGACGCGGTGAAATCGATCGAGTTGTTCACGCGCCTGTTCTCCGAAGCGGTAGCTGAGGGCCGCAAGCTGTACGAGAAGAATGCGGCAGCCAAGAAGGTCGAAGCCGCGAAGGTATCGGAAGAACCGACGCGGGTCATTACGGCCTAAGAGCGCAAATGCTCACGCTTCCTTCGCGCAGCATCCATCACTAACATTTCGTCCCTATGATCGACGCCAAAACCGTCTCCGAACTCCGCGCCATGACGGGCGCCGGCATCGTCGAATGCAAAAAAGCCCTCGAAGAAGCGAGCGGCGATCTCGCCTCCGCAGCCGAATTGCTTCGCAAGAAGGGAATCGCCAAGGCCGGATCAAAATCGGATCGCAGCACGTCCGAAGGCCTCGTGTACGCCTATGTACACGGCAACGGCAAGGTCGGCGCGATGGTTGAAGTGCTCTGCGAAACCGATTTTGTCGCCCGCACCGAAGGCTTCAAAGAGCTCTGCCATGAGCTCGGCCTCCAGATCGCGGCCATGAACCCGCTCTACGTGTCGAAGGACCAGATCCCGGCGGAAGTCATCGAGAAAGAGAAATCAATTTACGCCGAAGAGTTCGCGGGATCGAGCAAGCCGGCCGATGTCGTCGGAAAAATCCTCGAGGGCAAGCTCTCGAAGTGGTATTCGGAAATCTGCCTCATGAACCAGGCATACATCAAAGACGAGGACAAGACCGTCGAAGACGTCGTCAAGGAAACGATTTCCAAGTGCGGAGAAAACATCCAGGTGAAGCGCTTTACGCGCTTTGCCATGGAAGGCTC
>CAYMBC010000091.1:0-2623 GCA_964388605.1 uncultured Gammaproteobacteria bacterium
AAGCGTCTCCAGGAACTCAATGCCCCTGAAGTCATTTCTCGCAACGAAAAGCGCATGCTGCAGGAGGCTGTCGATGCCCTCATCGACAACAGCGCCCGCCAATCGAAGACGGTCATCGCCACGACGGGCCGAAAGAGGCAGCTCAAGAGTCTTGCCGACCAGCTCAAGGGCAAGCAGGGCCGTTTCCGCCAGAACTTGCTCGGCAAGCGCATTGACTATTCCGGACGTTCTGTCATCGTCGTCGGTCCCCGCCTCAAGCTTTCGCAGTGCGGTCTTCCCAAGCGCATGGCGCTCGAGCTTTTCAAGCCGTTCGTCATCGCCCAGCTGATCAAGCTCGAGCTCTGCCACAACATCCGCTCGGCCAACCGTTTCATTGAATCGGGCCGATCCGAGATTTGGGATATTCTCGAAGAGATCACGAAGAAGAGCTATGTGATGCTCAACCGCGCTCCGACGCTTCACCGCCTTTCGATCCAGGCATTCCAGCCGACGCTGATCGAGGGAAAGGCGATCCAGCTCCACCCGATGGTGTGTCCTGCTTTCAATGCCGACTTCGACGGAGACCAAATGGCCGTTCACGTTCCCCTCACGGAAGAAGCCAAGCGCGAAGCGGGCGAGCTCATGCTCTCCTCCAAGAACTTGCTCAAGCCGGCTACGGGAGCGCCGCCGGCGATGTTGAACAAGGACATCATCTGGGGTATTCACTATCTCTCGCGGTTCACCGACCGCGCAGACGGCGCCGTGAAAACGTTTGCTTCTCCGTCCGAAGTGCGTCTCGCGTTCCAAACCGGAAACATCAAGCTCAACGAGAAGATTCTTTGCCGTCTCGAGGCGGGAGAAAAACCGGTCGAGACCTCGCAGGGCCGCATCCTGCTCAACAGCGTGCTCCCGGAAGGCTTGCCGCGCATTTCCGAAGCGCTTGATACCAAAAAGTCCGCCGACCTGGTCCGCCTGTGCTTGGAGTTCCATGGCGCCGAACGCGCCGCGGCGCTTCTCGATGATTTCAAGGAACTGGGATTCCACTACGCGTCCCGCTCCGGTTTCTCGTGGGGCATGGACGACTTGCCGACGATCAAGGGCAAGCCGGATCTTCTCGCCGAAGGCGAAAAGCGCGTAGAAGAGATCGAAGAGCAGTACGGCGAAGGCTTGCTGACGCAGCATGAGCGCTATCTCCAGATCATCAAAGTGTGGACGGAAATCAAGGATCGCATCACGAAGCTTGCCAAGGAGCAGCTTCCCCGCGAAGGCTCGGTCGCGTCGATGATCGAGTCTGGCGCTCGCGGCTCGTGGTCGCAGCTGACCCAGATGGTCGGCGTCAAAGGCTTGGTGGTCAACCCGCGCGGCGACATTATCGAGCTGCCGATCAAGAAGGGCTTCAAGGAAGGTTTCGACGTCCTCGAATTCTTCATCTCGACGCACGGCGCTCGTAAGGGCCTCACCGACACCGCGCTTCGCACCGCCAACGCCGGTTACCTCACCCGACGCCTCGTCGACGTCGCTCAGGACGTGGTCATTCACAGCGAGGATTGCGGCACCGAGGAAGGCATGGAGATCACCGCGGTCGAGTCGAAGGAGATGGGTGAAACCATTGCTGCCCGCACTGTCGGGCGCACCGCTCTTCAGGCCGTCAAGCATCCCGAAACGGGCAAGGTGATCGTCAAAGCCGGAGATATCGTGACCGAAGCCAATGCCCGCGACATGGCCAAACTCGATCTTCCGTCCGTGCATGTCCGCTCCGTGCTTACCTGCAAGGAGCGCAAGGGCGTCTGCCAGAAGTGCTACGGCTACGATCTCGGTTACAACAAGCTCGTTCGCATGGGTACGGCTGTCGGCATCATTGCCGCGCAGTCCATCGGCGAACCGGGCACCCAGCTCACGATGCGTACGTTCCATACCGGAGGCGTCGCCGGTTCCGACATTACGCAAGGCCTCCCGCGCGTCGAAGAGCTCTTTGAAGCGCGTCCGCCGAAGCGCAAGGCCTTCATGGCCGATGTTGCCGGCATCGCCAAGATCCAGGAAGTCGAACGCCGCATCATCGAGACCGCTTCGGGCGAACGCATCGTCGACGCGCTCTCCGGCTCCAAGGTCGTTCGCATCAGCCACACCGAAGAAGCCGAAGTGAAATTCAAAGCGATGAAGGGGGATGAAATCGCCGTCAAAGACGGCGAGAAGGTTGCGCAGGGCCAATCGCTCATCAATCGCCAGGACGGCACTAAGGAATGGGCTCCGTTCGGGGGCATCGTCAAAGTCGCGAAGACGGTAATCACGCTCGTCGGCGAAGCCAACAAGGACACCGAATACGTCATTCCGCCGGGCTACGTGCTTTACGTGAAGGACGGCCAGCAGGTTGAACCGGGCGACCAGCTCACGGAAGGCGACCTCGATCTCCAAGAGCTCTACAAGTACAAGGGTCGCGAAGCTGTTCAGACGTACCTCACCCACGAAACGCAGAAGATCTACTCGTCGCAAGGCCAAAAGCTCAACGACAAGCATATCGAAGTGATCATCAAGCAGATGTTCTCCCGCGTCTACGTGAAAGAAGCCGGCGACACCGAGCTGCTTCCGGGCGAGACCGTCGAACGCGCCGTCTTCGAAGAAGAGAATGCCCGCGCGAAGGCCTTGA
>CAYMBC010000092.1:0-2586 GCA_964388605.1 uncultured Gammaproteobacteria bacterium
CGTTATTTCCGGGCTCAGCTATCGCGCGCTTGCGCTTTCGGGACACCTGCCCGCCGAGAGCGCGCTTGCCGGTTTTCTCGGAGCTCTCATGGCCGTGAACGTCGTGCTTTTCGCCTTCAACCTCATTCCGCTGCCGCCCCTTGACGGTTCGAAATTCCTGCTGCTTCTGCTCCAACACCCGAAATACCTGCGCGCCCGCGTTTGGATCGAAACCCGCGGTCCAACCGCCCTCCTCTTTGCAATCCTGTTCGACTCGCTCCTTTTGAATGGCTTGATTTTCGGGACGATCGTCAACGGGCTTTCAAATCTCGCTTTTCGCGCATTGGGGTTTTGAATTTCGGCGCGCGTTTTGAGAAAAAAGGTTTACAAAAAAAGGTCCGGCCGATGAATCTTCGGAACCCGTTTTTAGATTGACGCAACTGTAGAAAGCTGATAGAGAGAGCTAGCGAACCGAGGTTCGCGTTCTTTATGTCACCCGAGGGGGAGTTGTTGCGGCCGAGGCCGCGAGGAGAAAGACTTTATCTGCATGGCCTGGTGGATCTCATCTGTCGTGACGCTTTCGAAGGGAAGGGGACTGCGGACGAGGCGGTGCTTGCCGCGTGGTCGGCGCTGCTGATCGCTGTTCAGGTGCATTCTTGCATCGAAGACGTTGGTGAGGTTCCGTCCATGCGTCATTCGCGTAGGTACAGCCGGGAGGCCGAACTGGCTTTTCGGTTCTGGATCGAAACGGTCGCCCCTTGTAAGGGGAAAAAGAGGCCGACAAGCTGCCCGCTTCCGCGCTACAGGCAGCTGCTCATGGAGCACGTTGTCAGTAGTTGGTTCTGCGCCAACGATGATGCCGTTCGGTTGGCGTGTTGGGGGCACATGTTGGGCATAGCCAAGAACGATCCTGATGGTTCTAAGCACCTTTCTTTGGCGACGCGCCAGGTCGTAAAACGCGTCTCCAAGCGCCGATACGGACGCGTCCGCGACGGCCTGCAGGTGCTTGTCGAGATAATGGCGCGAGACCCGTCGTTCGAGAGTTGCTTCAAGCCCCTGTTCGTGGCGCTGTGGTCGGGGCTGAGTCGCTCGTTCGAGCCGCAGGAGATCATGCGCTTCACGAAGGAGATGTCCTCTGATTTTTGGGAAGATCCCAAGGCTCCCTGACACTTGACCGCTCCTTGTCCGGCGTGATACCGTTCCGTTTGTCGAATTACTCGACCGGAGCGGTTTTTCTTTAGGGAAAGGCTTTTCCGGCGATGTAGTGAATATGGTCGCCGATCCTGCATAGCTGCGGAGGAGGCGAGTCGAAGCACGGAACCTCTTCAGGTTTCGTGAGTTGCGTTTTGTAACCATTCTCATGCCTACCATTCATCAACTGATCAAGAACCCTCGCCGACCGGTGAAGGTCAAGTCCAAGTCGCCCGCGATGCAGTCCGTGAACAACACGATCAAGCGCCGCAAGAAAATGATGCCGAAAGGCTCTCCCTTCAAGCGCGGCGTCTGCGTGAAGGTCACCACCATGACCCCGAAAAAGCCGAACTCGGCGTTGCGCAAGATCGCTCGTGTCCGTCTTTCGAACGGCATGGAAGTCACCGCCTACATTCCAGGCGTCGGCCACAACCTTCAGGAACACTCGATCGTCATGATCCGCGGAGGACGCGTCAAAGACCTTCCGGGTGTCCGCTATCACATCGTCCGCGGCGTCTACGACACCCAGGGCGTCGCTGATCGCCGCCGCGGCCGTTCGCTCTACGGCAACAAGCGTCCGAAGGTCAAGTCCTAAATCAGACGTGTAAAGAGAATTCCTATGCGAGGCAAACAAGCCCCCAAGCGTCTGATCAAGCCGGACGCCAAGTACAGTTCCGAAACCGTCGCCAAGCTCACCAACTACGTGATGCGGGACGGCAAGAAGTCGACCGCTCAGAAAATCGTTTACGGAGCGCTCGAACTCATCTCGGAGAAGACCAAGAAAGATCCGATCGAGGTTTTCGACGAAGCCTTGAAGAATGTCATGCCGCAGGTCGAAGTCAAGTCCCGCCGCGTCGGTGGCGCGAACTACCAGATTCCGACCCCGGTGCGCGGAGAACGCCGCATCATGCTCGGTTTCCGCTGGATCATCGATGCCGCGAACGCCGTCAAAGGCCGTTCGATGGCCGAGAAGCTCGGCAACGAGATTGTCTCCGCCGCCGCCGGCGAAGGCAACGCGGTCAAGAAGAAGATGGACGTTCACCGCATGGCCGAGGCGAACCGCGCCTTCGCGCACTTCGCCCGGTAAAGCCGCATCGCCTACGTGCCATCCCCGCGAAAGCGGGGATCCAGGACCGTCAAAAGCCTACAACGTTTTCATGGAACTGGATTCCAGCTTTCGCTGGAATGACATGATGGGAGCATTGCGACTTGTTCTACCTAGCAACTTCTTCTTTCTTTTATGCCTCGCGAATATCCCCTTGAACGGACCCGCAACATCGGCATCATCGCCCACATCGACGCCGGCAAGACCACGGTCTCCGAGCGCGTGCTCTTCTATACCGGCAAGAAGCACAAGATCGGCGAAGTGCACGAAGGCGCCGCCCCGATGGACTGGATGGAGCAGGAACAGGAACG
>CAYMBC010000093.1:0-2300 GCA_964388605.1 uncultured Gammaproteobacteria bacterium
TGCTACGTTGATCGCAAGGAGGTTCTCATGCGAGTCCGGTCAGGCGTAGGCTTCATGCTCCTTGCCGTTATTGCGGCTTGCGCGGCGCGTTCCGGTTCCGCAACGCGCGAGGTTGAGCAGGCGGTGCCAGGCTCATCGCCCGTGCTCACGGTGTGGGTTGAAAAAGACCGAAGGATTTCAGGGAAGGACGTGATGAACGGTTGCCAGAAATGGCGGGCGAAAAACGTCGAATGTCTTGAAGCGGAGAGTTTTGAGAACGCCAAGATACGCGTTTACGTGAGCGATGCGCCTTGCGTGCTGCGGAAGAAAAACGGCGGAGTCAAGATGGCTGTCCTCGCGTGGGCGATTTTTGGAGGGAAGGTCATCTTGATGGCGCGGTGTTTCGATGCGGAGCCCGGAAACGTTTTTGAGCCGCTACAGGTCTCCGCGGTCGTTGCGCACGAGATCGGGCACCTGCTCGGCATA
The DNA here is from genome assembly GCA_964388605.1 of uncultured Gammaproteobacteria bacterium. GTDB lineage: Bacteria > Patescibacteriota > Patescibacteriia > SG8-24 > DYFX01 > DYFX01. The sequence goes on from CAYMBC010000093.1 coordinate 466, forward strand.
TGGACCCATGTGCCCGATTCCTGCGAGGGCACGAGCCCTCTGACGCATAAGGCGACCGGGCGGCCGATTTGCGGCGCTGCGATCATGAACAAGCATTATGCCCAGTCCGTGACGGCGCTCACGCTTGCCGATTCCATGGCTTTTGACGAGAGGAGTATCACGTTTTCCGTCAAGTAAACTCTTGGATCCGCGAGATCCGCTTACCCGCAGCCGCCGCGGGTTTTTAAAACTTCTTTCAGGAATTAAGAGGGCTTCTGAGCTTATGTACTTCACGCCGCGACCGTTGCCGCCTATACTGTCCCCGTATGTCTCTGTGGAGGGTGAAACATGCGTTGTCTCCGTCCGTTGAAGCCGCGTTGATCAGCGTCATCGTGGCCTACGGCCTTTTTGCCGTTTGGTACGCGTCGCTGTCGCCGCTTGCCATTCCCGTCACCGCGATCTTAGCCACCGTTCCGCAGCCCGTTTCGCTCGATATCGATGATTGGACGCGACGCGACGATCCGGTACGCGGCTTCGCGTTTGCCTTGCCGCCGTTTTGGATGGTTGACGAGGCCGATCCTTCGCGCTTGCGCCTCGGTCGCTCCGTAAAAGAGATCGCGACGGCTGCGGCGGCGAACGAGGGGATCCTGATCGAAACGGTCGCGTTGGGCGAGCGCGAGGAAATCGCCAACATGGTCGCCAAAGATTTCGCCGGCGCCCGCCCCGCGCTCTACGACGTCGCCGTCGATGGACGCCATTCGATCTTCGCGATCGCGTTCGAACGCTCCAGCGTCCATCGCCAGGCGATCTATATTCCAATGGGCAAGGAGGCGCTTGTCGTCCGCGCCGCTTCGACCGACCCCGCCGTGTTCGCCACTCTCGTTTCTACCATTAAATTCTACAAGCCATGATCCGCGTCGCCATCAACGGGTTCGGCCGCATCGGCCGCAACACTTTCAAAGCCGCTTTCGGGCGTTTGAAAAATCTCGAGTTCGTGGCCGTGAACGACCTGACCGACACGAAAACGCTCGCGCATCTTTTGAAGCACGATACCAACTACGGAACCTATGAAAAGAGCGTGACGTACGATGAAAAGAATTTGTACATCGACGGCAAAAAACTCATCGTCACCGCCGAAAAGGATCCGACGAAACTTCCTTGGAAAGATCTCGGAATCGACGTCGTGATTGAATCGACGGGCCGTTTCACCGACGAGAAGGGGATGAGCCAGCATCTCGCGGCCGGCGCCAAGCGCGTCGTCCTTTCCGCTCCGGCCAAGGGCGGAGAAGTTCCGACATACGTCCTGGGCGTAAACGGCCAAGAGTACAAAGGAAAGTCGGCTATCGTCAATAATGCCTCCTGCACGACCAACTGCATCGCGCCTGTCGCGGCCGTCATGCATGCCAAGTTCGGCGTGAAGAAGGCGCTCATGACCACGATTCACAGCTATACCGCCGATCAGGTGCTGCAGGACGGCCCGCACAAGGATCTTCGCCGCGCCCGCGCCGCCGCCTGCAACATGGTGCCGACGTCGACGGGTGCAGCCATCGCCGTCACCGAGACCATCCCCGAACTCAAAGGGCTTTTCGACGGCCTTTCGGTACGCGTGCCGACCTCCGTCGTCTCGATGTCTGATTTCACTTTCGTGCTCGGACGCAAGACAACCGTTGAAGAAGTGAAGAAGGCGATCAAAGCGGCCTGCGCTACCAAGCGCTACGAAGGCATCATGACCTGGACCGAAGAGGAGCTCGTCTCTTCCGACTTCATCAAAAATTCTTACTCCTCGATCGTCGACCTGAACCTGACGCAAGTCGTCGGCGGCGATCTCGTGAAAGTCGTCGCTTGGTACGACAATG
>CAYMBC010000094.1:0-2275 GCA_964388605.1 uncultured Gammaproteobacteria bacterium
CGACGGTACGGGCGGCGCGCTTTGCCAAAGCTTCGTACCGGGGGCGAGCGTGCTCTCGGGCGTCGATTTCAAAATCGGCAGAAGCGGAAGCGCGGGAAGCAATACGGATTTTGAAATTAGGATCACGAGCGGCGGCTGCTATAACCTCGCAGGATCGGTAACGCGCTATGCCGGATATCTTACGTCCGCGACGGTCAACGCGTGGAGCACTGGCTCTACGTCCGTCGTACACTACGACCTGACCGCGCCGATCAACACGACGCCGGGAACGACGTATTACTTGAACCTCGTGGCAAGGAACCATACGACCAACTGGCTTCTGCTCGACATCAGCGCGGCAAGCACCTACGCCGGAGGGAACTTGCGATCCGTCTATTCAAATTTCACGAACTCGACGAATATTCCGACGTCCGACATGTTCTTTCGCACTTACGGAGCGCCACCAGCCTGCATCGTCAACGCAGCGTCCCAAGCCGTCACGCCCTCCGGAGCACCAACGCTCTATGCGCGAGGAACCTGTTCGGGGTTTTATCCGTCGGAAGCTTGGCTTGGCGCCGTCCGGATCGATCCCGTCGGCTCGCACGAAACATGGAGCCAAGGACTCGGCCCTTTTCCCAATCCCTACGAGCTCGAAACATCCGATTTTCCAGCACGTCCCATGACGAATGGGCGTTGGCGCGTCCGCATGTACGGACGCGAAAACGGCGTTGTCGTGACCTCCGGCTACGTTGACGTAACGCTCACGGGCAACCCGTACACGTTCCTTTCGAATACCGGCAATCCCTACGACTACGAATTCGACCCAAACGACACGGTGATCGGCGTCGGCAACGACGGTTACACGTTTTCGGCCAGTGCCGCCCAAATTATTGCGTCTGGCGGCCTACGGATCGACGCAACGGGATGCGCCCACGTACCAGGGGAAGACGCCACCTCGACGCTTTGCACGGGATCAAGCACGTGGAACGCGCTCTTTGACACCTTTCCCCTGCTCTCATGGCCGCTTGGGATCTTTACCGCTATGACGCGGGCGAAAGATCGGGTGGAACTCGCGCCAACCGCCTACACCGTCGGGCTTCCTTCGCACGGCACATGGATTCCCGCCGTGACGCTCGTCGATTCCGCATCTTCAGGCGCAGGCATCGGTAAATACATCTCGAACGAACGACAGCAGTTCTTTCGCTCGATTCTGGCCTTTGGGGTCTGGGTGGCGTTCGTCGTTGCCATGAAACGCAAGGCTGACCGCCTTCTCTCCGTATGAGCCTGCTTCTCAAACTCGGAACCGTCGGCTTTTTCATCGGCCTCCTCGTGATCGGCTCGACGTGGCTGCCACCGTTTCCTCCGGCCTTCGAAGAGTGGCTCACGACGTTCTTTACGCGCGTGCTACTGCTCGACCACTGGCTTCCGGTCAAGCTCATGATTTCGCTCATGACGATCACGGCCGGCGTGGAGGTTGCGGCGTATCTCTGGCGAACGGCGAAATGGTTCAAAGCGTTTATTCTTGGCGAACCCAAAACGTGATATGGCCGCGTATATCATCTCCGGCGAGCCCGGAGCCGGAAAAACCTACACGGGAACCGCCTTCGCCATTGAAGCGCTTTCGCGCGGCTATCGCGTGGCGATCAACTGGGATATGGCCTGCCCGGAAGGCGCGGCGTATCAAGACGCGCGGACAGAAGATCCAGAAGGCAGGAAACGACAGCCGCTTTCGATGAAAAAACTCAACGCTTTAGACGGTCCTCTGCTCATTCGCTACGACGAGCATCAAGACGTGATCGGCCTCGAGGACGCCTTGGTCTTGAACGACGAAGCCCAAGCGACCGCGGGCGCGCGGGACTGGGAAACGATGTCGAAGCGGACGCGGTTGTGGCTCTCCATGCACCGGCATTATCGCGTGACGCTCGTCTTCTTGACGCAGCACTACAAGTTCGTCGATGTCTATTACCGCCGTTTGGCCGTCGGCGGCGCCATGAGCCTCTCGCGCTTCTTCAATCTCTCTTTGCTCTTTCCACGTCCGCAAGCAGACGACGAGCTCGGCACGCTCGGCGTCCCCGATCTTTTGGCCGTAAAAGCCCTTTGGAGGCCGTGGAAGCACCTCGACTTCGCATGGGCGTTTCCGACCTTCCGGCGGCTCTGGAGCGCTTCAAGGCAGGTTCCGGCGCACTACCGCACGCACCAGCCGCGCGACAAGAAAGACGAGAATTCGAAAAAACCGCCGGAGCGCGGCGGTTCGGCTGCGCCGGAACCGCCCGCGCCCGCGAGAAAGCAAGTTCCG
>CAYMBC010000095.1:0-2254 GCA_964388605.1 uncultured Gammaproteobacteria bacterium
GATGCACGGTCGGTTCTCCGCCCGTTACGACGACGCCGTCGAGGAACAGTTTCCGTTCGGCGATGCGGTCAAGAACGTCTTCCGCTTCCATCTCGCTCGTTCCGCGTAGCGAAAGAAGTTCCGGGTTGTGGCAGTACAGGCAGCGGAACGGGCATCCTTGCGTGAAGATGGTAGCCGCGACGAGACCTGGAAAATCAAGCAGGCTGAGCGGCTGCAATCCGGCGATGCGCATAGGGAGCGTCCATGTTCGGAACTTCGTATTCTTTGCGGCCGACGTACTCGCTCTTCTTTCCGATATTCCATTGATCGATCGGGCGGAAATAGCCGACCACGCGCGACCAGACTTCGCAGCGCTCTTGGCAGCTCGGGCATTCAGGTTTTTCCCCTTCAAGATATCCGTGCGACGGGCAGATGCTGAAGGTTGGCGTGATCGTAAAGTAGGGGAGGCGGTGCGACTCGGCGACTTTTTTGACGAAGCGAGCGCAGGTTTTCCAGTCGCGCACGCGTTCCCCAAGGAAGAGGTGAAGGACGGTTCCTCCCGTGTATTTGGACTGCAGCTCGTCTTGGTGGCCGAGCGCGTCAAGTGGATCGTTCGTATGACCGACCGGCAAGTGCGAGGAGTTCGTGTAATAGGGCGCGTGCGCGGTGCCGGCCTGGATAATGTCCTTCCAACGTTTCCTGTCTTCTTTGGCGAAGCGGTAGGTCGTGCCTTCAGCCGGGGTGGCTTCCAAGTTATAGAGATGCCCCGTTTCTTCCTGATAGGCGACTAGGCGGCCTCGCATGAATTCGAGCGTTTCAAGCGCGAAGGCGCGGCCTTCTTCCGTAGCAATGTCTTGTCCGAGAAGGTTCAAGCAGGCCTCGTTCATCCCGTTCAAGCCGATCGTCGAGAAGTGGTTGCGCAGCGTGCCGAGGTACCTCTTCGTGAACGGTAGGAGGCCGCGGTCGATATTGCGCTGCACCGTCACGCGCTTGATCTCAAGAGAATTCTTCGCCAGATCCATCAGGCGTCCAAGGCGGCTGAAGAAGGCTGCCTTTGATTTTGTGCGGTAACCGATTCGCGCCAGGTTGATCGTAACGACGCCGACAGATCCGGTCATCTCCGCCGATCCGAACAGGCCGCCGCCGCGCGCTTTGAGGGCGCGGAGGTCGAGCTGCAGGCGGCAGCACATGCTGCGGACGTCCTTGGGGTCGAGCGACGAGTTGAGGAAGTTCTGGAAGTAGGGGATGCCGTACTTGGCGGTCATCTCGAAAAGCTTCTGCGCGTTTTCTGATTCCCAATCGAAATCCCTGGTGATGTTGTAGGTCGGGATCGGGAAGGTGAAGGCGCGTCCGCGGGCGTCGCCGGCGGTCATGACTTCGATGAAGGCGCGGTTGATCATGTCCATTTCCGGACGGCAGTCCGCATAGGTATACGGCTGATCCTTCTGCGCGATGCGCGGCCGCTTTTCAAGCAGGTCTTCCGGCACCGTCCAGTCAAGCGTGATGTTCGTAAACGGCGTCTGCATGCCCCAGCGCGAAGGGACGTTGAGGTTAAAGACGAATTGCTGCACGGCCTGGCGCACCTCTTCGTAGCTCAAGCCGTCGTTTTTCACGTACGGCGCGAGGAGCGTGTCGAAGGAGGAGAAGGCCTGCGCGCCCGCCCACTCGTTTTGCAACGTACCGAGGAAGTTCACCATCTGCCCGAGCGCCGTTTCAAAATGCTTCGGCGGAGCCGATTCGACGCGCCCAGCGACGCCGTTGAAGCCTTCCTCCAAAAGCTGGCGCAAGCTCCAGCCGGCGCAGTAGCCGGCGAACAAATCGAGGTCGTGGATATGGAAATCGCCGTCGATGTGGGCGCGGCGCACGGCCGCGGGATAGACGCGCTGCAACCAGTATTGCGCCGTCAATTTTCCGGAGATGTTCAAAATCATGCCGCCCAGCGAGTAGCCTTGGTTCGCGTTGGCATGCACGCGCCAATCCGAACGGTCCAGGTATTCTTCGATCGTCGAGACGGCGTCGATCATGGAGGCGTTGGCGGAGGATGGCATGGCGTAGGGAAGAGTGAATAAAAAAAGCACGCGACGGGCGCGAGCTTCAAGAGCTTCTGCGGAAGGCCGGTTTTTATTTTTCGGGCGCGTGCGGAATGCGGTTCGGGCACGGATCGATCATGCAGAGGAGCTTGTTGTACCGCGAGGTGACGACGTTCGTGATGGCGTGGCAATGCTTGCATTTGACCTCCACCGACCCCTCGACCAAGAGGCCTTTGAAGAGCAGT
>CAYMBC010000096.1:0-2241 GCA_964388605.1 uncultured Gammaproteobacteria bacterium
CAAGACGGCGCTTTCATTTTGAACCGGGGGAAACACTTTGGCTTCTTCGACTTTTTTGCGAGCCGCTTCAAAGCCTCTTTGGTACGCATCGCCGCCGGGCGCGATAGGGGATCCGGCCGAGATCCTGCCGGCTCCGTAGCCGGCGACGGCGCCGATGATCAGGCATAGGATACCGACCGGCAAGCCGATGCGGAGCGCGGTGTTATGCCGGGTTTCGGACGGAGCCGGACGAGGCGTTTGGGAAGGCATGCTGCTTGGCATACAGGGAGGATATGTGGAACAATGGTGCTTCAAGTATAGCATACGTATGCGGTTGTACGACTCCCAAACCAAAAAGGCCAAAACCTTCCCGGAAGACGGTCCCGACCCCGTGACAATCTACGCGTGCGGGCCAACTGTCTATCATTACGCCTCGATCGGCAATTTGAGGACGTTTTTGACGACTGACATGCTTCGTCGATATCTGGAGCATCGCGGGCGCGAGGTAAAGCTCGTCATGAATATCACCGATGTCGGCCACATGCTGAACGACGCCGATACGGGTGACGATAAAATGACGGTCGCCGCCGCGAAAGAGGGGAAGACGCCTCAGGAGATCGCGCGCTTTTACGAAGAAGCGTTTTTCCGCGACATGGACGCGCTCGGCTTCAAGCGCGCGTGGAAGCACCCGCGCGCCACGGAGCATATTCCCCAGATGGTGGCGCTGGTCGAAAAGCTCCTCGATGACGGACATGCGTACATGACGGAAAAAGGCGACGTGTATTTCGATGTCGGCTCGTTTCCGGAGTATGGAAAGCTCTCCGGCAATTCTGTCGACGACCTTGTTGCTGGCGCCCGCGTGGATGTGAAGAATGACAAAAAGCACCCGGCCGATTTCGCCTTGTGGATCAGGAATCCGAATCATGTCCTGCAATGGACGGGTCCGCGCGGTCTCCAAGGATATCCCGGCTGGCATCTCGAGTGTTCGGCCATGGCCAAAGAGTATCTTGGCGACACGCTGAGCCTCCACGTCGGCGGCGAGGACTTGAAGTTCCCGCACCATGAATGCGAAATCGCCCAGTCCGAGAGCGCGAACGGCGCGCCCTTTTCGCGCCACTGGCTGCACGTATCGTTCCTCTTGGTGGAAGGGGAGAAAATGTCAAAATCGAAAGGAAACACGTACACGCTGTCGGATCTTGTCGCTCAAGGGTTTTCTCCCGAGGCGGTGCGTTTTTTGCTTTTGTCCTCTCATTATCGAACCCAGTTCAATTTTACCCTCGATGGCCTGAGAGCCGCGGAACGCTCATTGGCGCAGATGCGCGCCGTGACAGAAGCGTTTTCGGGGCCGGATCTGTTGAAAGGATCTTACGAGGAACGGTTCGAAGAGGCGATGGATGACGATATGAACGTATCAGCGGCGCTGGCCGTCGTTCACGGATTCATAACGGACGCCAACAAAGGGCGCGTCGATGCCAGAGAAGGCGCGTCGTTCATGCGCATGTTCGACCGCGTGTTCGGCCTCAGGCTTTTTGAAACCAAAACCGTCGAGGTTCCGGATGGCGTGCAGGCGCTCGTTCAGATGCGCGCGGAAGCTCGCGCGAACAGGGATTGGAATGCCTCCGACCGCTTGCGAGACGAAATTTCCATGAACGGCTGGGTCGTCGAGGATACTCCGCAAGGACAGAAGGTGAAGAAGGCTTGAAAAAGGAAAACCCCGCGATAGTCGCGGGGAGGAGGGGCAACGATTGCTCGGAGGAAAGTCACCGAGGAAGGTTTGCGTTGGCCAAAAGATAGACGGGGTACACTCCGAAATCTTGAGTCGTGAGAGCATAGGCACGCAAGTCGCTTCCGGAGTAGCTCCTAAGGAGTTCCATCAAGAATGTTCGGCCAACGGCATCGTCAGGAATATTGACGATCGTAACCAGTTCGTCCGGTTCTGGCGGGATTTTTGGCTTGTCGCCATCCGACGACAGCGAGGATCTCGCGTCTGGGTGCGTGTAGTAGGAGGCATGTGAAGCGCGAGGGGTGCCCGGAAGGTGTTTGCCGGTTTTTACGGCAATATTCTTGAATCCACTCCCGCTTCCGCCCGTTCGATCCATGTTGGGAATAATGATCCACCCCCCCTTCGGATCGTGAACCTCTGAAATCTGCTTGAACAGACAGTACGGCGATCCGTAATCGCGATCGGTGAGTGCCGAACCCTTCGGGTAGTACTGGACAAGATACAAAACCATGTCCACGCCGTCGGGCGTGTTCGGAATG
>CAYMBC010000097.1:0-2087 GCA_964388605.1 uncultured Gammaproteobacteria bacterium
GGTCGCGTGCTCGGCATGGCTGCTACGCGGTTTCGCTAAAAAGGCGATGCCGAACATCTTTACCATAGCGAAGACGGCCAGCCCACCAACAAAGGCAAAACCCGACAAGATAATGATCAGCACGCTCTGTTCGAGCGGCGCCGCGGCGCGGATCCCGGCGACGATGTTTTGGAGAAAGATCCACTCGCTCATGAAGGCGGCGAACGGGGGCATCGCGGCGGCGCCGAGCGCGAGGACGAGCATTGCGCCCGAGAATTTTGGCATGCGTTGCGCGAGCCCCCCCATCGCTTCGAGGTTGCGCGTGTGCAGCTGGCCGACGATCGCGCCGGCGCCCATGAAGAGGCCGGATTTGAAAATTGCGTGCGCAATCGCGTGTAGGATGACGGCGGCGAGCGCGGCATTCGCCAGCGTTTCCATCCCCGCGCTTTGGGCGAAGATGGCGGCGCCGACCATCGTGAACATTAAGCCGAGGTTTTCGATGCTGCTGTACGCCAGAAGACGTTTAAAATCACGTTCAATGACCGCATAGAGCACGCCAAAAACGGCGGAGAAAAGACCGAGCACGATGATCGGGAGCGCCCAGACTGCGGGTATTGGAGGAAGAATCGTGAGAAGCACACGCAGAAAACCGTAGAGCGCCATTTTCAGCATGACGCCGGACATGAGCGCTGAGATATGGCTTGGTGCCTGCGGATGAGCTTCGGGCAACCAAACATGGAACGGCCACAAGCCGGCCTTGGAGCCGAAACCGAAGATCATCAAGGCGAAAGCAATCAACACGCGGGAGGGCGGAACATGATTCGCGAGCGTGGCAAGATGTCCAAAATCCGCGAACACCACGCCGCCGGAGAGCAGCATGAATCCTGCGAGAATCGCAGCGGCGCCAAGATGCGTCATGATCAGGTAGAAGAGCGCGGCGTTGATCGATTCAGGTTTCTTGTCCGCCATTACGAGGAAGAACGAGCTCAAGGACATCACTTCCCAAAACGCCAAGAAACCGAAGGTGGACGAAGCGAGCAGCACGCCTTGCATTCCGAGGATGAAGATGGCCATCAAGGCATCGAGGCGGCGCACGCTGTATTCAGCGGCGTGCTGTTCGACGTACGCGATCGCGTAGGCGGACACGGCGCAACCGATCACGTTCAGGAGTCCGAAGAACACGGCGGATAACGCGTCAAATTGAAACCGCAGGCCGAGGAGCGGCGGTACGACTTCTTGGGGCGCCGGAGCGATGAAGAATGCGATGCTTGTAAGCGCGCCCACGCCCGTTGCGAGTGCGAGCAGTACCAAGGCTGCCTGACGCAGCCCCTTACCCCGCGCGAGCAAGGACAGGACCGCTGCCGCTCCGGTGCCGATCACGCAAAGTAAAACGCCTCCGATCAAGAGTGTCGGGTTCATATCAGTTGGTTGTTTCGCGCTTCAAGGCGTGGAGAATGCCTGAAAGTATCGCCATTGGCGACGGTGGATCGCCCGGGATTTTCACGTGGACAGGTATGATGGCCTCAACGGGTCCGACGACGGCGTATGAATCTTTCCAAATCCCGCCCGTACAGGCGCCGTCGCCAATTGCAACGACGATGCAGGGTTCTGGCGCGGCCTCATATGTTGTTTTAACGGCGCGTTCAAGGTTACGCGTCACCGGTCCGGTCACCCAAAGCATATCGGCGTGGCGCGGCGAAGCGACGAAGCTCAAGCCGAAGCGCTCGATGTCGTAGTAGGCGTTGCCGAGAGCCGTCAGTTCGATTTCTTCACCGTTGGTCGATCCCCCATCGACGGCACGGATGCGCAAGGAACGGCCTCCGTAGAGGCGGTCGATGATTTTTTTCAACTCGCTACCGATCGCTTCTGTTCCGGAAGCATCCATTTTTTCAAAATCGGAACGCGGTTCAGTCACGCACGGACCCAGGAAGAGGTATTGGAGCAGTTTGAGTATCGACGGCATAGCTTATAAAACGGGAAAATCATACTGCTGCGGCATTTTTCCGTCAATACGTCTTGAAATATGAAAAAAGCGACAAAAAAAACCGTTTCGATGAGGCGAAACGGGTCGTTGACGGACTCAAATCGGTTCGAGTAGGCGGTCCTGC
>CAYMBC010000098.1:0-2018 GCA_964388605.1 uncultured Gammaproteobacteria bacterium
CATCCGCTTCAGCGAAGGGGAGGAGGGCGTGGCTGAGACCTTCGAGGCGCACATCGCGCGCATCAAGCGCGTGCACGGCAGTGAGAAGTTCTGGCGCTGGAACATCATGCGCTCGGACAGGCAGTACCTCCGGCTCCTCTCGGGCAACGCGAGCCACAACCCCGTCGTCGAGTGGACCATCGTCCACCTCGACGCCAACTGGAAGCGGAAGAGCATCGAGGCTGTTCGAGGTCCGAAGTCGCTCGCCGATGAGGGCTTGGTCCTCGCCTGGCTCTTCCCCAAGCGCGTTGAGGCCATCGACTACGACAAGTGGTCGGCCTGGTTCTGTGCCGGGTATAAGCTCAACGTCCCCGAGGGCGATGGCAAGTCGTGGCAGTGCGTGCCGTGCGTCGACTTCAGCCGCGACTGCCGCCGGGTGGAGCTGAGCGCCGACTGGCTCAGCTATGACTACTCGGGCTACTCGGTGCCTGTCTCCGGGGAGTGAACCGGAACTCGATACTTGAACGCTCGTCGCTTGGTCATTCGGCCCCTTGGTCCTTGGCCTACAGCGCGAAGCGCTCGCCGCATTTGGAAAAACGCCCTCTCAAGGCGCGTCTCCAAGTGCGGTTCTTTTCTTTTCGGAGAATGTCACGCTACAATCCTCGTACGGAGAAGCAGACTCATGTGTCGGGGTTCATTGTAGGATGGGACGTCGGAAAAGTTCTAACTTCACATGTGGCCGTACAAAAATACCGCTTCGTTAAGCGGTATTTTTGCTGGCGGGCCAGACGGGATTCGAACCCGCGACCTTCTCCGTGACAGGGAGACGCGATAACCGGGCTTCGCTACTGGCCCCTTTTTGACTGCACAAGTGTAGCACAGCCTTTTCTGGACGGCAAGATCCCCTTGAAGACTTCGCGAAACCTCGGTTTTGCCTTATACTGTAGCGGTATGAATCCGCAGCTCGTTTCCGTCTTCGCGCACGATCCCGTTCGCGCCTATGTCGAGGCTTTGGTCGCCAAGGCTGGGTTTGCGCACGCTCCCGAGGAAGAACGATCTGAAGCGGTAGCGGCTCTGACCGCCGAGGCGCAACGGCGCATCGGCTTCGAGCTGATGCATGCGGTCGATCCGCACTCTCTCGAAACATTTCGCGAGATGGCGGAAGACGGAGCGAACGAGGACGAGCTGATCGCGTTTTTCGACGTGCGCGTTCCCGACGCTCGATCGCGCGTAACGGATGCGCTTGAGCGCTTCGGCCGCGAATGCCTGGAGCGCGCCTCGCGATTGCGCGACGAATTGCATCTATGAATGCCGAAGCGGTGCGCCGCTTGCTTGCCGATCAGGATATCGCTCGCGTCGTTGAAGCGGAGAATGCGGAAGAGGCATTGGCGGCGCTTCGGGTCGTCGTTGGCCATCTTGCCGACCGCGAGCGCGCGTTCGAGGCCGGACGCCACGAACGCGATCGGATTTCCCGACTCGCGGCGGCGCTCCTCGATTGCGAAGGCGCTGATGTCGATGCTGAGACGCGCTTGCTTCAGGCGAGGGGGGATTGGCGCGAGCGCGCTTCGGCATCCGAAGAATTTTTGAAGCGAGGCGTTTGGACGCCGAGGCGCGTGTTCGGTTCGTCCGTTTCTCACCCTGCTTTGCTCCGGAAGCTTCCTCGCGCGATCGACGGTGCTGATCGGGCCATTGCAAGAGCTTTGATCCTCGCGCTGCGAGAAACGCTGGCGCCGGAGGTTGGCATTCGCCAGGAGGAGCTTCGGCGCGAAGATGAAGGGATAGCGGCGTGGGAAAAAAGCTTGAACGGCCTTCTCGGCCATTTTGCCGCGAATGCTCGCGCGACGGGAGATTCCCGCATGGGCGCTGCGCTCCGCACGCTTTCGGCGACGGTCGTGCTGAAGGGGGAGCAATTGTGCGCGCATGACCAGCATCGTTCGATCGCCCTCAAGCTTGGCGCGGCGGCGTCTTTCTTGTTGTCTGGCAAGAAGCCAGAACCCGGAAAGGGAACGGTTGCGCTGTCGATGTTGACAGACGCCATA
>CAYMBC010000099.1:0-1783 GCA_964388605.1 uncultured Gammaproteobacteria bacterium
GATCGGCAAGACGGGCATGGGAAAAACCACCCTGCTGGAAAATTTCGTCATGTCGGACATTTATGCCGGGCACGGTTTGGCGTACGTCGATCCGCACGGAGACACGGCGGACAAGATTCTCGATTTTATCCCCCCGTGGCGCATCAACGACGTCGTGTATTTCAATCCGGCAGACATGGATTTTCCGGTTGGATTCAACATCTTGGAAATCGCCAACGAAAACCAGAAGCATCTTGTCGCTTCCGGGCTCATGGGCGTCTTCAAGAAGATCTGGCCGGATGTCTGGTCGGCCCGCATGGAATACATCCTTCTCAATTGCGTTTTGGCGCTTCTCGATACGCCCGGGTCGACCCTCTTGGGGATCAGCCGCATTTTGGCAGACAAGGATTTTCGCAAGAAAATCGTCGAGAACGTGAAGGATCCGGTCGTCAAAGGTTTCTGGGTCAACGAATTCGCCAAATACACCGACAAATTCGCGTCCGAAGCGATCGCTCCAGTCCAAAACAAGGTGGGTCAATTTTTGTCGAATACCGTCATTCGCAATATTGTCGCGCAAACGAAATCGACGATCAACATCCGCCAAATCATGGACGAACGGAAAATCCTCATCGTCAACCTGTCGAAAGGCTTGGTTGGCGAGGATTCCAGCAAGCTCTTGGGAGGCATGCTGATTACGAGGCTTCAGCTTGCCGCCATGGAGCGCGTGGATATGATTGAAAAGGATCGTCAAGATTTTTATCTTTATGTCGACGAGTTTCAGAACTTTGCGACGGAATCTTTCGCGAATATCCTGTCTGAAGCCCGCAAATACCGCTTGGCGCTCATTACGGCGCATCAATATATCGAACAGCTGGAAGAGGAAGTCGCGGCTGCGGTTTTCGGCAACGTCGGTACGATCATTTCGTTCCGTGTGGGCGCGAGCGATGCCGAGCACTTAGCGAAAGAATTTGCGCCCGTCTTCGTCGAGGAAGACATCATTAACTTGGCGAAATACGAAGTCTACCTCAAGCTGATGATCGATGGCGTGGCTTCCTCCCCGTTTTCCGCCAAAACGCTTTCGCCGATCGCGAAAAGGACGGAAAGTCGGGAAAAAGTCGTGAAGGCCTCGCGTGAAAGATATGCCATCGCACGGATCGACATTGAGACGAGGGTGAATAGCTGGGCTGGCTTTGATGAGGTAAGCGGGACGTTTATCGGAAAAGCCGCAAGCGAAGGATCTTCTGGGCTGTCAGCGGGGGACGCCCCGCGCGAGCATTCAGATCGTCAATACAAGGCGAGCTGTTCGCGTTGCGCCAAAGAGCTCCATTTGAAATTTCCTCCGGACGCAAGCAGGCCGTTTTATTGCAAGGAGTGCTTGCCGCTTGCTCGAGCCGAAGCGGCTTCCGCTTCCAGGCCTCCCATGCACCCTGCGAAACCCCTTGTTCCGACCGCTACGCCTGCTTCTTCGCAAACGGCCGCGTTCTCTCGGGCGCCTGCCGTGCCGGCCGCCCCTTCCGCTTCTGCCGCATCGGTTGCGCCGCGTTCTTTGGCGCCAACGATGGCAAAAACGGAGTCTCGGCAGGTTGATCCCTTGAGAACCGGACGGGCACTTCCGCCTCCCCCGAAACCGGGAATGTTTGCCGGCAAAATTCGATTGGTGAGCGAGGAAGAAGGCGCGGCCTCAGTTGCTGGAGAAAAACCTTCGAGATCCGTGACGGACCCTGTTCGGAAACCGGCACCTCCAAAACTTCCGCCTCCGAGATCAAGGCTTGGGGCATAAGCTCAACAGGCGGAAAGCTGTAAG
>CAYMBC010000100.1:0-1761 GCA_964388605.1 uncultured Gammaproteobacteria bacterium
GCGAAGCAGCACGGTGCGAGAAGCGCTGTCGTCAATACGCTGAAGAAAAGGACATTGCTTCCGGAAACCGTGACGTATGTCAAAAAGCTCCGGCAAGCGCTGAAGATCTTGAACCCTCCGGAACTTCCTACAACCTGAGGGGGAGGGGATACGCGCCTCAGGTTCTCGCGGCGGCTGTGCTATACTGCGGCTATATGCGGAAGCTCGGGATGCTCGTTGTCGGTTTTTTGTTGACGTGCGGGATACCGGCGCCTCTTTTTTCGGCAAGTCCCTTGATCAAGGGTTCTGGCAGCGCTGTGTATTATGTAAACGAAGGCAGGCGCTACGTCTTTCCGAATGAAAAAATCTATTTTTCTTGGTATTCCGATTTTTCAAGCGTACGCGCAGTTTCTGACAGCGAACTGGCTTCGTATCCGATCGGAGGAAACGTTACGTATAAGCCAGCCACTCGGCTCGTGAAATTGCAGAGCGATCCGCGTGTATTTGCGGTCGCCTCGGGCGGCCGTTTGCGCTGGGTGGCATCCGAAACGGCCGCCGGGGCATTGTTTGGAGACGATTGGAATAAGAAAATCGACGATCTTTCCGACGCGGATTTTTTTGCTTATAAAGTCGGAGAGCCGATCGTTTCGCAGGGTGATTTTGACAAGACGGAGGAACTCGGTATGGAGACGATCGCAGAAGATCTTGCGATACGCAAAGGCGTTTTTCCGTCCGCGGATATTACGGCTTTGAAGACGGGAGCTTGGAGCGATCCTGACGTTTGGGGTGGGGAGCGCCCCGGTCCGGGTTCGCGCGTAACGATCCCGTCCGGACGGAAAGTGATCTATGACGTGGAAAACGGATCGGCATTGAAATCTCTCGACGTGCGCGGAACGCTTGAATTTGCCCAAGATCGTTCTTTGCGTCTTGCAGCTCGGCAGATCACGGTGAGCGGTTCCATGACCGCGGGAAGTCCAAGCGCGCCTTTTCGAGCGGATAAGCGGCTTGAAATCGAGCTGACAGGCGGTTCATCCACGGCGACCGCTGACGACGACGGCCTTTTGGTTGATGGCGGGACTTTGGCGCTGTACGGGGCGGATGTCGGTTTTTCTTGGGTGCGTCTCGCCACGCCGGCAAAACCTGGCGCGGCAAGCCTCGCCTTGTCCGTGCCGGTCGCCTGGCCGATCGGATCCGAAGTGGCCGTGCTGGGAGCCGGAAACGACGAGATGGAAGTCCGCATGGTCAAAGCTATCGATGGCGCGACGCTCATCCTCGACCGTTCGCTTGAAAAAGTGCATCGTGCGGAAGAAGGTTTGCGTTCCGAAGTCGCCCTGTTGGATCGGAATATTGAGATACGAGGCATCGGCAAAGGGTTTGGATCTTCTGTGCGCGGCATTCATGGGGCTTTGATCGCATTGCGTGATGTGGAGCTGTCTTCTCTTGGGCGCGAGGGTGTCGTCGGGCAACATCCGCTCATGTTGTCCGGCTTGTCGAAGCCCGTCTTTGCTTCAAGCGTCGTTAAGAATGCGGGGAACCGCTGCGTGACGCTGAAGCAAACGACAGAAGCTGACATCAGCGACAACGTTGCCATGAACGTTCGTGGACACTGTTTTGCGACGGAGGATGGCGCGGAGATCGGCAATGTTTTTTCAGGAAACTTGGTGGCGCACGTGCGTGGAGGGGCGTTGCATGGCGACGAAATTCCTGCCGCATTTTTGCTCCGTCACCCCGGAAACACGGTCGAGCGGAATGTTGCGGTCGAGTCGGAGGGGTACGGTTTTT
>CAYMBC010000101.1:0-1609 GCA_964388605.1 uncultured Gammaproteobacteria bacterium
CCCCACCCGCTCGTCCTTTCGGTTTTGGCGGCTGTTGAAACTCTGCCTGTTTTCAAGACAGTAGGTGTAACGGACAGCATCAATTGCTTGAGCTTCAGTCACAGCCAAGCTCTCGAGATCATCGATGAGCCTGAAATAATCGTCGCGGTCGCGCGCGTAGGGAAATTTCAGGCTCTTGTAAACGGGCACGCCCGCCAAAACGAACGGGACCCGGCGGTAAGCGAGTTCGAGGCCGACGCTCGAGTTCCAGACGAGTCCGCAGGACATGTGTGGAGTCAGCTCGTCCATGCCGAACAGGTTCGGGTCCATCACCCGCACGTTGCCGCCGTCCGAATACGGACCTACGAGCGACGCAAAAGTTTCGTTGGGCTGGTAGCGCGTGACTTCGGACGGATGGGGCTTGATCAAGAGTAAATCGTCGCGACCTGCGAAGAACTTCACCGTCTCTAAGCTCCATTCGCAAAGGTTGTCGAAGCTGGGCGACGAGTCGACCACCGCAAAATCGTAGAGCAGATGCCCGAACAGGACGTAAATCTTTTTGCCGCGCGCCTTGAAGTCGGCGATCAGGTCGAGGATTTCTTTCTTTTTGGCCGGGTCGGCGTTCCCCACCGGACGCGCGATGGCCTTTTCGATGGACGACGCGTACCGCGCCATTTCGCCGGGACGGATGTCGATCGAGGCGTATTCGTCCTCGCTCACCTCGACGCCGATCTCGGCCTTCCGGCGCGTGAGGTTCGACGCCGTGTAAAAGAGTTTGTCGGCCGGCTCCCTGAAGTAATACCGATTGCTCCCCGGCTGAATCACGACGTACTCGATGGCGTCACCGGCGCCCTCCACGTCGCAGAGAAATTTGAAAACGCTGTTGGGGATGTCGATCGTCTGAAGGCCGCAGATCCTGACTTTTTTTCCGCTTTGGAGCGCGTATTTCTTGAGCGCCCTAAAATACGCGAGCAACACGTCGCAGCTCGTCAAAATGTCCGCGGCGTCGTCGCGGATTCCCGGTTCGTCGAAGGTGAAATTGAACTTCTTGTGGAGCGAGGTGAGGCTGCTTTTGACGATCGGGAAAAAATCGAGACCGTCCTTGCGCGCGATGCCGCGCTCGAGATCGAATTCCCAACCGGCTTCAGACGCCGTGAAAACGCCACTCGAAAGTTTCGCCGCGTAGCGCTCGACGACCAGAGAATCGCTCAGCATCACGCCATCGACTTCAAGCTTGGCCGCATGCGCCTTGAAAACGGGGCTATCGAGCAAAAAGTAAGACGGGATGCCCCTCGCCGCCAGCTCGCGCGTAAGGAGCGCGTAGAGCTGCTCGTTGACCCTTTGGCGTTGCGGGGAAAAAACATAGACGTACGGGGCGTTTGCGGCGACCGCAGGAACGGCTGCGAAGATGCGGCGCGTGAGCGCGCGGTCGAGCCTATCGCCCATGAGGCGCGCGATTCCCTTCCGCCAAACCGTGGACAATCCTTTTTTCGTCAGGCCCATCAGCGTCGTTCACCCGATTTCAAGTCGCGCGCGGGAATGCCGCCATAAACGGCATTCGGAGCCAAATCCCTGTTCACTACGGCGTTCGCCCCGACTTTCACGTTGTCGCCGATCTTCAGGCTGCCCA
>CAYMBC010000102.1:0-1589 GCA_964388605.1 uncultured Gammaproteobacteria bacterium
ATCCCTTTTGCAACGGCTGTTTCGTACGCGAGCATTTGAAGGGGAATGACCGACAATATTGGTTGAACGAGCGGATGCGTCGACGGGATCTCGAGGGAATAATCGGCGGCACGACCGAGCTCGCGAAAACCTCTTTGGGTCGTGACGACGTACGTTTTTGCCCCTCGTGCGCGCGCTTCCTCCAAACGACTTTTGTTTTTTTCAAAAACAGCATCGTCCGGCGCCAAGGCAACGACGGGAAACCCGGGCTCAATCATCGCGATTGGCCCGTGTTTCATTTCTCCTGAAGCATAGCCTTCCGCGTGAAGATAGGAAACTTCTTTCATCTTAAGAGCGCCTTCGAGAGCGACCGGGTACTGAAGCGTCCTTCCCAAGAATATCGCATGCGGCCTTTTTGCGATTTCGGAGGCCCACTCTGAAATTTTTGAGCGCAGGAGCAAGACGCTTTCGATGTGCCCGGGCAACGCTTCCAATGCCGCAGCGACGCTTTTTGCTTCCTCGATCGGAAGCCCTCGCTCGCGGCCAAGAGCCAATGCCAGCAACAAAAGGACTGTCAGTTGCGAAACGAAGGTTTTTGTCGAAGCGATGCCCAGTTCCGGACCGGCATGGTTATAGATACCAGCGTCAACCTCCCTTGCAAGCGTCGAATCGACCGTATTCACGATCCCCATCGTCAGCAAACCGGCTTTTTTTGCAAGCCTCAGCGCTCCCAACGTGTCAGCGGTTTCTCCGGATTGGCTGACAGCGAGCAGGGCGATGCGATTCGAGAGAACCGGTTCCCGATACCGATACTCGGAAGCTTGATCTGCCGTTGCGGGAATCTTCGCGAGCCGTTCGATCATCTGCGCTCCGATCAGGCTGGCGTAATATGCCGATCCGCAGGCGACGATCTGAATGCGCCTTACATCCTTGAAAGCACCCCGCAAATCATTCAACGCCACGATCGTCGCCGATCCGTCGGAAGCAAGCCGTCCGCGAAGCGCGGCTCTCACCACGAAAGGTTGTTCGTAGATTTCTTTGAGCATGAAATGCGGGTATCCTCCTTTCTGCATTTCCTTTTCTGTCCAAAGAAGGGATTTGGCCGCTTTATCGACCGGGTCAGCCTGCAATGTCATAACCTTCACGCCAGAGAGGGTTACAAGCGCCATTTCCCCGTCATCCAAGTGCATGACGTCGCGCGCATTCCCGACCAAAGCAGAGGGTTCGGAAGCGATTAAAAACTCGTCCAAGCCGATACCGATAACAATCGGGCTCCCAAGCCGGGCAACAAGGATTTCGTCCGGATGATCGGCGTGCATGACGGCAATTCCATATGCTCCACGCAAATGCCGAAGCGCGAGGCGAACCGCTTCTGTTACGTCCTCTTCGTAGTATTCTTCAATAAGGTGGGCGAGAACTTCCGTGTCGGTTTCAGACACGAACCGATGACCGCTTTTTTCCAGCCAAAGCTTGAGTTCTGCGTGATTTTCAATGATGCCGTTGTGAACAATCGCGAGATTGCCCGAACAGTCCGTATGAGGATGCGCGTTCGCCTCCGTCGGAATTCCGTGCGTGGCCCAGCGGGTGTGGGCGATCCCGGCTGTCGCTCC